>JBAXBG010000256.1:0-3962 GCA_037142115.1 Verrucomicrobiota bacterium | reverse complement strand
GCGCCCAACGTGATGCTGGAAGGGCCCGAGCTAATCAGGGAAGCCACGGTGGTGTCAAAACCCGTGATATCGAGCACCGCGCCGGCATTGTTGGACAGGGTGACGGCGGAGCCCACCCCGAACGCCTGGGTCGATCCGGCCTTGAGCGTGCCGCCGTTGATGATGGTGCCTCCGGTATAAGTGTTGGTGGCGGACAGCGTCAGCGTGTCCGGACCGTTCTTGATCAGGGGTTGGCTGACCGTGCCGATGAGCGCGCTGAGGGTCACCCCGCCAGTGCCCATGGTGTGAATCAGGAGTTCGGTGTTGAAGGCCCCCACTTGTCCGTTGGACAGCGTGTAGGCATTCGCGCCGGTTGTTAGAATCCCCTTCTGGGTGACGGTCATGGTCGAGCCACCGAGATTCAGCGCGCCCACCCCGCCGCTGCCGTCAAGGGTCAAGGTATTGACCGAAAACGCGCCCGCGGTTTTGGTCACGGTGCCCGAGCTGAGGTAGTCGATCGTGCCGGTGGTGGCGCCGACGGGCAGCGTGGTCTGTCCGCCCAGGCGGCTGAGGGCGGTTCCGCTGGCCCGGGCGAATCCCGTGCCGCTGGCATCCTTAAGCGTCGCATAGCCGAGAGTGCCCGCCGCCGTGGTGGAGTTCACTGCGGTGTTCGCCGAGGAGAGATCGAGGTTGATCGACGAATTGCCCGTCAGGCGGGTGATCACGCCCAAGTTCAGCGTCGTGCTGGTGCCGCCATTGGAATTGAGCACGATGGTGTTGGCGTAATTGTTGAGCGCCACGGCCCCGAGCGTTTGCGAGGTGGCACCTGTGGATTTGCCTTTCACGGTCAGAAAACTGCCACCGCCGGTGGTGCCAGTGCCAAGCTGCAGGGTGCTGCCATTTTTAATCAGGTCGGTGGGCGTCGACATGTTGGCGAAATCCAGGATCAGGGTGCTGCCGCCGGTCACCGCGGTAACATAGCCGGTGCCTGCACCATAGGAGTTGGAAACCGAACCATTCAACGTAATGGTGCCCAAACCGGCAAAAACCGCATTGAAAGCGCCGCTGAGCACGCCCTTGATGACCAGGCTGCCCGTGCTCCAGGTGCTTGAGAAGGCGTGACTCGACAAGCCCATGATGATGTCCATGTTGAGCGTCTGGGTCACCGCCGCGGTGGTGTTGGAGATATCACCCGTCAGGGTAAACGTGTTGCCCGAGAGCGTGTAGGCGGAGGTCGCAAAGGTGATGCCCTGCACATTGAACGCCGAAGAGGTCAGGGTGTTGGTGAGGGTCGTGCCGGAGGTGCCCGCGGCAAAAAAGCCCCAGGTGTTGTTGGAAGGCGGCAGCGTGCTACTCGTCCAGTTGGCGGCGGTCGCCACGTCGGTGTTGCCGACCCCGGCGCCACCCGTCCAGTTCGTGGTCGCGGCTTGGGCTGTATGGCCGGCCAACAGAGCCGCAAGGGCGAGGGTGAAGACGGTGTGGCGGCAATGGGCGGTCAGACAGACGGGAGTTTTCATGGATGATGGAATGAGTTGGGCTTCTAGCTCGACGTAGTAGTCGTACATTGGGGCGTGCCAGACGGTGCCGGGAAGCACGAACTGCCAAACTATCAACCAGCGCTTGGACGATTGATAGTCCCCAAAACGGGGACACAAGGCATTCCGTCATTGCGGCGCTTGTCGCGGCGGGCCGTCGTCGCCTGGGCCTGGAAGGATTCACGGGCGATTCATTCCTCGCCAACGATCATGGATCGCCGCTGCCAGGCACCGCGTGGCCGCGCTCACGGCAGCCTCGAGATCTCGAAAGCCTGCGCCGGCCCGGCTTCTGCGCTGTCATTGACGAGAGGCATGGCTCCTAGCGGGTCGGCTGAGAGATACTTGTGGTTGCTGCCCGCGAGCATCGCCCACGACCCGCGCCCCAGGGCGAGCAGCTCCACCGTCTCGTAATTGCCGAGGTTGCCGCTGTGGCACTTGAAGGCGTCGGTGCCGTTCGGGTTGCTGGCCGCAAATTTGCCGTTGGCCATCGACTGGAGGGCGACCTCGCCGTATCCCCGGTCGATGACGGTGAAGCGCTCCGCCCGCTCGCGGAGGTCGGAGTTGTTAATGAGCGGACCATTGGCTGCCTGCGACGCGGTCACATACTTGCCGTTGATCAGGGCGCGCAGGGTGACGACGTGCCCGATGAGCGGAACCACCGCCAGCCCCGGCACGGTCTGCGGATCACTGCGGAAGGGCAGAACCGGAAGTCCGGCACCATCGTAGAGGTTTCCTATCGGATTGTCGGCCCAGTTGTATCGCACCACCGCCGGCGCGGCCACCTGCGGGCTGGAGACAACGACCTCCGTGCCGTCCACCGTGGCCTCTCCCCACACGAATTCCCCGTCGGCCCCGGCGATGGCAAAGCCGGTGACGGCCGCGCCGCGCGGCTTGAGTCCGCCGCTCATGTTGTCGAAGGAGACCCGCACCCGGTTGCCCGAGACCGCCATTTTCTGATAGATCGGGCCGGTGTGAGGCACTTGCCTGGCATAGACCTTGGCCAGCGCGACCTGGGCCAGGCGGTGGCCGGTGGTGATCTTGTCTTTGGGGTGGATCTGGGCCGGGTCGTCATTGAGATCAATGGCCGAAGACATCCCGGTGTGTGGCAGGCTCAAGGCGAGAGTCTGTGATTCGCGGGCATACGGCCAGGCATCGCCGCGCGGCACCGGCACCTTCTGAACGGCGTGGAAATTGGCGAGTTGCACAAACAGGAATGGCACGTCCCACCCCCAGCGGGCGCGCCAGTCCTGGATCATTGCGGGAAACATCGCGCGATAGGCGATGGCGTCAGAGATGTTATCCGCGTTGCTCTCGCCCTGATACCAGGCGATGCCCTTGAGGGTGAGCGGAATGAGCGGCGCGATGTGGCGCTCAAAGAGTGCTCCCGGGCGATTTTCATCATCCGGCCCGCCTTTCGGGACCGCGGGGGGCCTGGGGGATGCGCGGCCTTGCTGTTTGGCCTTGTCGGCCGCCGCCTGCCATTTGGGCAGCTGGTCATATTGATAGACCGCGAATTTCGCGGGATAATCCGCAGTGATTTGCACCCAGCGGGCCTTGAGTGGCGCGAAGGCCGGGGTTTTCTCGAGGGCCGCGCGGCTGGTGAAGGATTCCGAGCGCTGGCCGCTCCACGCGGCGTTGATCAGACCGATGGGAACGCCGAGCTCGTGGTGCAGCTCCCGACCGAAGAAATACCCGGCGGCGGAAAACCGCGCCATGGTCGCGGAAGAGCTCGCCTTCCACTCGCCTGCCACCTCGCCGGTGGTGCGCCGGAGGTGTTGTGCAGTGAACAACCGCAACTCGGGAAACTCGGCTTTGGCTTTCTCCTCGGCCAGCAGCTCGCGCGTGAGAATCCCGTCGCAGGGAAAGTCCATGTTCGACTGGCCGCTGAGCAGCCAGACGTCGCCAAACAGAATGTCGTGCAGCGTCCGGCCCGGACTGCCCGGACTGCCCGCCACCCTGAGCTCGTGAGCCCCGCCTGTGGGGTGAGGCGGCAGTGTCACCAGCCACCGACCGTCACCTGCAACCGTGCCCGAGGCCGCGGGTTTGCCATCCACCGCGAGCGCGACGGACTCCCCGGCCACGCCGGTCCCCCAGATCTTGAGTTCGGCATCCCGTTGCAGCACCATGTGATCGCCGAAGATGGCGGCGAGCTGAAGCTCGGCCCGCGCCGGCGCGGCCAGGCCAACCCAGCACAGCGAGATGGCAACCGCAGGGATACTTGAACGTAGGAATGTCATCGATGAGAACAGCTTGCAGTTGGGATCAAGTGGCACGAGGTGCCGTTAGCACGTGATGGGCGCAGAGCCTGCAACCGTTGTAGGGATGATTGGGTTCTGCGGCAACCCGCATAGTCCCCAAACCGGGGACAGCGATGTGTGAGCGCGGGGCCAGCGTGCTGTCACCAGCACGCCTACGATAAGCCAGTAGGCGCGTTCGTGAGAACGCGGC
>JBAXBG010000255.1:0-3962 GCA_037142115.1 Verrucomicrobiota bacterium | reverse complement strand
TAAGCCCTAAATTCTAAGCCCTAAATTCTAAGCGAAGAGCCGATCGCAGGCGGCCCTGCAGACTCTTCCGTTTAGCATTTAATGCTTAGAATTCAAGAGATTCTTCCCCATGTTCCGCAACCTCATCTTCGATTGGTCGGGCACTCTGGTGGATGATCTCGGCCCGGTGATCGAGGCGACCAACGTGGTGTTAGAGAGCCATGCCCTGCCGCCGCTCGACCGCGAGAGCTTCCGCCGCCGGTTCCGGTTGCCCTACCGCGAGTTTTACGCCGAGCTGCTGCCGCACGTCCCGTTAGACGAGCTGGAGGCCCGCTTCCGCACCGCGTTTGACGCCGCGCTCACGCCGGTGACCGTGCTGCCCCACGCCCGGGAGAAGCTTGCCTGGTGCGCCGCGCGCGGCATCCGCGCCTTTGTGCTCACCTCGATGGACTCCCGCACCTTCGAGCGCCAATTGGATGGCTTCGGCCTGCGCGCGCGCTTCGAGGCCACCTACTCCGGGGTGCTCGACAAGCGCGACCTGATCCACCAGATTCTCAGCACCCACGGCCTCGACCCGGCGGAAACCGCCTTTGTCGGCGACATGACCCACGATGTGGAAACCGCCCGCTTCGGCGGCCTGACCTCGATTGCCGTGCTCACCGGCTATCAGCACCCGGAGATCCTCGCCGCGGTCCGCCCGGATCTGACCGTGCCCGATCTGGCGGCGCTGCGCCTGCTGCTCGAGCGCCCCCGCCGCGACGCCCGCTCGATTGCCCCCGTCGGCGCGATGCCCCAGCCCGACACCATCGAGATCCGCCGTCTGCGCGTGACCACCTGCATCGGAGTGCCGGACGCAGAACGCGCCACCGCCCAAATCCTCTGGCTCACCGTGCGCATGGTGCCCGGCCAGGGATTCGACGGCCTGGCCGACGAGATCGCACGCACCATCGACTACCACGCCGTGGCTGTCGGACTGCAAGCCCTCGCCGCGGCCAGACCGCGCCGCCTGATCGAAACCCTGGCCGTGGAAACCGCAGACTGGTTGCTGGCCAACCACCCGCTGCACAGCGTCGCCGTCACCCTCGAGAAACACATCCTGCCCGACACCGAGTGCGTGGCCGTGCACCTCACGCGAAGCAGGGCCTGAGGTCGTAAGTCTGTGGAGCAGACGGCACCGATGGCCCGCGGCGCGACGCCTGACGGGGGTTTTGACCACCAGCGCCCCGGGTTGCAAGCGTCGCTCCGCGACCCCTGATGCATGCACGCCGTTAATCCGTGGGTTGAAACCCACGCCTACCGTCAACGGTCGCTATGCGACCGGCAAATCCACCGAACTCACCGCTAATCCACCGAACTCCCCAAAAATCCACCAAACTGAGAATCCACGGAACTCATCGCGAATCCATCTTGAAGGCGGGACGACCTACGCTGGAAGCGACTTTTCCAGGTGAGGTATGTAGTACCGCCTTTAGGCGGTTAAGTTAGCGCCATTCGGGTCCAGCCGCGCAATCTGCATGCCCACGAAGCAGACATCATCGGCAAAGGCCTCGCCCTCGGCGAAGCTCTCGACCCCGGCAAACACGCTCTGCATCAGCTCAACCAACGGCAAGCCCGCGTGCTGCCGGATCCCATCGCGCAGGCGCTCCAGAGTAAAGGATTCCGCGTTGCCATTCTCCACCTCGAACAATCCGTCGGTGAAAACCAGCACCAGATCGCCGGCCGCCACCGGGCACTCGCGCGTGCGGTATTGCACATCCTCCAACAGCCCGAGCGCGGGGCCGGCGGCGCGCAGGGCGCTCACCACCTCGACCTCCCCGGTCGCGCCGCGCACGATCAACGGACTGGGGTGGCCGGCATTGGCAAAAGTCAAACGCGCCTTGGCGACGTCCACAATGACATAGCAGGCGGTGGTGAACAGCGTGGCATCCAACTGCCGCAGGATGCCGCGCAAGGCGTGGTTCATCTCGGTGAGCAAGGCCCCGGGGTCGCCCGCCGCCTCACGCAGTTGTTCCTCCAGCGCGCGCATCATCGCGGTCACCAGCGCCGCCCGCACCCCGTGACCCATCACATCGCAAATGAAAATCCCCACCGCGCTGTCCGACACCCGCACCACATTGAAAAAATCGCCGCTCACCGAACTCGTCGGATGATAGATGCTATGAAACCGCACGGCACTGGCCACCGGCTTCACCCCGCGTGGCAGGGTGGGAAAATGGTGGGGCAGAAACGCCATCTGGAGTTCGCGGGCCATGTCCAGATCCTCCTCCATCAGCGCGTTTTTCTCGCCCAACTCATGGGTGCGCTCGGCGACACGATGTTCGAGTTGTTCATTGAGCGCGCGCAGATCGGCCTCGGCCTGGCGCCGGGCATCGCGTTGCCCGACTTCGCGCAGCGCCCGCTGGACGGCGGGCACCAAGCGTCCCAAGCGGTCCTTCAACACGAAGTCCGTGGCCCCGTTCTTGAGTAATTCCACCGCGGTCTCCTCGCCCACCGCACCCGAGATGATGATCACCGGCACATCCGGGCAGAGCTCCCTGGCCAGCGCCAGGGCCTTCCCGCCGTCAAACGTGGGCAGCATGAAATCCGACAAGATGATCTCGGGACGAAACTGGCTGATCGCCCGCTCGAATTCCCGGCCGGTCTGAACGCGCCGCGCGACAAACCCCACCCCTCCCCGCCGGAGTTCACGCCGGATGAGTTCGGCATCCAGATCCGAGTCCTCCAAGAATAGAATGCGCAAGGCGCTTGGTTCGGTGGCACTCATAAGTTCACTGCGGGGGCTCGTTTAACAGCAGCCAATATAAGCCCAAATTGCGCACCGACTCGGAAAACTTTTCGAAATCCACCGGTTTGACGATATAACTGTTGACCCCGAGCTTGTACGCTTGGATCACGTCGTGCTCTTCGCGCGACGAAGTCAGCACGACCACCGGCAACAAGCGCGTGCGCTCGTCGCCCCGAATCTGCCGCAGCACCTCAATCCCGTCGAGCTTGGGCAGCTTCAGGTCAAGCAACACGACTTTCGGCTGGCGGTGGACATCGCGCCCGGCGTAGTCCCCGGCACCCATCAGGTAATCCAACGCCGCCTGGCCGTCGCGCACATGAATCAGATGGTTGGCCAGATTGCCTAGCTTGAGCGCGCGGATCGTCAACTCCGCGTCGTTGACGTTGTCTTCGACTAACAGTATTTCAAGGGGTGGTTTCATACGCTTGGGTTGAGCAGGGTGAAATAAAAGGTTGCCCCGTGCTGGAGTTCCGCCTCCGCCCAGATGCGGCCGCCATGGCGCTCCACGATGCGCTGCACCAGCGCGAGACCCACGCCGGTGCCGGCAAACTCCTGCTGCGAGTGCAGACGCTGGAAGACCCCGAAGAGTTTGTCCTCATAGCGCATGTCAAAGCCGGCCCCGTTGTCTTTGACGTAGTAGATCGGCACGCCGTCCTCCCCCTCACGGGAGCCGACCTCGATTTCGCCGACCTCTCGCCCCTGGGTGAACTTGATGGCGTTGCCGAGCAGGTTCACCCACACCTGCCGGACCATGGCCCGGGTGCCGCAGGCCGGCGCCAGCGGGTGCAAATCCAGCCGCAGTTGCCGGCTGGGCTCGCGCTCGGCGAGATCATCGAACACCGCTTGCGCCAGCGCATGCATGTCGATCGACTCCTGATCCATCGGCTGCCGGCCAAGCCGCGAAAATGCCAGCAAGTCGTCGATGAGTTGCCCCATCCGCTGGGTCTCGCTGCGGATCACCCCCAGGATCCGCAGCCCGTTGTCATCGAGCCGCGCAGCGTAGTCATCGGCCAGAATGCGCGAGAACCCGTCCACCGCGCGCAACGGCGCGCGCAAGTCGTGCGAAACGGAATAGGAAAACGCATCGAGCTCGCTGACCACCGCCTCGAGCTGGGCGGTGCGCTCGCTGACGCGTTGATCCAAGGTGGTGTTCAACTGGCGGATGTCATCCTCCGCCTGCTTGCGTTCGGTGATGTCG
>JBAXBG010000254.1:0-3967 GCA_037142115.1 Verrucomicrobiota bacterium | reverse complement strand
TAGAAGACACGGGCGGGCCGCCCGTGCCCCCCTTGGTGGAGGCCTCCTCCGACCCCGGTATCGCGGTGAACTCCGGCTTCCTGGACGGCCTGCCGACCGCCGAGGCCAAGGCCGCGATGATCGACTGGCTGGAGTCTAACGGCAAGGGCGCGCGCCGCATCCAATACAAGCTGCGCGACTGGTTGTTCTCGCGCCAGCGCTACTGGGGCGAGCCGTTCCCGATCGTGTGGAAGGACGGCCGCCACCAGGCGATCCCGGAGTCCGACCTGCCGCTGCTGGCGCCGCCGTTGGACGATTACAAGCCGAGCGGCACGCCCGAACCGATCCTGAGCAAGGCCGCCGACTGGGTCCATTTGCCCGACGGCTCGCTCCGCGAAACCAACACCATGCCCCAATGGGCCGGGTCCTGTTGGTATTACCTGCGCTACTGCGATCCCAAAAACACCGGGCGCTTCATTTCCAAAGAGGCCGAGGCCTACTGGACCAACGACAAGCCCGGCATGGTGGACCTCTACGTCGGCGGCACCGAGCACGCGGTGCTCCACCTGCTCTACGCCCGGTTCTGGCACAAGGTGCTTTACGACCTAGGCCACGTCACCACGCCCGAGCCGTTCCAAAAACTCGTCAACCAGGGACTGATCCTCGGCGAGGACGGCCAGAAGATGTCCAAGTCGCGCGGCAACGTGGTCAACCCGGACGAGGTGGTGCAGGAATACGGCGCCGACGCGCTGCGCCTCTATGAAATGTTCATGGGCCCGCTCGAGCAGGTGAAACCGTGGCAGATGAAAGGCGTCGAGGGCGTGTCGCGCTTCCTGGCGCGCGTCTGGCGCGTCGCCTTCGAGGAACAGGACGAGCAGTGGAACCTATCGCGCAAAATCCAGGACGTGCCGTGCGCCGATCTGACGTTGCGGCGCGTGGTCCACGAGACCTTGAAAAAAGTCGGCGAGGACATCGAGAAGCTCAGCTTCAACACCGCGATCTCACAGATGATGATCTGCACCAACGCCTTCACCCAGGCGGAGGTCGTGCCGTTGCGCGAGTTCATCCAGTTTCTAACCGCGCTCAACCCGTTCGCCCCGCACCTCTCCGAGGAGATCCACGCGCAGCTTCTTCTCAAGTGGGGCACGGGCGGCCCGCCCGTGTGCCTCTCCGAATCCTCGTGGCCCGCCTACGATCCCGCCGCGCTGGTCCGCAACGAGGTCGAGTTCATGATTCAGGTCAACGGCAAGCTGCGCGACCGGATCACGCTCTCCAAGGACGTCGACGAGGCAACCGCCACCGCCGCCGCGCTGGCCAGCCCGAAAGTTAAGGAACACACCGACGGCAAGACCCTCCGCAAGATCGTCTTCATCCCCGGCAAGCTCCTCAACCTCGTCGCAAACTGAATCGAAACGCGGAGGCGCGGAGTCCGCAGAGGGATGCGCGGAGGATCTAATTCGCTTGGCGTCGATGGCGAGATCGTTCAATTCGGTGACTCGGTGATTCACACAACGATCCCACATCTCCGCGGCTCTCTCCGCGACCTCTGCGCCTCCGCGTTTCGCTTGTTCCATTCCCATGACCCCCAAGCCTGATCTCAACGAAGCCGCGCGCCAAGTGCGCGCGATCTACGCCGAATGGCAGATCCGACCGTTAGACCGGCGCTGCGCCGGCCTGGCCGACTGCTGCCGCTTCCGCCACACCGGGCGCACGCCCTACCTGACCCGCGGCGAGGCCTGGGTGGCCGCCCGCGCGTGGCGCGCCGCCGGGCGCAAGGATCTCGACATTCCGGCCGACGGCAGTTGCCCGTTTTTGCACCCGCATACCGGCAAATGCCGGATCTACGACGGCCGCCCGTTCGGCTGCCGCACCCACTTCTGCGCCGCCGCCGGCGGCCCGGCTGCCAGGCAGGACGTGCGCGACCTCATCCAGCGCCTGGAGGTCATCGACACCCGCCTCGGCGGCAGTGGTGCCATCAACCTGCCTGCTGCCGTCAAAGAGGCTCTGGGTTGGAAGGCCTAGTAGCACTGGTCTGGCTGAACACGCTGATGGAAAAGGCAATGGGGTGAGGCTCAGCAGGTAGGGCGGCCCGGCCCGGTCCGCCGATCATTCCGCGCTGCCGCCGCGCCCTGCCGTGCGAGGGCGCAAAAGCCAATTCCGCGCAATTCGCCTTGCCCGATCAGCCTCCCAACGGCCACCATCAGCCCGTGACGCCGCAACTTGATGATCTGTTTTCGTTCCTGCGCTTGCCGAGCATCTCGACGGATTCGCGCCATGCCGGCGACGTGCGCGCCTGCGCCGAGTGGCTGCTGGCCAAGCTCGCCGGGATGGGCCTCGCCGCGCAACTCCACAACACCCCGCGGCATCCGGTGGTCGTTGCCAGAAATCTCCATGTGCCGGGCCGGCGCACCGTGCTCATCTACGGCCACTACGACGTCCAGCCGGTCGACCCTCTGGAATTGTGGACCAGCCCGCCGTTTCAGCCGGTCATCCGCGACGGTCGGATCTGGGCCCGCGGTGCCACCGACAACAAGGGCCAGATGCTTGCCCATGTGTTAGGCGTCGAGCAAACGCTGCGCGAGCACGGCGAACTGCCGCTGAATCTGATCTTCCTGTTCGAGGGCGAGGAGGAAATCGGCAGCCCGAACCTGGCCGCTTTCCTGCTAGAACAGCGCGCCGCGCTGCGTTGCGACGTCATCGCCATTTCCGACACCGGGATGGTCGCGCCCGGCGTGCCCACGCTGGGCTACGGCCTGCGCGGCATCCTGTGCTGCGACGCCATCCTGCGCGGCCCCACGGGCGACCTCCACTCCGGACTCTTCGGCGGCGCGGTGGCCAATCCCGCCACCGCCGTCGCCCGCCTGGTCGCCAGCCTGCACGCGCCCGACGGCCGGGTGGCGATCGACGGGTTCGGCGACTCGGTTAGACCGCTGGCCGACTGGGAGCGCCGGATGTGGGCGCAACTCCCCGGGGTGAGCGATGCGGATTTCCTGCAAGTCACCGGCTCGCCCGGGCTGTTCGGTGAACCCGGCTATTCGTCCGCCGAGCGCGTCTGGGCGCGGCCGACCGCCGAGGTCAACGGCATCGGCGGCGGCTATCAGGGCGAGGGCTCGAAAACCGTGCTGCCCGCCGAGGCGTTCGTGAAACTCTCGTTCCGGCTGGTGCCCGACCAGGACCCGCAAGACATCCTGGCCAAGGTGACCCGCCACCTCGAACGCCACTGCCCGCCGGGCGTCACCCTTGAGATCGTCCCCGGCCACGACGGCAAGCCCTATCTGACCGATCCCAATTCCAGGTTCGGACTCGCCGCCCAGGCCGCGCTGCGCGCCGCCTTCGGCACCGAGCCGGTGCTGATCCGCGAGGGCGGCAGCATCCCGATCGTCCAAACGTTCCGCGAAATCCTCGGCGCGGACACCCTGCTGCTCGGCCTGGCCCTGGCCGACGCCCGGATCCACGCCCCTAACGAAAACTTCCCGCTCGCCAACTTCGAGGCCGGCATCCGCCTCAACCAGGCGCTGCTGGTGGAGTTGGCTAGATAGGGAGGTGTGAATCAACCACGAAACTCGCGAAAATTCACGAAATGGAAGAGGAGAACATGCTGTATCGCCAGGAGGTCGGGATGATTCTCGATGCCGCCGTGGAGGTTCATCGTGTGCTTGGGCACGGGTTGATCGAAAAGCCTTACGAGAACGCCTTGGTTCGTGAATTCGAGTTGCGCGGAATTCCTTACTTGCAACAACCTCGTTACCCCATTGATTACAAAGACCGCCGCGTGGGTGAATTTGTTCCGGATCTGGTTGCTTTTCAAACCATTGTGATCGATACCAAAACCATCGACCGCATTGGGGACATTGAGATTGGACTCATGCTCAACTATCTCCGTGTTACGAAGCTTCGGGTCGGTGTGATTCTCAATTTCAAGCATCGCCGCATTGAAGTACGCCGTGTGGTGTTATGATTTCGTGAATTTTCGTGCCTTTCGTGGTTT
>JBAXBG010000253.1:0-4038 GCA_037142115.1 Verrucomicrobiota bacterium | reverse complement strand
ACCACCCTGATCGGTGGCACCTTCCGGGCGCGAATAGACGACATGCAGTTCCGCCGTGGCGAGGATGCGGTCTTTCATCGCGGCGAGCAGAACCTCACGGCTGACCTGGGCGGGCGGGACATTGGGCTGGGGCGCGGAGGACAAGGCATAAAGCGTGTAGATATAGGTTTTCGGACCCGGCCCCTTGGAATGCGGTGGCGCGTATCCACCACGGTTGTTGACGCTATTGCTGCCGAGAATCCCGACGTTTTGAACATTGCGCGGGAGCCCGGTGGTTGAGGCCGGAATGTCGTAGATCACCCAATACCACTTGGGCTCGCCGCCAGGTCCGGGAATGTGATGCATGATCAAGGCATAACTCCTGGTTTCCGCCGGCGCACCACTCCAGGCAAGCGGCAAGGTGGCGGACGATCCATCGCCCGTGAAATCCTTGGGCAATGTGCCGCCGTCGGCGACTTCCGGACTGAGGAGAACAAAACCCGTTTTCGGGACGGATGGAGCGATTGGGGATGGCGTGTTGTAATTGGGGGCGCCGGGCGGCCTGCCACCCTGCGGAGGACCATTGCGCGCGGTTTTTTGAACTGGCGTGAGTGGTGATGCGGGGCGGGCTTCGGCGTTGACAGGCCGGGCGACGCGGAAACCCAGATGATAATACGGGTGGGCCGGATCCTGCGGGCCGCGGTAGTAGGACGGATTGCGGTTCGACACACGGCCGTGGCCGTTTTCGCCGTTGAACCAATTGCCGCCACGCATTCCGCGATAGGCCTTGCCGTCAGGCATCAGACTTCCTTCGGCCGGCCCGGGTGGATTCTCCGCAGGACTGTAGGCATAGTAGCCGCGCTCATACCAATCGTTGACAAACTGCCAGACGTTGCCGGACATATCGTGAAGTCCGTAGCCGTTCGTGCCGTCGGCGCTCTGCCAAGTTTCCTGGGAACCAGGCCAGGCGAAGCCGACCTTTGTTTGAAGTTTGCCGTTGAAAAACCCGACTGGCGTGGTCCATGGCAACGGACCGCTGCGAAACGGGTTCTTGGACTCCGGCCAATTTGCCTTGGCGGCATCGGCGTCATCGCCCCAGGGAAAATTGAAATACGGACTTTGTTTGCCGCCGCGCGCCGCGAATTCCCATTCCGCCTCGGTGGGCAGACGGTAACCGCTCTTTTGGAAATCGCAGTTCCACGTCTTTGGATCATAACAAAGTGGCAGCTTCTGCTTGGCACTGAGCCAATTGCAGTAAACCGCCGCGCCTTCCCAGCGGATGCATACCATCGGGTGATTTTCCTTGCCATCTAACACATGAAAGCTTTTCCCATCCCAACCGATTCGGCTGTAGGGCGACATCTCGCGGGTTTCGCAGAGCAAGTCGCGGCCGCCCGTGGGGAACACGCCGCCCTTGCGGACTTCGAACGTGCCGAGCCCGAGCGCGGAATTGAGAAAAGTGCAGTATTGGGCGGTGGTCACCGGATCGACGCCGATGTTAAAGCTATCGACGCGAACTTTGTGGATTGGTGTTTCATCGCCGCCGTGCTTGGGATCGACAAACCCATGGTGGTCGCCCATTTGAAAGTCCCCGGCGGGAATCGGAGTGAGGATGGGATCGGTCACCGGGACTTCCGCGGTGAGCAACGGCGTGACGCTACCGAGGGTGCATAGCGCGAGGGCGAGGAATGAGGTTTTCATGGTGTGGTGAGAGCGGGAGCTCATGCGGAGTTTGGTTAGCGGGAACGGGTGGTGGTTTCGGCTTCGACCCGCCGGGATGATTCGTGGTGCGCCTGGTGATGGAAGAAATCCGGCGGCAGCGGCGCGGTGGCGGTGAGTTCAAGCGCGATGCTCGACGGGCCACCGGCGCCGCGCGGCAGCCCGTTGAGGAGCATCCGGTGAATCTGGCCCGTGACCGGGTCGAACCACAGCTCGATTTCCCTCGGACCGCCCTGGGCGGCGGTGTGGCGCGATCCCCGCAAGCCCTTCAGCCGGCCGGGGGTGGCCGGGTCGGCAGGCGGCGTGAACCAATCCAACTGGTAAAAGCGCCGCAGTTCTTCGAGCTGTGTCCGCAGTTCAAGAAACGGGGTGTCTTGCCGACCCGCCAGCACGCCGGCCCCGAAGTGGTAGGGATCGGCGCTGGTCCTAACCGGCCCGTCGCCGCGGATGCACCAACTGGTTTGGCCGTCGCTGCCCAGCGTGCGGGTGACGCCGTCGGGCAGCGCTTGTTCGAGCACATACTGACTGCTGCCGCGCAAATGGAGGCGGGCACCGTCGAGGAAGGAGGCGGGTGGAAAACGGCCGCGGTCCGGCTTTTCCACCGGATTGCCGCCCTGCCGATCAGCGCCGAGGTCGAGCACCCGGATCACATAGCTGCAATCCACAGGGCGGTCGAGGGCGGCAATCACCTGATCGAACGCGGCGGCGGCGTTATGCGGCAACAGCAGGAGGGTGAGCGAGAGCAGACCGACTACCATGGCGGCCACCGCGGAAAGCCACCACCATCTGCGGGTGCGCACGATGTTGGACGCAGACGGCGGGTTTTCCAGCGCGGCGAAGAACGCCTCGCGGTCTGCCGCAAAGCCGCCCGCTTTCGCTTCGGTGGCGAGGAACCCGTGAAGCATCGCATGGTCGGCGAAAAGCTCGCGGGCCGCGCTGGATGCCGCCAACCGGGTGGCCAGCTCCGCACCCTCGGCTTCGTCCACTAGGCCGTGAAGTGCCCGGAGGATCAGGTCCTCCAGTTCGGCGCTTGAATCAGTGGCGGGGTCCTTCATGGGCTATGGCGGGGTGGGAGAAGCGAGGGTTTTGCGCATGCAGTCTAACAACATTAGGTGAGCGCGCTTGAGGACCTTGTAAACGGCCATTTCGGTGCGCTGAGCCTGGCGGGCGATCTCCGCCACCGCTTGGTCGCGGTAATAGCGGGCCTGCAGGACCTGCCGCTGATGGTCCGTGAGGTGCTGAAGACAGTGGCCCAGCGCCTCGTGGCGGTCATCGCTGGCCATCGAGCGCTCGGCCGCGACCTCCGCGAGCGCTTGCAGGGTCGGTTCGTCAAGCGGCACCGCAAGACGCTCCTGGCGCCGCCGCCACTCGAACGCGAGCAAACGGGCAAATCCAAGCCCCCACGCAACAAACGGGCGCGACCGCTCGTAATCGCCGAATTTCAACCACAACCGGCACGCCAGTTCCTGCAACAGATCATCAACCGCATGCCGGTCGTGCGCCAATGTCAGCAGGAACCCTTGGAATGCCGCCTGACTGGCCACAAACAGGCGAGTAAACTCCAACTGTGAGGGATTATCGACTCCCAGTCGGGTGTTGGATTCGGTGGCGGGCATGTTCTTTATCAGGGTATTGTCAGAAACCGCCGAAAAACCAACCCGGCTCGGCAAATTTTCAGAAAACCCGAAATGTCACAATCCTCGGGCTGCGGAACAGTTGCCGTCGCACCGGGCTGGCAGGATAGCTGGAGGCCCTGTTCAGAATCATCCAACCAGGCCAGGGCCATCAAGTGGAGTCGCAGTGGGGTTCAGGAAAATAATTTCCGGTCCAGCGAGCGGTACTGGATCGCCTCCAGCACATCGGTGGCACGGATGTTAGGCGCGCCTGCCAGATCCGCCAGCGTGCGCGCGACTTTAAGGATCCGGTCGTGGGCGCGGGCGGAAAAGTTCATCTCCTCCATCGCGTGTTCCAGGTAGCCGGTGCTTTCGGAGTCGATCTGGCAGTGCGCCTTCATCTGGCGCGGGCTCATCGCCGAGTTGGTGAAGTTACTGGATTTGCGGAACCGCTCGGTTTGGATGCCGCGCGCCAGCACCACCCGCTCGCGGATGGTCTCGGACTTTTCGCCGCTGGCGGCGGTGGCGGAAAGCTCGCGGAAGTCCACCAGCGGCACCTCGCAGTGGATGTCGATCCGGTCTAACAACGGTCCCGAGATCCGCTGGCGGTAGGTTTCGATCTGGCGCGGGGCGCAGCGGCACTGGCGCTTGATGTCACCGTAGTAGCCGCACGGACAAGGGTTCATGGCCGCTACTAACATAAATCGCGAGGGAAAGGTGAGCGATC
>JBAXBG010000252.1:0-4090 GCA_037142115.1 Verrucomicrobiota bacterium | reverse complement strand
GGTCTCTGGTCTCTGGTCTCTGGTCTCTGGTCTCTGGTCTCTGGTCTCTGGTCTCACACAAGCGGGTATTCGCCATCGTCATCGACGCCGTGCCAGCCGAGGCGGCCGAAGGCCCGCAGGATTGAGGTCCCCGGCTCGCCCTCTTCCTCGCCCTCGCCGTGTTCAATGGTGGCGGCGTTGATCAGGCCGCCGTTGGACAGGATGCTGATGACGGTGTCGTAGCATTCGAGGTGGATCCAATCGCCCCAGGCCTTGCCCTCGTGGCGAGGTGTTAGGTATTCCTTGCGGAGCGCGGCCAGCACCGCGGTCAAGGTGGTGGGTGCGGCGGATTCGGGCAGGCGGATGAGAGTTTCCATGCGGAAGATGAGCTTGGGGTTGAAGCTACGTGCGAGACCCTAAACGAGATTATGCCGCAGGTCTAGGAGCGATTGCAAAGTCGGCCACGCCCCGCATTGCCGGGCGCATTAAGCTTGCCGGAGCCGGCGATCTGCCGATGGTTCGCGGCGCAATGTCGTCGTTTGATCTGCTGGCGGTGTTGGCCGCGTTGTGTATCGGCCTGTCCAAGGCCGGCTTCTCCGGCATCTCGATGGTGTCGGTGGTTCTGCTCGCCGACTTGTACGGGCCCAAGGCGTCGGTGGGGCTGGCGCTGCCGCTGTTAATCGCCGCCGACCTGATGGCCTACCCGGCGTTCATCAAACACGGGTCGTGGCGGCCCGTGTGGCGGTTGTTAGGGCCGGCGCTGGTCGGGCTGGCTGTCGGCTGGTGGATGCTGGGCTGGATCCAGGACGGCGCGGCGCGGCGTGTCATCGGCGGCTGCGTGCTGTTGATGGTGGCCTTGCAGGTATCGCGGCGGTGGCGGCCCGGGGTGTTCGAGCGCTGGGAGCAAGCGCGCGCCTTCGGTCTGGGCGCGGGCGTGTTGGGTGGTTTCGCCACGATGCTGGCCAACGCCGCCGGGCCGGTGATCCAGCTCTATCTACTGGCGCGCAAGGTGCCCAAAATGGAGCTCATCGGGATCGGCGCGCGGTTTTTCCTGCTGATCAACCTGATCAAGGTGCCGCTCAATGCGCGGCTGGCCCTCATCACCCAGGACAGCCTGTGGGAGAATGCGCGCTTATTCCCGGCCGTGGTGCTCGGGGTGTTCGGCGGTAAATGGCTGATCCGTCATGTCCCTCAGGTGGCCTTTGATTGGATGATCCTGGTGTTTTCGTCAATGGCCGGATTGCGCTTGCTGTTCTGGTGAGCGCCCTCAGCGCCCGCGGTTTTCCCGCAGCGCTTGAAACGCCTGCCATGCGAACATCCCCAGAAACAGCGAAAACAGCAGGCTGCCGGTTAGCGCATACATCGCCAAACCTCCCACCACCGCCACCCCAATCGTCACCCGCAGCGTGATCCGGATGCGCTGCGGACCCAGCACCGCATTGAGCATCTGCCCGCCATCCAACGGCAGCACCGGCAGCAAATTGAGCACGGCCCACGCGATGCTGATCCAGATCAGGGTGCCCAGGAAGTAGTGGGCGTTGTGGTTGAGTCCCGCTAGGTGGGGAACCAGCACCCACACCGCCAGTCCTAGCAGAAGTTGCACCGCCGGCCCCGCCGCCGTGACCGCAAAACTCTGCGGCCGGCTCAAGCGCACGCCCGAATACGCGGCGTAGCCGCCGAACGCCTGCAGCGTGATGGCGCTGTAGGCCCCGAATTTCCGCGCCATCAGCGCGTGGCCCAGTTCATGCACCAGGATCGAGATGAACCCTGCCACCACGAACAGTCCGATGCCCAGGATCGCGGCCGCGGAGTTCGCGTCCAAGGCCCCGCCCAGAATCACCAGCGTGATCCAGAAAAACGGCTGAACCTCCACCGGGATGCCAAAAATTGAAAATCGAACCATGTGCGCTGCTCATAGCCGAGGATTGTCCCCTGCGCAAGACCGGTGACAGGCCAGCGCCAGATGATCCACCGGATCGGCCCCCACATTCCCTGCGGGCAATCCTTTTTCAGTGAGTCGCATCACGCGCGTTCCGGATTGCGCATCGCGCCGCGTTTCAATGATGGCATGCGCCTCCAGTCGCTGGATCTGCCGCCGCAGTCGCCTTGAAAGAACGGTGAACGGTGAGCGTATTGCAAACGCCTCGTTGCCCCGACCCATACGCTCCTGATTCATATCAATGGTGATGTGGCACCCGTGGGAGCGTTCGTCAGAACGCGCAGGAGTCAAGAAAACCATCGCGTGGACCGATTCCAATCTCCACGGCCAGAAACCTAAACGACCGCCATCATCACCAGTCATCCAATTTCAATGCAAACTCCATTCCCTGCCCACTCAAGTTACGCCCGGCCTCACCCAATCTTCACACAGGCGCGGGCGACTTTATTGTTGGGCACGCTGGCCGGCTCCGCGCTGGCCGATGTCCAACTCGCCCCCGTCTTCCAGGACCACATGGTCTTGCAGCGCGACCTGCCCGCGCCCGTGTGGGGAACCGCCACCCCCGGCGAAGCCGTCAAGGTCAGCTTCCAAGCGCAGACCCGCGCAACCCAGGCCGGCCCTGACGGCAGATGGATGGTCCAACTCGCCCCGCTGGCGACCAGCAGCCAGGGGCTTGAACTAACCGTCCAAGCTGAAAACACGCTCAAACTGTCCGACGTGCTGGTGGGCGAAGTCTGGATCTGCTCGGGCCAGTCGAACATGGAGTTCATGCTCAAGCAGGGCAATAACTCGTATGCGGAAGTCGAGAAGGCAAATCATCCGATGATCCGTCTCTTCAACATGAAAGGGGTGACCTGGACCGGCAAACCTTACACCAAGGAAGAAACGGAACGCCTGCTCGCAAACGAGCCATTTTTCACCGCGGCCTGGTCCGCCTCCAGTCCCGAGAGCGCCAAGGAGTTCTCCGCCGTCGGCTATTTCTTCGGACTCGAACTCAACCAATCCCTCAAAGTCCCCGTCGGCCTGATCAACAACGCGGTCGGCGGCTCGCCCGCCGAGTCGTGGACCAGCCGCGAGGCGCTGGCCGCCGATCCGCAGCTGCGCCCGGTGCTCGCTGGCGATTGGCTTGAGATGATAGGCTACGACTGGTGCCGGAACTCGGCCAGACAATCGCTGGCTCCGTGGCTCGATGAAGTCGCCAAGTCCAAAGCGCAAGGTCGCCCGCTCCCGCCGTTCCCCGGTCACGTTTTTGCCCCCACCTTCCTCTACCAGAAAAACCTGCTGCCGCTCGCACCGATGGCGTTCCGCGGCGTCATCTGGTATCAGGGAGAATCCAACGACCGCGACGGCTTCGCCTATGCCAAAAAATTCCAGACGATGATCCAATGCTGGCGCCGCCTCTGGGGCCGCGAGTTCCCGTTTCTCTTCGTCCAGTTGCCCGACTACGGCCAGGACATCCAGCAGCACCCCCGCATCACCTACAACGAACGCAGCTGGGCGCTCGTCCGCGAGTCGCAGCGCGCCGCGCTCGCCTTGCCCGCCACCGGCATGGCCGTCACCGTCGGGTTGGGAGACCCGTATAACATCCATCCAACTCACAAGCAGGACGTAGGCCACCGCCTCGCCCTGCTCGCCCGCCAGCAGGTCTATGGTGAAAAAGTCGTGACCAGCCCGATGTATCAGTCGCTGAAGATCGACGGCGACCGGATCATCTTGAACTTCTCGAACGTCGGCGAGGGACTGGTGGCCAAGGACGGCATCCTGCCCAGCTTCGTCATCGCCGGTGCCGATAAAAAATTCCATGCCGCCGAGGCGACCATCGAGGGAGTCACCGTGGTGGTGCGCAGTGAGAAAGTGCCCGTGCCTGTGGCGGTTCGCTACGGTTGGGCGAGCAACCCGGAATGCGACCTCTATAACAAACCCGTCGCCCCCGCCCGCTTCGGGCTTCCCGCCGCGCCGTTCCGCACCGACGACTGGCCATTGCCGACCCGCTATTGGCGCACCGATCCCGATGACAAGCCCGCGAATTACAACGACACCCTGATCCTGGACAACCCGCAGTGGACCCGGCCGAAGTGACACCCAACCCAATGGGACTGAACCGAATGAGCTAACTCAACCGCCTGAAGGCGGTACTACATACCTCCCCCGGAACGCCGATTCCAGCGTAAG
>JBAXBG010000251.1:0-4137 GCA_037142115.1 Verrucomicrobiota bacterium | reverse complement strand
CGCGGGACCCCCGGTAGGCGCATTCGTGAGAATGCGCTAGGGTGCCCCCCGCCCGTGTCCCACATTTTAGTGACATGACAAGGATCCGCTGCTTGCGCATATTTAAGCCGTCGAGGGGAGGGATCCCCCGGTTTCAACAACAATTCATGACAGAATTACAAGGGGTCGCGCGGGGGCGCGGCCCTTTTTGTTTGCCGGGATGAGGCGGATGGACATGTATCCCCGGACGGGGCCAGCATATTTGTTAGTTGCGACAGCGCCCGACGCCCGAGGCTTTTTCCGCCTGATCGTTCAGCATGACGTCGATGGATTTCCCCGGGTCGCCCGCCCCGATGATTGATGTGATCGCACCAATAATCGGGAAAGCCGGCGGCGATTGCAGCACTTGCGGCCAAGCCAGCCCGGCGGATTCCAGGCCAAAATGAAAGATCGGGCGATTTGGAGCGTATCGTCAGGAACAAAATCACCACTGCCATGAGACTCCCCGACCTAACAAAATATTGCCGCCTATCCGCTTGTCTGGGAACACTGCTCCTCGCGCGTGGTGCCGGTGCCGCACCACCAGGGCTCATCACGTCGTGGGGCGCGCAAGTCACCGCGGAGAACGCCTGGCGCGAATATCCCCGCCCGCAACTCCAGCGGGAAAATTGGACCAACCTCAACGGTCGGTGGGATTACGCCGTGACCCCGTTGGAGGCCGCCACCCCGGACCAGTGGGCGGGCAAGATGGTCGTGCCCTTCCCGATCGAGTCGCAACTCTCGGGCGTGCGCCGGGCGCTGGAGCCGAACGAGGCGCTGTGGTATCGGCGCGCGCTGGAGGTGGTGCCGCTGCCGGGGCAACGCGTGCTGCTCCACTTTGAGGCGGTCGATTACCGCTGCAAGGTGTGGGTCAACGGGCAGGAAGTCGGCAGCCACGTCGGCGGCAACCTGCCGTTCCAGTTCGACATCACCGCGGCGCTGCACGCCGCTCCCAACAGTCTAACCGTACGGGTCGAGGACGCCACCGGCGGCGCGCAGCTGCGCGGCAAGCAGACGCTCACGCCCAAAGGCATTTTTTACACCCGCAACTCCGGGATCTGGCAAACCGTGTGGCTCGAACAAGTGCCGGAGCGCTGGATCACCAAGCTCGCCATCACCACCGACATCACCACCGGCGAAATCTCCATCAAGCCGACCCTGGCGGGCACGCCGGTGAGCGGCGAACGCCTCCGGGCGGTGGTGAGCGACGGCGGCAAGCCGGTCGCCGAGGCCGCGGGCGAGTTGGTCCTGAAGGTTCCGCAGCCAAAGCTGTGGTCGCCGGCCAGCCCGCACCTCTACGACCTCAAAATCACTTTGGGCGACGCGGCGGGCAAGACCATCGACCAGGTCAGCTCGTACACCGGCCTGCGCAAGGTTGGCCGCGAGCGCGACAAGGACGGCAACTATCGGTTCACCCTCAACGACAAGCCGATCTTCCACTGGGGTCCGCTCGACCAGGGGTGGTGGCCCGACGGCCTGCTCACCCCGCCGTCCGACGCCGCCATGGTTTATGACATCCAGTGGCTCAAGGACGCCGGCTTCAACATGATCCGCAAGCACATCAAGGTCGAGCCGCAGCGCTACTACTATCACTGCGACCAGATCGGCATGCTCGTCTGGCAGGATCAGGTCAGCGGCGGCAAGAGCCCGAAGTGGGCGCAGATGTCGCCCGATCCGCAGGATGCCGAGTGGTCCGACGCGGATCACCAGCAATGGCTGGCCGAGTTCGATGGCATGATTTCGCTGCTGGAGCCGTTTCCGAGCATCGTGGTCTGGACGCCCTTCAACGAAGCCTGGGGCCAGCACCGCACGCTTGAGGTCGGCGCCTGGACGATGCGGCGCGACCCGACCCGCCTGGTCAACGCCGCCAGCGGCGGCAACTTCTGGGAGACCGGCCACATCGCCGACGCCCACAGCTATCCGAACCCGGCCTACCCGCTGGACAACCCGCGCTATCAGAACTACGTCAGGGTCGTGGGCGAGTTCGGCGGCCACGGCTGGCCGGTTCCAGGCCACCTGTGGGACGAAAGCAAGGCCAACTGGGGCTACGGCGGGCTCCCCAAAAGCATCGACGAATACCGTGAGCGCTACGCCAAATCGATCGCCATCCTAACCGCCCTGAAAGCCAAGGGGGTGGCCGGCGGGGTTTACACCCAGACCACCGACGTCGAGGGCGAGATCAACGGCCTGATGACCTACGACCGCAAGGTGGCGAAGATCCCCGCCGCCGAGCTCAAAAAGATCAACGCGCCGCTGACCGCGGAGTGATGGGATTGTGATCCGCTCAGGCGAGGGCCAGCAACTTGGCCTTGAGTTGGTCCTTGGTGACGTTGGCGCCGACGACCTGGTCTTTCACCTCGCCGTTCTTGAAGAACAGGAGCAGCGGGATGGAACGCACGCTGTATTTCACGGCAAGGTCGCGGGCATCGTCGATGTTGACCTTGCCGATCTTGGCCTGGGCACCGAGTTCGGAGGACACTTGATCGAGAACCGGGCCGAGCATTTTGCACGGGCCGCACCATTCGGCCCAGAAATCCACCAGGACGGGCACGTTGGAGTCGATCACTTCGGATTGGAAATTCGCGTCGGTAAGGGTCACAGCCATGCGGGGAGTTTGGAACCCGCAGACCGAAACGTCAAGAGCCGCCCTGCTGGAATTGCGGGGCGGCTCCTGGATGGAGAAATCAGCCGATGTTTCTTAGAAGAGTTGCGACCAGCCGTCGGACGCCTTGGGGTTGTCTTCGGCGCTGATCCAGGTTTTGGCCAGCATCAGCTGGAAAATGAGCAGGACGACGGCAGCGGCCATGGCAACACCCGCCAGTATCGTGATCAGGGGCGAGGTCGGCTCCACTTCCACTTCATCTTCCACCTTGAACGTGCTGGCCATCGACGGCGGCGGCAAGGTGTGGCCGGGTGCCTGGAGTTGGACGGTGGCTTTCGGCAGCGTCGGGATGCCACCGGGCCGCAGCGGAACGGTGCCGGACGAAGTCGCGAGCCGGATCGTCGGAGCGGGAGCGGCCATCGGCGCGCCCGCAGCGCGCAGCGCAATGGTGGGCGTGGGTGCGGTGGGCGTCGGCGTGGGCGGGCCACCGCCTGGAACGGGCGGGCGCACCGGCGGGGCCATCGGCACGGTGGCGGACGGGACGGCAGGTGGTGCGTCAGCGGCCTTCAAGGTGACGCGAACCGTTTCCTTTTTCAGCGGCACGCTCGACGTTTGTTTGGACGGAACGGGTGGTTGGTTTTCGTTTTCAGACATGCGCGTGCGGGATTTTTAATACCTAACGCGCGGAGTAAGGCAAGTTCGCCCGCCACTGTCAAACCCCCAAGGTGAGAATTGTTTGCTTTTTTTGATGTGCTTTGGTCCGCGCCATGATTCCTATTCCGTTGCACCATGACCGCCGAAAAGACCGCCATCACCCCGACCCGCGCCCAGGATTTCCCCGAGTGGTATCAGCAAGTCATCAAAGCCGCCGACCTCGCGGAAAACTCGGAGACCCGCGGCTGCATGGTCATCAAGCCCTGGGGCTACGGGATTTGGGAGCTCATCCAACAGCAGCTCGACCGGAAATTCAAAGCCACCGGCCACCAAAACGCCTATTTTCCGCTGCTCATTCCGCTGTCGTATCTGGAAAAGGAAGCCGAGCACGCCGAAGGCTTCGCCACCGAGTGCGCGGTGGTCACCCATCACCGCTTGGAAGTCGTCAAAGACGAAGTCACCGGCAAAACCCGGATGATTCCCGCAGGCGAGCTGGCCGAGCCGTATGTGATCCGGCCGACGTCGGAAACCATCATCGGGGCCGCCTTTGCCCGCTGGATCGAGTCCTACCGCGACCTGCCGCTGCTCATCAACCAGTGGGCCAACGTGATGCGCTGGGAGATGCGCCCGCGCCTGTTTCTGCGCACCGCCGAGTTCCTCTGGCAGGAAGGCCACACCGCCCACGAAACCCAGGACGAAGCCATCCAGGAAACCCGCATGATTCACGGCCTCTACGAGGGATTCCTCCGCGATCACCTCGCGATCCCGGTCGTCGCCGGAGAGAAAACCGAAAACGAGCGCTTCCCCGGCGCCGACATGACCCTCACCGTCGAGGCGATGGTCCAGGACCGCAAGGCGATCCA
>JBAXBG010000250.1:0-4145 GCA_037142115.1 Verrucomicrobiota bacterium | reverse complement strand
CTTGGCCGTCAGGGAGCGGTGTGGAGCATCCAGAGGCCGCCTAACACGACAAGCACGCCGCACGCGCCCTTGACGCGCGTGACCGCCTTGGAATGCTCGTTCCAATTGAGGAATTTCTGCACCACCTCGGTGGAAGTTCCTGCCAGCACGATCACCGCGCAGTGGCCGGCGCCATAGGCCAGCAGCAAGGACGCGCCATACCAAGGCGCGGTTTGCGAGAGCTTGAAGGTGACGCCCAGCATCGGGGCCATGTAGGCGAAGGTGCACGGCCCCAGGGCCACGCCAAACACCAACCCGAGAATCAGGGCGGCGAGCAGGCCCTTGCGCTTGATGCCCACTGTCCCCGGACCGGAGAACGGCAGCGGCACCACCCCTAACAAATGCAGGCCGACCACCAGGAAAATGAGCGCCATAAAATAATTCCCGTAGCGCCCGACATCACCCAGCATGCGGCCCGCGCCCGCGGTGATCGCGCCAATCACCGCGATGGTGACCAGGATGCCCACGGCGAACAACGTCGAGGTCCAGAACGCGCGGCGGGTGGTCACCGGACCCTGCCCGCTGATGAAGCCGACGATGAGCGGGATGCTCGCCAAATGGCACGGGCTGAGAACGATGCTCAGGACGCCCCAGGCCACGGCGGCTCCCAGCGCGATGAGCGGCGCGCCTTCCACCGCGTGGCTGAGGTTGGTGAAGAGTTCCTGCATCGCCGGTTAGAAGGTCACGCCCAGTTCCTGCCACTTGGCGAGGATGTCCTCCTTGCCGAAAAACCCGGTGTGGCGGAACAATTCCTTGCCGGTGGCGTCATGAAATATCTGGGTGGGAATCATCTCCACCCCGTATTTCTTGCCGGCGCTCTCATTTTCCCACACGTCGATGAACTCGACATTGAGCTTGCCGGCGTATTCCTGCTTCAGCCCCTCGAGGACCGGCACCATCATCTTGCACGGAATGCATTTGGTCGCGCCCAGATCCAGCAGCTTGGGCAGCTTGGCGGCGACATCGACTGCCGCAGCAACCGACGATTCCCCGGACGTATCGGAGCCGGGCGTTGAGGAATTGGCGGCATTGCGGGACTTGGTGCCTTTGAGCACAATGGCCGCCGCCGCCGCCCCCACAACGAGCAGAATGATGATGATCTTTGCCGGTGTTTTCATGATTGAAGCAGGGACTTGATTTCCGCGATGCCGGGCACCCGCCCGGATACCTTGACAGTGCCGTTCACGGCCAGCGCGGGCGTCATCATCACGCCCATCGCCATGATTTCCTTGAGCTCGGTGACCTTGCTGATTTCGGCGCGGATGCCGAGTTCCGCGACCGCTTGTTCGGCGGCTTGCGCCAGGGAGGTGCATTTCTGGCAGCCAGTGCCCAAGACTTGGATCTTCATGATATTTTGGTTTAGAATTTAGGATTTGAAATTTAGGATTTTCTCTTTCAGGCGCAGCACGCGACCCGCAGAGTTTGGACCGTTTCCCCGGCATCCACCCGGCCGATACACTCAGCAAAAGTCAGCACGCAGGGACAGCTTAACCGATAGAAAACCTGCTGCCCGCGCCGCTCGTCGGCGATCAGGCCGGCGTGCTTGAGCACCGTGAGGTGACGTGACGTGGTCGAGGGCGCGCACCCGGCAACCGTGGCCAACTCACAGGCACAGACCTCGCCATCGGCCAAGGCATGGACCATCGCCATGCGCCCGGGATGCCCCAGCGCCTTGAACACCTCGGCCTGGCGCTTGAGCGCCGCCCGCGTTGGCGTCACTGGCGCTTTGGGTAATGTTTTTGCGGCGCGTTGCATGTCGTAACCGTTCGTATTTTCGCGAAATGATCAATAATTATTTCGCCAGCATCCATCATTCTCCCCGCCGCCCGTGAGCATTGGCTGAGGAGAGGAATCGAACATGGACGCAAAAGAGCCCAAGCAGACAATTAGTGTCACTTTCCAAAAAAATGTGACACCGATTGATTTTTCTGGAAAATTTCCGAGAAAACCAGCAGCTTTCCGCCCATCGTGAACGCCACCAACTTCCTTCTCACCGAGCTCCTCAAGGACTCGAATTACAAACTCACCCAGTTCACTGAGGCGCAGATCGCTCGCTTCGAAAAATCCATTTTTCTCAAGGAAACCCGCGGCAGGCAATCTCCTTACATCACCTGTCTTTCACGGGAAAAGGAAATCAAACTCACTCCCGAGGAAGCCATCCGCCAGCTCTACCTCCGTGTCCTCCACTTCGACTACGGCTACCCGCTCGACCGCATCCAGCTCGAATATTCCGTCAGTTTCGGCCGCGAGAAAAAGCGCGCGGACATCGCTGTCACCGACAAGGACGACCCGCGCTCCATTTACCTGCTAGTCGAGCTCAAGAAGCCCAAGCTCAAGGACGGCAAGGAGCAGCTCAAGTCGTATTGCAATGCCACCGGCGCACCCATCGGCGTCTGGACCAATGGCGACTCCATCTCCTATTACCACCGCAAGGACCCGAACTATTTCGAGGATCTTCCGGGCATCCCCCGCGCCACCGAGAAACTCTCGGACATCCTCACCGAGCGTTGGACCATCGCCGACCTCGTCAAAAAGGACAAGCTCGTCAACGAGCGCAAGTCGCTCAAGGATCTCATCCTCGAAATGGAGGACGAAGTGCTAGCCAACGCCGGCGTCGATGTCTTCGAGGAACTCTTCAAGCTCATCTTCACCAAGCTTTTCGACGAGATGGCCTCCGGCCGCGACAAAAAGCGCCACCTTGAGTTCCGCAACTACGGCGATACCGAGAGCGAGCTGAAAGCCAAGATCACCGACCTCTTCACCCGCGCCAAAGCCAAGTGGGAAGGTGTCTTCAGCCCGGATTCCAAGATCGAACTCACCGCCTCCCACCTCTCCATCTGCGTTTCCTCGCTCCAGGATGTGAAACTCTTCAACTCGAACCTCGATGTCGTGGATGAGGCGTTCGAATACCTGATCAACAAATCCAGCAAGGGCGAAAAGGGCCAGTATTTCACCCCGCGCTACGCCATTGACATGTGTGTGAAAATGCTCGATCCCAAGGAAACCGAAACCCTGATCGACACCGCCGCCGGTTCCTGCGGATTCCCCGTCCACAGCATCTTCCATGTCTGGCAGAAAATCCTCGCCGACGCGGGCCTGCCAAAAAGCCACCTCTTCACCGCCGAGGAAAAACCCTCCCGCTGCACCGACTACGTCAACGACAAGGTCTTCGCCATTGACTTCGACGAACGCGCCGTCCGCGTCGCCCGCACGCTCAACCTGATCGCCGGGGACGGCCAGACCAACGTGCTCCACCTCAACACCCTGGACTGGGAACGCTGGGACGAGAAAACCAAGGACGAGGACTGGATCGACACCTACGGCCCGGGTTGGAAGAAGCTCAAAAAACTCCGCCGCAACCCCAAAAGCGACCACCACTTCTCCTTCGACGTGCTCATGGCGAATCCGCCCTTCGCCGGAGACATCAAGGAATCCCGCATCCTCTCAAAATATGAACTCGGCAAGAAATCCAGTGGCAGCTATCAGACCAAGGTTGGCCGGGACCTGCTGTTCATCGAGCGCAACCTCGACTTCCTGAAACCCGGCGGGCGCATGGCCGTCGTCCTGCCGCAGGGCCGTTTCAACAATTCCTCGGACAAACATCTCCGCGAATACATCGCCGAGCACTGCCGCATCCTCGCCGTCGTCGGCCTGCATGGCAATGTCTTCAAGCCCCACACCGGCACCAAGACCTCCGTGCTCCTCGTCCAGAAGTGGGATGCCAAACTCTGCCCGAGGAAGGACGACTACCCGATCTTCTTTGCCACCATGCAGGAACCGTCCAAGGACAACTCCGGCGAAAAAATCTTCCTCAAGAAAAAGGACCTCCCCGCCAAAAAGATACCCGTCAAGAAAGGCAGCGCTGCCGAGGTCATCAATACATACACGGCCACTCCCGCCGACCTCGACGAATACGTGCTCGATTCCCACGGCCACCTCATCGTCAAGCACGACCTCTTCAGCCACGAGGGCATCACCGGTGACGGCATCGCCGAAGCCTTCCAGGAATTCGCCAAACGGGAGGGCCTGTCGTTCGCGCCGGGAAAAAGGTAAGCCCCTTCAACAAAGCCAAATACGAGGCTTTGTTGGAGGGGCTGGAAATCGCG
>JBAXBG010000249.1:0-4153 GCA_037142115.1 Verrucomicrobiota bacterium | reverse complement strand
AGGTATTGGTGGTGGTGAAGGTGACGTTCGACGCTCCACCCGTCGCAATATTGTTGCTAAGTTTCACGTTCAACCCATCGACGTAGGCCACGGTGGTATTCGCCGGAATATTGGTGCCGGTGACCGATTGTCCCGCATAGACATTCCCCGCGGCACTGAGGGTGTAAATAGCCTGAGCGGCGACTCCCGAGCCGTTGACCGTGCCGCTGAAGCCCAGGGTGGCCGTGCCGCTGCCCTTGATTTCGAGGGTGTTGGTGCCGAGCGTGCCGGTGACGGTGTTGGACACCACGTTGCCGGAAATCACGTTGCCAAACGTGTAGGCATCGCTGCGACTGAGGACCAGCGCGCCGAGGTTGTTGATCTGGTAGTTCGGATCGATGCTGCCGTGGTTGCTGCCGTTGCCGATCTGGAGCGTGCCGCTGGTGCCGATCATCACGGGGATGAAGGCACCGCCATTGCCGCCGCTCTGGCCGGATCCGCCGAGGGCGCCGCCGCTCTGGAAGGTGCCCGTGATCGTCCCGCCAGTGCTGATATTGGAGGAGAGCGTGATGTTCACGCCGGGGGTGATGGCAAGGATGACGCTATAGTTCGATCCGCCGGACCCGCCGGTCCCGGTGCCGGTCATCACCTGACCAACGAACAGCCCGCTGGTGTCGGACATCGGCACCACCGCGCTGCCGCCGGTGGTGACGAGACCCGTTTTGATGACCTGGGGCGTGAAGTCGCCGGTGGCGAGGAGCGTGCCTTCGTTCACACAGATGTAACCGGTGTTGGTATTGACGCCGGTGAGAATCAGGCGCCCGGCACCATACTTGCTGATCGTCTCGCCGCCGTTGGTATCCACGATCTGCGAGCTAATGACCAGGTCGCCGGCGCTGTTGTTTTGATAGATCGAGAGGTCGCGGCGGCCGGTGCCCTGCAGGAGCGCCCCGGCGATGGTCGAGGTGTGCGCCCCCACATTGCTCGTCACCAGAACGCTCTGGATGCTGGTCTGCAGCGCGGGCCGGAGCGTCAGACTCATATCGGCGCCAGTGGCGCTGGTGTCGTTGAAGCGCAACGAAGCGGGATTGCCCGCGGTGGTGAGCATGGTACCGGTGGCCAGGAGGTCCAGGTTGCCGCCGTTGTTGATATTGGTATTGTAACTGGCGTTGGCGAGGCCGACGATGGTGTTGCCCGAGAGGGTCGCCCAGGTCGAGCCGTTGACCGTGACCCAGGGTTCGCCACCGGTGGCGTTGGATGCCGTGGCGAGCAGCCCGGTGGTGGAATTGATGGGAGTGGTGGTGGTCACCGTGACGCCCGAGCCGATTGCAATATCCAGACCGATGTTGACCGTGTTATTGCCGGAGACTCCCTTGGTGAGGCTGCCGAGGTTGACGGCCAGCGTGCCACCTGCCCCGGCGACCAGATTGAGGTGGGTCATGCCTTGATTGATGAGCACCGAGCCGATGAGCGGGTTCGGGGAGACGCCACTGAAGCTCTGGGAGTTGGCGGTGCCAGCCTTGCCTTGGATGAGCACGGTGTCGGAGGTCGCCGCCCAGGCCGGGGCGCCGTAGGAAAGAACGGAGCCGAGATTGAGCAGGCTGTTGGCGCTGATGATGTCCGAGGTGGGTGCCCCGGCCGCGCTGAAGTCGAGCTTGAGCGTACCATTGGTCACCGTGGTGATGCCGGTGTAGGTGTTAGCTCCGCTGAGGGTGAGTGTGCCGGCACCGTTTTTGGTCAGTCCCGAGAAGGCTCCGCTGATCGCACCACCCACCGCAATGTTATAGCCGTTGGTGTCGAAGGAACCGGTCACGCCTTGGCCGAGGGTCACGGCGCGGCTGCCCAGCGCCACGTTGCCGGCGGCCTGGAGGGTGCCCGCGCCGGTGATATTGAGCGCGCCGCTGCCCAGCGAGCCTTCCGAGGCGACGTTGAGGATCCCTTCCGCGAGGTAGGTGCCGCCTGTGTAGCTGTTAGTGGGGTTGGTCAGGTAGAGGGCGCGCGGGCCGACCTTGGTCAGGCTCGAGCCGGTGTTGTCGATGATCTGGGAATTGACGATCATGCCCACGCTCGTGCTGGCCGCACCGCCCTGGACGATCCACAAGTCGCCACCCGCAATCCCGGTGGCCAGCGTGCCGCCGGTGAGCGTCACCGGACCGGTCGGGGCGTTGCTTGCCAGGATGCCGCCCGATTCCACGGTGAAGGCGCCGGGCAGGGTGAGGGTCAGGCCCGCGGTGAAGCGGAGGCTTTGGGTCACGCTGCCGGTGGCGCTGGCATTGGCGCTCAGGTCGGTGTTGATGCCCGTGCCCCAGGTGCTCGTGCCGGTGAGGGCGGTCATGGCGCCGGCGGCGGCTTTCACGAAATTGTCCGCCGAGGTGGCGGTGTAGTCCGTGCTCTTGGTCGCGCCGATGAGCATGGCGGTTGCGCCCGAGCCGATGACGTTGCCCGCGCCGCTGGGAGCGCTGGTGAAGGCGCTGGCAGTGTGAACACTGTTAATGCGCACCACGCCGCCGACGCTGCGGAGGTAGGGGTTGGAGCCCGAGAAGGTGAATTGGCTCTGACCGAAATAGCCACTCAGGACGTCGGCACCGGAGCCGACCGTCAGGCTGGTGAATGACTGAATGTTAGTGCCGCCGTTGCGCGCGAACGTGCCGCCGCCGTTGCCGCCCAAGGTGAGGGTGGCGAGCGGATTGATCGGATTGTTGGCGGCGGCGTTCGCGCTAAAGCTTCCTCCGCTATTGACCGTGACGCTCGAGGTGTTGGCGAGCGTGCCGCTCAACGTGACGCTGCCGATGCCGTTGCGGCTCTGGACCACCGTCGCGCCGCTGTAGGTGTTCGCTCCGGACAAAGTCGTGGCCGCTCCAAAATTTTGGAATAAGCCGGCCACCAAGGTGAGGCCGTAGCCGCTGCCGCCATCGCTGATCGCGCCACCCTCCGTGAGGTTGCTGCCGGCGTTGGTCACGGTCCGGTTGCCGCCCAGGGTGATCGCGCCGGTGCCGAAGGTGAAACCGCAGGGCTGGTAATTGAGCGTGCTGCCCGTCACGGTGAAATCGGCATTCCAAGCCTGCGCATTGTTGGAGCTCAGGGTCAGGTTGGCACCGTTGTTATTGAGAAATCCGCCATTGATGGTGAGGGTCCCGGTGCCGAGGGCCGCGGCGTTGGAGATGGTCAGGGTGCCGGCATTGAGGATGATGCCGCCGGTGAAGGCGTTGGCGGCGGTGAGGAGCAATATCCCCGGACCATTCTTGGTGAGGCCCTTGACCGTGGCGCCATCGGAGATGACGCCGCCGACGGTGAGCGTGCCGAACTGCCCGGCGGTGGTGATGGCACGGGTGGTGCCCGTGCCGCTCAGGGTCACGGCTCCGGCACCCAGGCCCAGGTTGTTATCCGTGGCCATGCCCGCGAAGCCAAAGCTGAAATCCCCGGCCCAGGTTTGCGCGTAGCTGCTGAGGACCGCGGTGCCGCCGCCGGTGGGCACGCCATAGATCGTGCCGCCATTGATGGTGAGGGCGCTGGTGGCGACCGCGCCGAGAGCCGAGGCGTTGTTGATCACCAGGGAACCGGCGGTGAGCGCGAAGCCGCCACTAAAAGTGTTGGTGCCGGCCAGGGTGAGCGTGCCCGCGCCCGCCTTGACCAGGCTGTTAGCGGTGGTGCCGTTGCCAATGACGCCACCCACGGTGAGGGTGCCGGCATTGACCGTGAGGGTGCGCGAGGTGCCGGCCGCGGTGCCAAGGGTCACTGCCCCGGCACCCAGGCTCAGGTTGTGCGTGCCATCGGATGCTCCAATAAAGTTGACGTCGCTGTTCCACGTCATCTTGTAGTTATTGGCACTGATGGCCGCGCCGCTGGTGTTGTCGATGGACCCGCCGTTGATGACGAAGAAGCCGGCGGTGTTGCCCAGGGCGTTGTTGTTGTTGATGTTGAGCGTGCCGGCGTTGAGCGTCACCCCACCGGCGAAGCCGCCGGAGTTGTTGTTGCTCAGGGTCAGGGCACCTGCGCCCGCTTTGGTCAGGCTGGTGGCCGTGCCGCTGGAGACCACCCCGCCGATGGCTAGCGTGCCGGCGTTGACCGTGACGGTGCGGGTGCCCGCCGTCGATCCGAGGTTCACCGCGCCGGTGCCCAGGTTCAGGTTGTTGGTGCCGGTGAAGGCGTAGTCGTTGTTCCAGGTCTGGGCGTT
>JBAXBG010000248.1:0-4168 GCA_037142115.1 Verrucomicrobiota bacterium | reverse complement strand
GGGCCGGCTGGCACGAAACTCGCGGGTGCGGGCCAGCGGCGGACTCGCTCCGGCCTACTCCACCAGGGGTCGGTGGCAGTGCCCGCCAGTCAGCTCGCATCCAAACATCGGGCGGCGACTCTCGCCAACTGCCTGGCCAAACAATGGACGGCGGTCGATTTTGAGCCGCCGGCCGATGTCATCGCCGGCAAAATCGCCGGGCGCTATGGCCGCCAGCCATGGACCGAGCGGCGTTGAGGCTGGTATCTGGGCGACGAGTCGTTGCGGGACCGATCCCTAAGCCGACCCTATCGACCCCATCGAGTACCCCACCGCCGCGTTTCACGGTGCCCATCTGCCGGCTTGCTTTTCATCTTGCGGGACAATGTGGCGCGAGCGTTAACTCCGTGCATGACGGCCTGCCTAACATCCTGTGCGCCGCCGACCGATGGCTTGTCCCAGCCCAAGATATGGATCCTTGCAATCGCTTGGCTGGCGATGGTGCCAGGTGCCCATGCCGCGGCGGCGGTCCCGGCGATAGTCCCGGCGGCCGGGGAATTGGATCGATCGATCAGCCCCGCGGATGCCGCGGCGTTTCGTCAACCGCCGCGGATATTTCACCCGGAGACTTGGTTTCACTTCATCGGTGGCAACGTGGCACCGCAGGGCATCACGGCGGATCTGGAAGCGATCGCGAGTGCGGGCATCCAGGGGGTGCAACTTTTCCACGGCCAGTTTGGCGGGCCGTGGCCCGGGGTGGCCCCCCAAATCAAGTGCCTCAGCGCGCCTTGGGACGGGGCGGTGCACCAAGTGGGTGCAGAATGCCAGCGGCTCGGGCTGCGCTTCACGATGCAGAACTGCCCGGGCTGGGCGATGGCGGGCGGTCCGTGGATCACGCCGGACAAGGCGATGCGGCACCTGGTGTGGAGCCACGCCAACCTAACCGGTGGCAAGCGTGTGGAGGTGGCGTTGTCACAACCACCGCCGAGCAAGGAGGAGTGGCGGGATTACCATGAGGTGGCGGTCGTGGCCTTTCCCACGCCGGAGGGCGATAGCGGCCAAGCGCTGGTGCCGGATTCCATCAAGAGCAACCGGGAGGATTTGCCGTGGGACAAGTGCCTGCGCAATGAACCGGGCGGAAAGATCACGCTGGAACCGGGCCGGGAACCGGTCTGGGTGGAGGCCACCTTCAAGCACAACGTGACCTTGCGCACCGTGGAATTGCCGTCGGTTCAAAGCTTCAACCATCATTGGTGCTACCAGCCCGACGTCACCCTCACGGTGCAGGCGGTTCTGGCCGATGGCTTGCACCAAGTGGCCAGCCACTCGCTGCCGGCGAGCAACTGGCAGGGCAACCGGCCGATTTCGCTGGCGTGCTCGGACGAACCGGCGCGGACGTTCCGCATCACTATCAGTCACCAACACCCGCTGACCTTGTCCTGTCTCCAGCTGTTCGCGGCCGCACGCATGAACAATTGGGAGGCCGAGGCCGCTTGGGTTCTGGGTGCCTTGGATCGCGCGCCTCTGCCCGTGCAATCCAAAGCGGCGTGGATCGATCCCTCGATGATCGTGGACTTGACCGGCCAGATGGACGCTGCCGGCACGCTCCACTGGGACGCTCCGCCTGGCAACTGGACGGTCACGCGCTGGGGCCATGTCAACACCGGCCGCCGCAACGGACCGGCCCCACCCGAGGGCACCGGCTGGGAATGCGACAAACTCTCGCCAGCAGGTGCCGAGGCCCACTATGCCGGATACATCGGACGGCTCGCCGCCAAGAAGGGCCCCGTCGGCGGCGGCTTGCTACAGGGCATGCTGCTCGACAGCTGGGAGTGCGAGACCCAGACATGGACGCCCGGCATGGACCAGCAGTTCGCGCAACTCCGCGGCTATCCGCTACGGGTGTGGTTGCCCGCACTCGCAGGCTATGTGGTCGGAGATCCCACAACCACCACCCGCTTCCTGCGCGACTGGCGCGCGACGATCAACGAGTTGGTGGTTCATAACTTTTTCGGCCGCATGGCCCAGTTGGCTCATCGTGACGGACTTTCCATCTCCTATGAAACCGCCGCGGGCGACGTGTTTCCCGGCGACATCCTGGAATATTACAAGTATGCCGACGTGCCGATGTGCGAGTTCTGGCAGCCCCGCATGGAATCGCATGTCGGCAGCTTCAATTTCAAGCCGGTCAAGCCGTGCGTGTCGGCGGCGCGCATGTATGGCAAGCCGCGGGTTGCCGCCGAGGCCTTCACCTCGTTCAATCTCACCTGGAACGAACATCCGGGCATGTTGAAACACATCGCCGACATGCACCTCGCCGAAGGGGTGACCCACTTGGTTTTCCATACCTACACCCACAATCCGCGCACTGACGGGCTGCCGCCAGGAACCGCGTTCGGATCCGGGATCGGAACCCCCTTCTTGCGCGGGCAAACCTGGTGGCCACACATGCCTGAGTTCACGGACTACCTTGCCCGCTGCGGATTCTTGTTGGAGCGCGGGCGGCCCGTTTCCGACGTGCTGTGGTATCTCGGCGACGAGCAGGACCACAAGCCGCCGCAAGACGCTGCGTTCCCCACCGGTTACCACTCCGACTACTGCAATCCCGACGCTCTGCTCACTCGCCTGGCGGTGCGCGATGGCATGATCGTCACCCCGGAGGGCCTGCGCTATCGCCTACTCTGGTTGCGCGATTGCCCGCGGATGTTGCCGGAAACGCTGGAGCGCATGCTGGCCTTCGTGCAACAGGGCGCGGTGCTCGTCGGCGATCGCCCACGGTGTGGAATCGCGACTCTGAGCGGGGGCTCCGGGGCGGAGCTACGATTCCGCCATGCCGTCGAAGAACTGTGGGGCAAGGACAACACCGCCAGCGGCCTGCGCCGGGTCGGCCAAGGCAGGGTGATTTCGGGGGTCGCCCTCGGCGAGGCGCTGACCCAACTCGACATCGCGCCGGACCTGCGGGGTCACGGCGTCGTCTGGATGCACCGCCAGACCGACGAGGCCGACTGGTATTTTGTGGCGGCCCCATCATCTAACGGATTTCGCGGCGCGCTCGGGTTCAGGGCCATTGGCACGGCCGAACTTTGGAATCCGCTGACCGGTGCCGTGACGCCCGCGGCCATCATGCGACGCGATGGCGCAACCAGTTTTGTCGCACTGGACTTGCCGCCATCCGGTTCGGTGTTCGTGATGTTCCGAAAATCCGCCCCTGGCACTTCCCATCATGTCGTCCGTCTGGAACACGACGGCAACGTGGTGGCGGATGCGCAAGCGCAACCTCTCACCGCCGGCGCGGGCGCACCGCTCACTCCAGTCGAACGGCTCACTAACCCGCGCCCGCCGTGCGAGCTCCTCGACGACGGCAACCGCCTTCTGGCATGGACTCCAGGCAGATTCCGCCTGACACGCGAAAACGGCAAATCCTCAACCTATGAAACCCGCGCCCCGCGCGACCTCCCGCTGTCGGGACCGTGGAAACTCGCCTTCCCTGCCGGCTGGGGCGCGCCCTCGTCCATGCCGTTAGCCAAGCTGACGTCATGGACCGACCTCGAACTACCCGCCGAAGCGCGGGCGTTTTCCGGCACCGCCAGCTACACGACGGACTTCACCCTCGACCCGCCCGCCGCCGCCGACTCACCCGTCGAACTCGACCTGGGTCGCGTGGCGGTGATCGCCAGCGCGCGGCTCAACGGCGTGCCGGTGGGCTCCGTCTGGACACCACCCTTCCGGCTGGACATCTCCCACGCCTTGAAACCCGGCGTGAACCACTTGAGCGTGGAAGTGACCAACACATGGTTCAATCGCCTGACCTTTGACGCCGGCCGCGATGAAACAGCACGCAAAACCTGGACCATCAATGGACCTGCCAAAGGCTCCGCCCTCCAGCCGTCAGGGCTGCTCGGCCCCGTGACCGTCCGCATTGGACAAACGCTCCGCACCAGCACCGCCCCGGAAAAAGGGACAGACCCATTGGAAGGAAACCCGTCGACCCTGGGCGAAAAGAGGCGTAGTCTGGCACCATGAGGCGTGGGCGCTGGATGATTCCCCCGAGGCCAGAGTCGGCCAAGCCGGCGATCTATCACTGCCTGAGCCGGGCGGTGAACCGTGAGTTTGTGTTAGGGGATGTGGAGCGGAAACGGCAGCGGATGTATATGCGGATGTATGAGAATTTTTCGGGCAAGCGGGTTTT
>JBAXBG010000247.1:0-4211 GCA_037142115.1 Verrucomicrobiota bacterium | reverse complement strand
TGGATCGCCCACCGTTCAGATTGGTGGGAGCGGCACGATAACTTATTCTAAATCAGTAAAATCAGTGCAATCAGTGGTTCTCCTGTTCCTATCTAGCGCCAGAGCCCGGCGGTCGGGTGTGGCAAGGCAAGTGACTGACTGTAATTCACCGCCAAGTCGCCAAGAGCGCCAAGGAAAGCAATGGATTATTGCTAGCAAATCCACCTTGGCGAACTTGGCGCCTTGGCGGTAAATCCCCATGTTCCTCGGGAGGATTAGGCGCTGACCACACGCAAAAACGGCGGCCCGGGTGGGGGCCGCCGTCGCGGATGATTCGTTAGAACCGGGTGCGGGGATCAGATCCCCTTCTTGACGACATCGGTGAGGAGGTCGATCACGCGGTTCGAGTAGCCCCACTCGTTGTCATACCAGCTGATGAGCTTGAAGAACGTCGAGTTGAGTTCGATCGAGGAATGGGCGTCGAAGATCGACGAGGAGGCGTCGTGGATGAAGTCGGTGGAAACCACTTCGTCTTCGGTGTAGGCCAGGATCCCCTTGAGGTAGGTCTCGGACGCCTTCTTGAGGGCGGCCTTGATCTCGGCAAGCGAGGTTTCCTTGACGGTCTTGACGGTGAGGTCGACTACGGAAACCGTCGGCGTCGGCACGCGCAGGGACATGCCGGTGAGCTTGCCCTTCACTTCCGGGCAAACCAGGGCGACGGCCTTGGCGGCACCGGTGGTCGACGGGATGATGTTGATCGCGGCGCTGCGGCCACCCTTCCAATCCTTCTTGGACGGACCATCCACGGTCTTCTGCGTGGCGGTGTACGAGTGGATCGTGGTCATCAGGCCTTCGGCGACGCCGAATCCTTCCTTGAGCAGCACGTGCACGATCGGCGCCAGGCAGTTGGTGGTGCAGCTCGCGTTGGAGATGATGTGATGCTTCGCTGGGTCGTAGAGTTGGTCGTTGACCCCGATGACGAAGGTGGCGTCCTCACCCTTGGCCGGAGCCGAGATGATGACCTTCTTGGCGCCGGCGGCAAGGTGACCCTTGGCTTTCTCCGCGTCGGTGAACAGGCCGGTGGACTCGATGACCACTTCCACGCCGAGGGCCTTCCATGGCAGACCGTCCGGGGTGCGGGCGCTCACCACCTTGATGTCGTGGCCGTTGACCACGATGATGTCGTCTTCCGCCAGCTCCGGGGAGGACTTCTTCGAGGTCACCGTGCCGGCGAAACGACCCTGGGTGGAGTCGTATTTGAGCAGGTAGGCGAGGTTGTCGGCCGGAACGATGTCGCCAACGGCGACGACGTTGAAGGTCGTTCCGAGCAGGCCTTGTTCAACAAGGGCGCGGAACACGAGGCGGCCAATCCGGCCGAATCCGTTGATAGCAATGGTGGTCATAGCGGTATTTGAAGAGTGCCGATGCGGCTTTTTCCGCCCGACGGGCGTGAATGATGCACGCCAGCTCCAACACGTCAACACCCGCTGGCCAAACCGCAGAAAATGCGCGGCTTTTAGCAATCCCGCCTGGCCGCGTTGTCACCGCCGCGCCACTGGCGCGGCGGGTTTTTCGCCAGGGGAGGGGATGGACCGGTCGCCCTGGAAACCACAGAAATTGTGCAAATAAGTGTTGCGCGCCGCGAGGTCCCGCCGCAGGTTCTTGTCGAAACATCACCAAGCAGGGCAATAAGCTAATGATTACGGTTTCTCCGCCCTCTTTCCCCAATGTCCATGTCTGAAGAACCAAAACTCTCCGTCAACGAATCGATCAAGGGCCACAGCAACTACCTGCGGGGAACCATTGCCGAGGGACTGGCGGACACCTCCACTGGAGCGATCTCGGAGGATGACAACCAGTTGCTCAAGTTCCACGGGGCTTATCTGCAGGACAACCGGGACCTGCGCGGCCAGCGCCGCAAGGACAAGCTGGAAAAGGCGTTCTCGTTCATGGTCCGGATCCGCGTGCCGGGCGGCGTGGTCACGCCCGCCCAGTGGCTCACCACCGATCGCCTGGCCACCGAATTGGCCAACGGCACGATCAAGCTGACCACCCGCCAGGCGTTCCAGTTTCACGGCATCATCAAGGGTAACCTGAAGCGCTCGATCCAACAGATCAATCTCGCCGCCATGGACACCATCGCCGCGTGCGGCGACGTCAACCGCAACGTGATGTGCAATCCCAATCCCTATCAATCCGAGGTCCACGCGCAAGTGCTCAAGCTGGCCCAGGATATCTCCAACCACCTCACCCCGCAGACCCGCGCCTATCATGAGTTGTGGGTCGATGACGAGAAAATCGCCTCCAGCGAGGCTGATGAGGAGCCGATCTACGGCAAGACCTATCTGCCGCGCAAGTTCAAGATCACCCTGGCGGTGCCACCCTCCAACGATGTCGACATCTACGCCAACTGCCTGTCGTTCATCGCCATCGTCGAGGCCGGCAAGCTCGTCGGCTTCAACGTGGCCGTCGGCGGCGGCATGGGATCCTCCCACGGCAATGACGCCACCTATCCGCGCATCGCCGATGTCATCGGCTTCTGCACCCCCGAGCAGGTCGTGGAGGTGGCGGAAAAAACCGTGCGGGTGCAGCGCGACTTCGGCGACCGCAGCGACCGCAAGCACGCGCGCTTCAAATACACCGTGGCCGATCACGGGGTGGAGTGGGTGCTCGCAAAAATCAACGAGTATCTGGGCTACGAGCTGGGAGCGGCACGGCCGTTTGCGTTTGATGGCAACGGCGACCGCTTCGGCTGGGTCGGGGACGCCAACGGCAACTCGCATCTCACGGTTTACGTCCAGGGCGGGCGGGTGCTGGACACCCCGGCCTATCCGCTTCTAACCGGACTGCGCGAGATCGCCCGGGTGCACGACGGGGACTTCCGCCTCACCGCCAACCAGAACGTCATCATCGCCAATGTCACCCCGGCCAATCGCCCGCTAATCGAGCAATTGCTCGAGCGCTACGGCATCAAGGACAGCCATCAGAAGAGCGCGCTGCGCCTCAACGCGCTGTCCTGCGTCGCCCTGCCGACCTGCGGGTTGGCGCTGGCCGAGGCGGAGCGGTATCTGCCCGAGCTGCTCACCGAGTTGGAGGAAGTCATCGAGCAAAACGGCCTGCGCCATGACGCGATCACGCTGCGCATGACCGGCTGCCCGAACGGCTGCGCCCGGCCGTTTCTCGCCGAGATCGGCCTGGTCGGCAAGGCCCCCGGCAAATACAACGTCTATCTGGGCGGCGGCTTCGCCGGCCAGCGGCTCTCGAAACTGTTCCTCGAAAGCGTGCCCGGCACCAGCATCAAGGGGTTGTTAGCCCCGATCATCACCCGCTATGCCAGGGAGCGCTCCGACGGCGAGCGGTTCGGCGATTTCTGCATTCGCGCCGGCTATGTGGCAGCCACCGTCCAGGGTGCGGATTTCCACCATAACATCAAGCCTGAAGCCTTCGCCAAGGGCCTGCGGATTTGAACCCGCTCCCACCCGCCATGAGCTCGACTTTGACTCACACCACGCTCCCGCAGGAGCTGTCCGCCACGCTCGGCCCGCTGCGCGCCGGCGAACGCATCCGCCTGCTCCACGAGCGCCTGGGAAACCGGCTGGTGGCCACCACCAGCTTCGGCATCCAGGCCGCCGTGATGCTGCACCTCATCCATGAGCACGCACCACAGATCCCGGTGGTGTTCATCGACACCGGGTTTTTGTTTCCCGAAACCTACCGTTATGCGGAAGAGCTCATCGCGCGCTTCCAGCCCGACCTTCGGATCTATCAGCCGACGGTGTCCGCCGCGCGCATCGAGGCGGTGTGGGGCCAGCTCTGGGATCAGGACAAGGCGGGTGCCGACCGCTACGCCATGCTCACCAAGATCGAACCGCTCAACCGCGCGCTGCGCGAAACCGGCGCCGATGTCTGGCTCAGCGGCCTGCGCCGGGCGCATTCCACCACCCGCGCCGACCGCCCGCTCGTCGAGCAGCAGAAGAAAACGCTTAAAGCCTATCCGATTCTCGATTGGGCCGACGCCCAGGTCGAACTTTACTTCAACCAGCATGACCTGCCGCGCCACCCGCTGGCCGCCCAGGGCTACGTCACCATGGGCGATTGGCACAGCACCCGCCCGGCACAGGATGGGGCCGCGGAATCGACCCGCTTCAACGGCGAAAAATACGAGTGTGGCCTGCACCTCGACTCCGGAACCCCGGATTTCCAGATTTGAAAAAGACCCAAGACTTGAAGAC
>JBAXBG010000246.1:0-4213 GCA_037142115.1 Verrucomicrobiota bacterium | reverse complement strand
GCACCGCAATCCCATGGCCTGGCTGCTCATTGACAATTCCAACACGCGCACCAAGTTCGCCCTCGGGGATGCGGAGGGCCTGAGCGCGTGGCGGGGCGTGCTGGCCACGGCCGGGCTTTCTAACGATACGCTGGCGGCCCTCACCGCCGGGCTGGAGTTTTCCGCGGTGAGCGTTTGTTCGGTGGTGCCCGCCAAAGCGGCCGTGCTCAAGGGGTTTTTCGAGCCCCGCTGCCCGCTGCATTTCGTAAATCATGAAAGCCCGCTGGGCATGGCGATTGATTACCCGTTGCCCGCGCAGATCGGCGGCGACCGGCTGGCCAACGCGGTTGGCGTGCTGGCGCGCCACGGTGCGCCGGCCATCGTCATCGACTTTGGCACGGCCGTGACTTTTGACGTGATTTCGGCGCAACCGGCGTATTGTGGCGGGGTCATTGCGCCGGGACTCGGGGCGATTGCCGGCTATTTGCCGCAGAAAACCGCCTTGCTGCCGGCCATCGAGCTGGAAGAACCCGCGTCGGCCATCGGCAAGTCGACCATCCACGCCATGCAAGCAGGCGCGGTGTTCGGCTACCGCGGCTTGGTCAAGGAAATCATCGGCAAGATCCGCCGCGAGTTGCCCGGACATCCGAAAATCATCGCCACGGGTGGGGACGCGGCGCTCATCGCCCGGGGCGTCCCGGAAATCGATGCGGTGGATCCCGACATCACGCTGGACGGCTTGCGCCAGGTGGCGGCGCGGGTGTTCGCCAGCGATGTCAGAGCCTTCTGAGCAACATTGGGATTGACCGCCAAGACGCCAAGTTCGCCAAGGTGGATGTGCTAATGAGCAAACCCTCGTTTCCCTTGGCGTCTTGGCTGTGCCGGTTTTCTCTTGAGCACCAGAACTCCCAATCCCCCGGTTGCATTCCCGGCCACCCGTGTTAGTGGGTAGGCATGCCCATTCCTCCCACACTCAACCGCCGCCGATTTGTCCAACTCGGAACCCTCGCCGCCGGAGCCACCCTGCTGCCCAACCCCGCGCGGGCCGAGCTCGCCCCCGTCCCCTCGCTCGCCACGCTGCCGGCCCTGCCCTACGCATTCGACGCGCTGGAGCCGCACCTCGACGCGCGGACCATGGAAATCCACCACGACAAGCATCACGCGGCCTACATCGCCGGCCTCAATGCCGCGCTGACCAAGGCCCCGGAGCTCGCCGCTCTGCCGTTGCCGCAACTGTTAGCCGGCCTGCCGGGCGTGGCGGACGAGTCCTTGCGCATGCCGTTGCGCAATCACGGCGGCGGCCACTGGAACCACTCGTTTTTCTGGCAGTCGCTGGCCCCCGCCGCCAAATCCGGCGAGCCCTCGGAAGCCCTGGCCGTGGCGATCCAGGTCGCGTTCGGCTCGATGGACGCCTTCAAGAAATCCTTCGGCGAGGCCGCCACCAAACGCTTCGGATCGGGCTGGGCATGGCTCGTGGTGCAAAACGGCAAGCTCAAGATCACCAGCACACCCAACCAGGACAATCCGCTGATGCAGGGCATCGTCCCCGATGCCGACCTGGGCACCCCGATCCTCGGCCTCGACGTCTGGGAGCACGCCTACTATCTCCACTATCAGAACCGCCGCCCCGATTACATCGCCGCCTGGTGGAATGTCGTCAACTGGCCAGTGGCGTCCAAACGCCTGGAGGACGCTCCCGGCCAGCCATGAAGCTGCACACCTTCCAACAGCAACAACTCCTGCCGATCACCCCGCGGGAGGCGTGGGATTTCTTCTCCGCGCCGGCCAATCTCAACGCGATCACGCCCCCCGACCTCGGGTTTGAAATCACCAGCCCGCCAGCGGCGGACATGTTCGACGGCCAGATCATCACCTATCGGATCCGGATCGCCCCGGCGCTGTGGATCTCATGGGTGACGGAAATCAAGTGCCTGCTGGCGGGGCGCTCGTTCGTCGACGAGCAACGGTTCGGCCCCTATCGATTCTGGCACCACCGGCATGAGTTCGAGCCGGTGCCGGGGGGCGTCCGCATGACCGACTCCGTCCATTACGCCCTGCCCTTCGGGCTGTTCGGCGCGTTGGCCCACCGCCTGTTCGTGCGCCGCAAGCTGCAGCGGATTTTCGCATTCCGGCAGCACGTCCTGACCCAGCGCTTCGGCACCCTCTGAACCGTCCGCGGCTAGTTCGCCGCCGCTGGCTGCCAGCGGGCCAGCGCCAACTGAAGTTCCTCGGATTTCACGGGTTTGGCGATGTAGTCGTCCATGCCTGCGGCGAGGCACTTTCTGCGATCCCCTTCCATCGCGTGGGCGGTCATGGCGATGATGTGGATCGGATGCGCATGCGTCAGCCTGATGCGTTGGGTGGTGGCGTAGCCGTCCAGTTCGGGCATCTGGCAATCCATGAGAATGATGTCGTACGGAATGCGTTGCAGAGCTTCGAGCACCTCATTGCCGTCGAACACCGTGTCGGCCTGATACCCCAGCCTCGCCAACAGTCGGAGCGCGACTTTCTGGTTGGTGAGGTTGTCCTCGGCGAGCAAAATCCGCGCCGCATGGCGGGGCAACTGGAGGGCCGGCTGCGACAACGGGGGCGGCTGGTTCAAGCCCACGCCAGTGGCGGCACGGCGCGGGTCACGGCCGGGTCGCGGGGCGTCGGACTGGGTCTCGAATTGCGCCGTGAACCAGAAGGTCGAGCCCATGCCCAAGGCACTGGTCACGCCGATTTTGCCTTGCATCAAGTGGACCAATTGGCGGGCGATGGCCAAGCCCAGTCCGGTGCCGCCGTATTTGCGGCTGTGGGACCCATCCGCTTGGCTGAAGGGTTGGAAGAGGTGCTCTTGATCGCTGGCGCTGATGCCGATGCCGACGTCGATGACTTCAAAGCGCAACATCGTGCCCGAGACTTGCGACACCCGCAGGATCACCTCACCGTGATCGGTGAACTTGATCGCGTTGTTGAGCAGGTTGGTAAGCACCTGGCGCAAGCGCCCCGCATCTCCGCGCAAATGAGGAAACACCGTGGCGTCCACCACACCGCGCAATTTCAAACCCTTGGCCTGGGCGGTTTCCGTCAGCATGTCCAAGGTGTCCTCGACGACGTCGCTCAAATGGAAGTCGTGGGTTTCGAAGGTCAGCTTGCCGGCTTCGATTTTCGAAAAATCCAGGATGTCATTGATGATGGTCAGCAGCAGGTCGCCGCTCTGGCGGATGGTTTTGACCAGATCGTGTTGGTCGCTATCGAGTGGGGTTTCCGCCAGCAAGCCGGTCATGCCGATCACCCCGTTCATCGGGGTGCGGATTTCGTGGCTCATGTTGGCCAGGAACTGCGATTTGCTGCGGTCGGCCGCCAGCGCGGCATCGCGGGCCGCGGCGAGTTCCAGTTCGTTTTCCCGGCGCGCCGTGATGTCCGAGCGAATGGCAATGTACTGATAGGGTTTGCCCTGCGCGTCGAGGCACGGGACAATGGTGGTGTCGACCCAGTAATACGAACCGTCCTTGGTGCGATTCTTGATTTCGCCTTTCCAGACATGACCTCCGCCTATGGTTTTCCAAAGACTGGCGAAAAACGCCGGCGGGTGGTAGCCGGAGTTCACAATGCGGAAATTCCGGCCGACCAGTTCGTCACGGGCAAACCGGGAGACCGCGCAGAACTTGTTATTGACGTAAATGATTTTGCCGGTCTGGTCGGTAATGGCCACCAAGGCGTGCTCATCCAGGGCGAGCTCGACCTCGCTGAGGCGCTGCTGCGATTCGCGCAACGCCTGCTCCGCCACTTTGCGCTCGGCCAGTTCGCTCATCAGTTGCTCGTTGGCTTGCTGCAGTTGCCGGTTGGTCGCGGTGAGCGCCTGGCGGCTCGCCGAGAGGCCTTCGCGCGCACCTTCCAAGCCGACCGCGGCTTGACCGATTTGTTCCTGCAGCCGGTTGAAGGTCACCGCCATGTCGCCGACTTCATCGTGCGAATGCACGATCACGGGGGCCAGCGTGAATTGCGCCTTGGCGGCCTCCAGATCGCCGGCGGCCAGGGCCCGCATCGCCCGTGTGAAGTCCGTGAGGGTGCCCTTGACCAGCAGATCGGCGGCCTTGGAAACCTCCACCGCCGAGTGGGCGATCATGCCCGGCAGAATCAGCCCGATGGCGATGGTCAGCAGGGCGACCACCACAAAAATATCCTCCAGCGCGGTGATCAAGCCGGCGTTGTCGCGCGGCACGTTGTCGATGGCGATGAGGTACCCGAC
>JBAXBG010000245.1:0-4242 GCA_037142115.1 Verrucomicrobiota bacterium | reverse complement strand
CGACTTCCCGCTGCGCCCTCAGCGCTTGGAGCCAGGCGGCTTGTGGCCCAACTGCTTCTGAAAGAGCGGAATGAGGTGGGCGTCCATCCACGCGAACGCCGCCTGCAGGCCGTGCTCCTGGTAGATTTTCCCGATCGAGGCCTCAACCCGCGTCGGTTTGCCGAAGGCGCTCAGGAAATCGTTGGAGGTCAGGCGGGTGAACCACTCGCCATCCATCGTGTGGCGCTCGCGCAGCACGTATTGGCGGGCGAACAATGCCAGCACGGCATCGCCGACCCAGGCATCTTCACGTTCATGGCGGAGTTCGTCGTCTTTGTGGCTCACGCCGCCAGCCTGCGCATCACGGGACGGGTCGTGCAAGTTATTGCCGTCGCTCGCGCTCGATCCGGTCGCGCAGGCGGGCTTCGGACTCCGCATCCCAGTAGCCCGGCTGCAGTTCCAAAAACACCGAAGAATACGGCAAGGCGCTCTGCGTGCGAATCACCAGCACATCAAAACTGCGGTTGGCATCCTCCATCAGCGTCAGCAGCGATTGCTGGTCGAGCTCAGTCGTCTGATGGCCGTGCAGGGAACTTTTCAGGCGCTTGCGCAACTCGTCGATCCCCGGCGCGTAGTCGTTTTCGACCGCCCGCAACTCGCGTGTCACATAGATCTGGGGATGCACGTCCTCGGTCTGCTCCAACGCGTGCAACACGTAGTCGAGCGCTTCCGGGATCCCGACCGGGGCCGTCACCTGGTGCACCCCGGGGCGGCTTTGCGCCGGAAACGACGCCTCGGCGATCACGATCCAATTGCGGTATCCGAGTTGGGCCGCCTGGTGATCCACCGCACCGCGCCAAACGTTTTCCGGCCCCATATTCGCGCAGCCAAAACCACACAAGGCCGCTCCAAGCGCAACGGTCCACCGGAAACAAATCATGCGCGGACCCTAATTCCACTCCCCCACCCTGTCAACGCGTTGCCCGATCCCGCCGCGATTTGGCACGCGCCGCGGCGACCGCGGTATGAGACCGTGGGCAAGAAAGCGGCGGGCAGGACGCCCGCGCCACGGTGGCCCGGGCATCGCCGCTGGCTATTTGCCTCCGGCTGTCTCCACTGCGCGCCGGTTTCGATTCGCGCCGGAGCGCCCGGAGCCAATCGCTACCCAGGGTCACTTCTTCTTTTTGGGCGGCGCGGCTTGTTTGGCGGGCACCTGGACGGCGGGCTCGCCTTGGAGGGAGAGTGCGACCACGGTGGCGTAGGGGTCGGCGGCGGTGTCCGGGAGTTGAATGGTCCAGGCACCCGGCTTGCCGGCGATGGCGAGCTTGGCGGGTTGGCCGAGAATGGAGGCCTCATCCGGGCGATTCAGCAGGCTGTTGACCACGAGTTTGCCGTCCTTGGGACGGCTGAACAGCTGCAGATAGATCCGAGTTTTGCCCTCCGGGGTGCGGCGGGTGGTCGAGCGGCCATCCCAGGACACCTTGGGGAAGACCGAGGCGGTCGTGCCATGGATGCACTCGCCGTTGGTTTGCATCCACGTGCCGATGACGGCGAGGCGTTCCAGTGACGCGGCGGGGATTTCGCCCTCGCCGGTGGGTCCGACGTTGAGCAGGTAGTTGCCGCCCTTGCTGGCGATGTCGATGAGGTTGTGGATGAGGATGGCCGCGGACTTCCATTGGGTGTCGCTGGCTTTGAACCCCCAGGTTTCGTTCAGGGTCATGCACGATTCCCAGGCGACGCCCTTGCCGAAGCCGGTGGCGGGGATTTCCTGTTCGGGGGTGCCGTAGTCGCCCTTGAACTTGGCGTCGGTGGTGTGTCCGGACATGCCGGCGCGGCCCTTGTCGACGCGGTTGTTGACGATGAGCGCGGGGTCGAGCGCGCGCAGGTAGTTGTAAAGATCGACGCCGCGCTCATGGGTCCAGGCGTCTTCCCATTCGCCGTCGAACCAGAGGATTCCGGGGTGATAGGTGGTGACCAGCTCCTTGAGCTGGCCTTTCAGATAGGCCGTGTAACGGTCCATGTCGGGCTTGGGGTTGGCGGCGTTGCCGCGCCACAGCGCCGGCTTGGCCTCGCCGGGGGCGTTGGCCCCGTTGTTAGGAGTCTTGGTGCCGTAGTCCGGGTGCGACCAATCCATGATCGAGTGATAGACGCAGAACTTGAGGCCGTGCTTGGCGCAGGCCTCGGCCAGCGGCTTGAGCAGGTCGTTCTTGTACTGGGTGGAGCCGATGTCCCAGTCGGTGAGCTGGGAATCCCACAGGCAGAACCCGTCGTGGTGTTTGGAGGTGATGACGATATACTTCATGCCGGCGTTCTTGGCGGCGAGCACCCACGCGTCGGGGTCATATTTGAGCGGGTTGAACTTGGCCAGCAGGGTGGCGCGGTATTCGGCGGTGGGGATTTTTCCGCCGCTCTCGAGCCACTCGCCCGCGCCGGGGACGGGCTTGTCATTCCACATGCCTGCGGCCGCCGAATAGACGCCCCAGTGGATGAACATCCCGAAGCGCGCCTCGTTGAACCACGCCATGCGCGCGGCGTATTGGGCCGGGGTTTCGGCCGGAGCTTCGGCGTGGACGAGGGCGGGGCCTAACAAGGCCAGCGTGGCAAGCAGAGCGGTGAGTTTCATTTGTGAGTAATGGCGGGAGATGTGTGAGTCTGAAAGTGAAAATAGAACCCCTGATTTCACTGATTGCACTGATGATGCATCAGTTGCGGCGTCATGCGCTCCCACCTAAAAGGCGGGCTCGAAATCCGTCAGCAAAAAACCCAATTCTTGCAGTATCGTCAGTCAAAGTCAGTGCTATCAGTGGAAAAAAGGCGACCTGTGCTTTTGCAGTGGTTCTTAGCAGGCTTACAAAAACATCGCGGGCGGGCCGAAGCCGTCGCGGTATTGGCGGCGGACGATGGTGTCGGTGGCTTGCGGGTTGTTGGTGAAGGCGAGCTTGGACTTGTCCCAGAGGAGCTCCTGGCCGGGGAAGCGGGTGGCCTTGGTGGCCAGCAGCACGGCCTCGGTGATGCGCACCGCATCCTTGAACGGCGCGCGCAGCTCGGTTTTGCGGCCCAGGCAATTGTCGACCCACGCGTGCCAGTGGTTGAGGCGGGGGAACTCCGGCAGGTTGGGCATGCGCAGGCCTTCGGACTCCTTGCCATCGCGCCAGATCTTGATGTGGCCGTCGGCTTCGAGCACGAGGGTGCCGCCCTCACAGACCACCACGGTCATGTTGCCGCCCTTGACCACTTCGGGCATCCGGAGTTGTTCGGGCGTCGGTTTCTGGCCGGAATCGTAGAAATGGATGGGGAAGGTCTTGGCTGTGAATTTGTCGGAGCTGACTTGATAGGTCAGGGTGGATTTGCACGGGTTGACGTGGAAGATTTTGCTGGCCGGCTCGGCGCAGTCGGTTTTTACCGAGATGGGCGTGAGCAGCTCGTCATAGCTGAAAAAGAACACGTCGAGGACGTGGCAGCCCCAATCGCCAAGGCCGTTGGTGCCAAAGTCCCACCACGAGCGCCATTTGGCCGGGGCCAGTTCATCATAATAAGGCATCTTGGCGCAGGGGCCGAGCCACAGATCCCAATCGAGATTGGCCGGGATGACCGGGTTCTCCTTGAGGACCTTGTCGTAATTGAAATATTCGCTCTTGTTAGGCGCGCCGGTCCAGGCGTAGGCCTCGATGGCCTTGCCGAGTTGGCCCTGGCGGAGGATTTCAATGGCGGCGCGGCGGCCCGGATTGGCCATGCGCTGGTTGCCGAGCTGGGTGACGAGCTGCGGCTTGGCCTGGATCGCGCGTTCGACCATCGCCAGCTCCGCGAGCTGATGGACCAACGGTTTCTGGCCATAGACGTGTTTATCATGGGCCAGGGCGGTGAGCAGGATTGGCGCGTGCGAGTGGTCGGGCACCGACACGATCACCGCGTCGAACTTGTCGAGGTGTTTGGTGAACGCCTCGCGGTAATCGCGGCAGGTGAAGGCGTTGGGATGTTCCTTGGCCGCTTGCGCCAGATAGATTGAATCCACGTCGCAGAGGCCGGTGATTTCGACATCGGGATGGGCGGCCACCTGGTGGCGGTCGGCGACGCCGATAGTGCCGACCACCCCGATCGACAGGACGCGGAGTTTTTGGCCGGCGGGCGCGGCGGCGCGGGCGCGCGACAGGCCCAGCGCGGTGAGGCCAAGGCTGGCGGCAGCGGTGGTGTGGAGGAAGTGACGACGGCTTAGGGCGGGATTCATGTGCAGGCGGATACGGGTGGGATAGGCGATTCTTTCAG
>JBAXBG010000244.1:0-4339 GCA_037142115.1 Verrucomicrobiota bacterium | reverse complement strand
TTGCCGAAGTGGTGGCGGAGCAGGATGCCGGCGGTGAGGGCGGCGTGGGTGGCGAGGGCGAGGTCGGTCATGAGGAGTGGGGATGAGAAGAAGACGCAAGACGCAAGACACAAGACTTCAAGACTCAAGAGAAGAGCAAGACCGGCAAGTTATTTTCTCTACTCTTGAATCTTGTGTCTTCAAGTCTTGGGTCTTAAGTGCAGTTCGAGGATGGCCTCGACCAGTTGGTGGGCGAGGTGGTGTTTGGTGGCGGGCGGCAGAGGCCGGCGGTGATCTGGATAGACGAGGACGACCTCGTTGTGGTCGGAATCAAAGCCGATGCCGGGTTGGGAGACGTCGTTGGCGATGACGAGGTCGCAGCCTTTTCTGGTGAGTTTGTCGCGGGCGTTGGCCTCGAGGTTTTCAGTTTCCGCGGCGAAGCCGACCAGCGTGCCGGTGAAAGCGAGCGGCCCGCGGGCCGAGCCCAGGATGTCGGTGGTGCGGACCAGCTCGAGGGTCAGGGCGTCTGCCGACTTCTTGAGTTTGGCGGGAGCGACCTGGCGCGGCGTGTAATCGGCCACGGCGGCGGCGAACACCGCCACGTCCATGCGCCCGAGATGATGGGCCACCGCCTGGTGCATTTCCGCCGCGGTTTCCACCGGCAGGAAATCCACGCGGTCCGGCACGTCCAGCGCGGTGGGGCCTGAAACCAACAGCACCGTATGCCCGGCATGGGCGAAGGCGGCGGCAAGCGCGTAGCCCATTTTGCCTGACGATCGATTCGAGAGAAAACGAACGGGGTCGATCGGCTCGCGCGTTGGACCGGCGGTGACGAGGATGTTCACGAAGGCAATTCGGCCCATCAGGGGATGGGCCGCGGCGGGGTTCTTACCTCGGTGCCTTGGGCGATTTCGCGTCTTTTAGCGCGGCTGGCTTGGCACCATCCTTCTTGGCATCGTCCTTTTTGGCCGCTTTGCCGGACTTGATGTTGTCGAGCTCCTTGAGTGCTTCAAGGCGCTGCTTTTCATCGAGCTTGGTGGCGATCTCCTTGACCAGGGCGTCAGCCTCTTTTTCGCCGCGTTCCGAGGCGATGGTGGCCAGTGCCCAGGCCTTGATCGGGTCCGCCTTGACGCCGATGCCGTCGTATAGGAGGTGGGCCAGCGCGAGGGTGGCGGGTCCATGGCCCTGGTTGGCGGCCAGCGCATACAACTGGCCGGCGTTATCGAGGTTTTTGGTTACGCCGCCGATGCCGCGGGCATACAGGGTGGCGAGGTTGTTTTGAGCTTGGGCGTTGCCGCCTTGGGCGGCGCGGGTCAGCCATGCAACCCCGGCCGAGGCGTCCGCCGTGCCCATTTTGCCCGAGAGATAGAGCAAGCCGAGTTCATTTTGGGCTTCCGGGAGATTGCCGTTGGCGGCGGCCAGCAGGTGGCCGTAACCGGTGAGCAGATTGGCTTTCTCCGGCTTTTCGCCGGCCAGCAGCGAGGCGGCCACCCGCAGATTGGCAGCCGGGTTGCCGGCCTCGGCAGCTTTGAGCAGCAAGGCTTGGCCGCGTTCGGCGTCTTTTTCCACGCCTTTGCCATTGAGGTAAAAATCGGCGCTGCGGAGCATGCAGTCGACCTGGCCGGCGTCCTTGCCGCGCTCATACTCGGCGAGGGCGGCTTTGGGATCCTTTTTGACGTTCTCCTCGTAGTCGCCAAGCGCGAGGTAGGCGGAATATTCTTTGGCGGCGATGGCTTTCTTGAGCCACTCGCGGCCTTTTTTCTCATCGCGGTTTTTCTCGTCGCCGCTGAGCAGGCGTGAGCCCAGGGCGGCCATCGCGCCGGCGTTGCCCAAGCCCGCGGCTTTGGCGTAGTTGGCGAGGGCTTCTTTGGGGTCCTTCAATTCGGGAAAGCCAAACTGACCTTCATAAAATCGGGCGATCAACAGCACCGAGACGACGTCGCCGGCATCCGCCGCGCGTTTCCACCAGAAGATGGCTTTGTCGGGATCGGGTGCCGGAGTCAGCATGCCGCGCAAGTAGGCCTCGCCCAGAATCCGGGCGGCTACCGAGGGATCGTCCTTGGCCGCGGTTTCAAGTGCTTGGCGGGCTTGGTCGCGCTCGTCCTCTTTGTCGGAGGCCAGCAGGATGAACGAGAGGCGATAGACCGCGTCCTTGTGTTTGCCGGCGGCGGCCTTGCGGTAATATTCGAGCGCCTTGTCCTTGGAGGCTTCCATGCCTTGGCCGGACTCGGAGGCGAAGCCCAGCAGATAGAGCGCCTCCGCGTTGCCTTGTTCGGCCAGCGGTTTGGCGAGCTCGACGGCCTTGGCATGGCGTCCGGCCTGGAAGGCTTCCATGGCGGCTTTGGCCGGCCCCTCGGCCTCTGCGGGCACTGCCGCGGAGGTGTCACTCGGCAGGGAAACTGCGGCGGGGAGGGAAGCGGTGAGTGCGGATAACAACAGGAACGGGGCAATGAAGCGTGATCGCATGTGGATAACTAGAGAAGAATATCCCATAAAGGCAAGCGCGATTTGCAGGATATCACGTTCCGCCAGCGCCCTGCGTTGTGTGGAGCCACCGGGCGCGCAGCTCATCGATGCACGCGCCGACCCACTGCGGGTCGATCCAGTGGAGATTGGTGCCCAAGCCGATGTCCCGCAACATCAGCACCGTGAGCTCGCCACCGAGGTGCTCGCGGAATTCGTCCAAACCGTCGAACACCTGCCGCCGCCCGCCGGCATCCAGCCAGTCGAGCGCCGGATGATAGATGGCCAGCCGCAACCCGGCAAGCACCCTGAAAACCCGCTCCGCAACCGCTGGTGAGGCCAAGCCGGCACGGGTCGAATAGAGGGTGTCCAAGGCCACCCCGATGGCGACCGCCTGCGCGTGGGACAAGCGGTAAGCCGTCAGCGCCTCGAGTTTGTGGGCCGCCCAGTGGCCGAAATCCAAGGGTCGGCTTGATCCCACCTCGAACGGGTCGCCGCCGGTCGCGATGTGCCCGACATGCAGCAGCGCGGATTTCTCCACGCAGGCTTCCAGGGCGGCGGGCTCCAGCGTCGCGAGCTCGGGCAGGTGGGATTCGATCCACTCGAAAAACCCGGCGTCTTTGACCAGAGCCACTTTCACCGCCTCGATCAAGCCGGAGCGACAGGTGGCGTCATCCTGGCTGAGAAGGAACCGGAAATCATTGATCACCGCAAACGGCACCGCAAAGGTGCCGATCCAGTTTTTTTTGCCGAAGGCATTGATCGCGCACTTGACGCCCACCCCGCTGTCGTCCTGGGCCAGGGTGGTGGTGGGAAAGCGCACTAACCTGACCCCGCGATGGGCGGTCGCCGCGGCGAAACCGACGGCATCCAGAAACGCGCCGCCGCCGATGGCCAAGGCATAGGAATGCCGGTCAAGGTGAATCGCGTCGATCTGTTTCCAAACCTCGCGGACCCATGCGTCGTCGGCCTTGGCCGCTTCCCCGCCCGGCAGAACCTGGATGCCGCAGAAGTCGAGGTCGAGGAGGGCGAAGTAGGCTTCGATTTCGCGGGCGAGGTGGGGCCAGGCGGCGGCCACCGCCGCTTCCACGAAGACGAGCGCCCGCCGCCCGGCTCCTTCGCGGAGGATTGCGGCGAGTTCCTCGTTGCCCGGCGCGAACGCATTGCGGGTGAACACCACACGGTGCTTGAAGGTGACGGGAATCTGGAAATCGTGACGGGACATCAGCGCACGCGAGACGTATCCTGTTAACGTCCGCGTGCCAATGTTTCTTGGAAGCAATTCAATCATGTCCACTCCCACCATTCTGTTTGAAACCCGCTGGCTCAGCGTGCAACGCATCGGTCACTGGGACTTCGTCCGCCGCCCGCAGGCCGATGCCAGCGTCGGCATCCTCGCCATCACTGCGGAGTTAGAAATCATTCTCGTCGAACAATTCCGCATCCCGATCCAACGCCGGGTCATCGAAATCCCGGCGGGTCTCGTCGGCGACGAACCCGCGCATCTCGGCGAGTCCCTGGCCGGAACCGCCGCCCGCGAGTTGTTGGAGGAGACCGGCTACCGGGCCGGCACCATCGAGCCGTTGATTGCCACCCCCACTTCCGCGGGGCTGACTGCCGAGTTCATCCACCTGTTTTACGCCACGGATCTCACCCAGGAACACGTCGGCGGCGGGATCGGCAGCGAGGACATCATCGTGCACCGGGTGCTGCTGACCCACCTGCGGACGTGGCTGCGCGAGCAGGAAGCCGCCGGCCTGGTCATTGACTTCAAAATCCACGCCAGCTTGTGGCTGGCTGGACTGTGAACGGCAACCTGGTCGCATGTCTGATGCCCGCCGACGGGCCCCGCCATTCTTGTTAGGTGGGTTGGGGGTGTAGGGCGCTCGCACCAGGG
>JBAXBG010000243.1:0-4368 GCA_037142115.1 Verrucomicrobiota bacterium | reverse complement strand
TCCGCCCCTCCTTGAGTGCCCACGGCGGACTCTTCATGTCTAGGATAACTTTTTTATCCTGCACCCGGCGGTAGATTTCAGCGCGCGGCCACGCGCAGCAGTCGCAAACGCTCCATCGCGGCGCCGCTGACGATCATCTCGCGGGCAATCTCGATCCCCTGCTCCAGGTTATCGGCCAGGCCGGCGCAGGCCAGCGCCGCGCCGGCGTTGATCAACACCATGTCGCGCTTCGGGCCGGTGTCACCACCGCCGAGGATCGCTTCCAGGATCGCCGCATTGGTGGCCGCGTCGCCACCGCACAGATCCTCAACCTCGGCGTGCTTCATCCCGAAGTCGCGCGGCCGGACCTCCTCGTCGGCAATGTCCTGATAGAGCCCGGATTTGCAGATCCGCGTCGAGCCCATCAGGCTGACCTCGTCGACCGAGCGGCCGTCGCCGGTGGTGCCGTGGACGACCCAGGCGCTGTCGCGCCCGAGGCGCTGCAGGATCTCGGCAAACACCGGACACCACTCGCGAGCAAACACCCCGACCAGCTGGCATTGCGGCTTGGCCGGATTGAGCAGCGGGCCGATCAGATTGAAGATCGTGCGCACCCCGCGCCCCGCCAGGGTCTTGCGCACCCCGGCGACCGCCCGGAACGAAGGATGGTAGTGCGGCGCGAACATGAACCCCACCCCCGCCTGCTCCAGGCAGCGCCGGAACCCGTCGGGTGGCAGGTCGATCCGGATCCCGAGCGCCTCGAGCACGTCCGCCCCGCCGCTTTTCGAGGTGATCCCGCGGTTGCCGTGCTTGACCATCACCGCCCCGGCCGCCGCCGCCACGAACATTGCCGTGGTGGAAACATTGAACATGTCCAGCTGGTCGCCGCCGGTGCCACAGACGTCGAGCGTCGGCCCCTCCAGCTCAAGCTGCTCGAGCTGCGGGTCCACCGCGTGCTCGAGGAACGCTTCCACAAACCCGGCGATTTCCTCCGGCGTTTCGCCCTTGACCGCCAGCGCTTCGAGCAGGCGGGCCTTCTTGGCATCCGCCACCGCGTAATCCAGCAGCAGCGCCGCGGCCACAGCCACTTCCCGCGGCGTGAGCTCCTGCTTCTCTTCCAGGTGATGAATCAACGCGTCCACACCCGCAGCCTACCGCCACCCCGGCTCATGGCCAGAACGATCCGTGCGCTCATCCCGCACTTGGAATAAGAGGGGGGCGAGAAGCGGCATTGACACGAAACCAGTGCGCACTATTATTTCGGCATGAAGAACATCACACTGAGCGCGCAGGAGGACCTGATTGAGCAGGCGCGGGCGGCTGCGCGGGCGCAGAAGACGACGTTGAACCAGCTGTTCCGCAATTGGCTGGGTGAGTTGGCCGGGCGGCAGGAGCGCGACCACCAGCTCGCCGCGCTGATGGAGCGGCTGGATTACGTGAAGTCAGGCGGACCGTTCACCCGGGAGGACATGAATGAGCGCTAAGGTTTTTCTCGATACCAATGTGGTGGCCTACGCGTTTGATCCTGCGGCACCCGCCAAACGGCAACGCTCCAGGGACATCATGGCCGGACACGACTGGGTGGTGAGTTGGCAGGTGGTGCAGGAATTCTCCAACCTCGCGCTGCATCGCTTTGCCGTGGCGATGAAACCCGAGGACCTGGCCGACTATCTGGAGTGGGTGCTGTGGCCGCGCTGCGTGGTGCTGCCGTCGCTGAACCTGTACCGAGCGGCGGCCACCCTGCACGGCCAAACCCAGTATCGTTTTTACGACAGCCTGGTTGTGGCGGCGGCGTTGGCCAGCGGCGCGGCGCTGCTGTTGACCGAAGATCTCCAGCACGGGCGGGCGATCGGTTCGCTCACGATTGAAAATCCGTTCGCTGCAGGCAGTTAGATCCCCCACGGGTAAATCGACGCCAGCCAGCGGGACCGCCAGCGAATCCCATGCGGGCCATCTGGCAGGGTTATGTCGGGGAGCGATTGGGATGGGATCGAAACGCGGAGGCGCGGAGGTCGCAAAGGGGGTCGCAGAGAAAGATGAGAGGGCGCTTGATCGCAGCTGAATCGTTAGATGGATGTAAGCATAAATCGGGGTGTATCAGTTCCACGGCCCACCCCGAACTCTCCGCGCCTCTCTCCGCGGCCTCCGCGCCTCCGCGTTTCGATGGCATTCTATTCGTGATGCCCGACTTTGACGCGCAGCCCCCCGGCGGCGGGACACCACCGCCACGGGGAAATTTTCCGCGGTGCCGGGCACGCCCGGGTTGCGGGACCGGCAGGCAGGCGCTAGGGTGGCGCCTCAAGCCCGTGACGACCACCCGCCTCATCTGTTGTTTGCTGCTCGCGCTTGCGCCGTGGGACGCGCGTGGCGCGGACGAGCGGCTGTATGTCAACGACCTTAAAGCGCCGGAATCGCGCAAGGATCTGGAGGCGATCCAGGGGGCGCTGGGCAAGGCGCTCGGGCAGGCGCGCTCGGCCACCGTGTGCCTGGAAGTGGGCGAGGGCTCGGGCAGCGGGGTGATTGTGGCGGCCGACGGGCTGATCCTGACCGCGGCGCACGTCAGCGGCGGGGTGCACAAGAAGATCACCGTGATTTTGGAGGATGGCACCCGGCTCAAAGGCGAAACCCTCGGGCTGGTGGCCAACACCGACGCCGCGATGGTCCGCATCCTCGAGCCGGGAACCTATCCGTTTGTGGAAATCGAGCGCAGCCGCTCAACCCGGCTGGGCGACTGGGTGTTCGCGCTCGGGCACTCCGGCGGCTTCGACAAGACCCGCGGCTCGGTGGTGCGCCTCGGCCGGCTGGTGCGCATCGCCAACGCGACGTTCCAATCCGACTGCATCCTCATCGGCGGCGACTCCGGCGGACCGTTGTTCGATCTAACCGGCAAGCTGGTGGCCATCCATTCGCGCGTCGGCCAACAGCTGCAAGTCAACATGCACGTGCCGATGAGCGAGTTTGTCTCTAACTGGGAAGGAATGCTCAAGAGCGAGTTCATCGGCGAAGGGCCGTTCGCGACCAAGCCGGCCAAGGGCAACGGGTTCCTGGGGCTGGCCACCGACGCCCGCCCGCAAGGCGGCCTGCGCGTGACCAAGGTGGGCAACAACAGCCCGGCGCTGGAAGCCGGGGTGAAGGAGGGCGACGTCCTGCTCAAGCTCAACGGCACGCCGCTCGCCAAGCGCGAGCAACTTCAGGACCTCCTCAAGGAGTTGTCCGCCCACGACGAGGTCACCCTCGAACTGGAACGCCACGGCAAACTTCAAACCCTGACCCTCAACCTCGGTGAACGCTAACTGGATTCGAGTGGCCGTCGGCTGCGCGCTGGTGACCTCGCTGGCGGGCCAGCAGAGCCTGGAGACCGAGTATCGCATGACCGGGCGCGCGGTGGTGGCCGCGTTTGAAGCCCAGCGCGCGGTGCTGCAAACCTCGAGTGCCCTGATCCTCGACGGCCGCGAGGAGGCGGGCTACGGCGTCGTCATTTCACCGCAGGGACACATCCTCGCCAAGGCCAGCGAATTCCTCGCCATGAAAACCCCGTCGATCACCGTGGATCGCACGAATTTCAGCGAGGTGTCGGTCCTTGCCGAGGATTTGGAATGGGACGTGGTGCTGTTGAAAATCGCGGCCACCGACCTGATCCCGGTGGTTTTCGCCGCCACCAGCGACGTTCCGCAGGGCACCTGGGTGGCGGCCAACGGCGCGACCACCCGCACCAACCGCCGGTTGTTAGCCGGGATCGTCAGCGCCAAATCCCGCGAGATTCCGGCCGCCGGCGGCACCGCGCTGGGCGTGCAGATCAAGGCGAAATCCAAGGTCTTGGAAATCGACGAGGTGAGCGAGAAAAGCGGCGCCAAGGAGGCCGGGCTGAAAAAGGGCGACGTGATCGTGGCGGTGGCGGGCAAGCCGGTGAAAAAGATCGAGGACATCGCCGAGGCGCTCAAGGACCGCAAGGCCGGCAGCACCGTGGACCTCACCTATCGGCGCGGCAAGGAGGAGAAAACCGCGGAGATCCGCTTGGCCGCCCGCAGCGAAATGTTCTCCGACCAGGTGAACCGCAACGACCAAATGAGCGGAGATTTCTCCAAACGCCGCAGCGGCTTCCCGCGGGTCATCCAGCACGACATCCTGGGCACCAGCAAGATCGTCGGCGGCCCGCTGCTCGACCTGGATGGCCGCTGCCTGGGCATGAACATCGCCCGCGCCAACCGCGCCGAAAGCTTCGCCATCCCGGTCGAGGAGTTGAAATCCCTCGCCGAGCGCCTGCGCCAGCAAGCGGCGCCGTAGCCGGGCGCGCCACCCCATGAACCGTCCGCCTGAAGGCGGGACTACCTACGCTGGATCCGACGCGGATCGGGGAGGTATGTAGTACCGCCTTCAGGCGGTTTCTTC
>JBAXBG010000242.1:0-4373 GCA_037142115.1 Verrucomicrobiota bacterium | reverse complement strand
GGACAGGCCTCCGGCCTGTCGCGCGTGGCAGGGGTTTCAGGCCCGTGCCGGCACCAAGCGGGCGATGGTTTGTTTCAAGAGCGCGGCGTCCCACTGGCCGGGAGCGGTTGCGGTGGTCCCGAGGTAACCGTAGTTGAGCACGCTGCCGCACTGGGCGCAGAGCAGGCGCGAGACCGCCGCGAGCGGTCCCATCCCCATGGTGGCGACGGGCAGGCCGTGGTCGGCGAGCTGAAACTCGGCCAGGCGGGCCAGGTCCGCCACCTGCTGGAGGCGGGCGGCCGCCTTGAACGCGGCGGCACCGGCATCGAGGGCGCGGCGGGCCGCCTGCTCCAGCACGGCGGTGGTTGGCAGTTGCACGAAATCATGGAACGACGCGATCCACGGGATCCCATGGGATGCCAGATCTTCAAGCAGCGCGCCCATTTCGACGATGCTGGCCACCTCGATGTCGAGGCAGGCGGCGTGCGCGAGGACGGGCTCCAGCAGGCCGATGCGTTGGGCGGCGCTCAGGCTGCGGCCGCCGCCCTCCTCAATGCGGCGGGCCGTGAACAGCAGCGGCAGATCGCACCATGGCTGCCATGGTGCCGCGCCCGCCCCGCCGTCATCCGGGCTGAGCAGATCCAGCCGAATTTCCACGACGTCACAGGCGTCGCGCGCTCCGTTGGCCCGCAGCGCAGCTAGCTCCGGCGTGCTGCCGATGCTGCCCACCACCCGCGGCCGTCCATCTGTCAGTCGAAATGCCGCCGCAGTCATCTGCGAGTGATGCGCCCAAAACGGCACCGCGTCAACCGCGGGTGTCAGGTCGCTGCGCCGCGGCCGCGACAGCGGATTAAAATTTCTCCCAAATCGTTATTTTCGCTGGTCAACCCGAAGCCGGATTTCCTAGCTTCCTTCAAATCTCAACCGTATGCAGAACGCCTTACTTCGAAAAACCTTCTCGCTGGCTGCTTGCTTGCTCATCACCGGGCTGGCGCTGGGAAGCGCCTCTGGCCAAGCCACTCCGGGCACCAAAGCCCCGTTTGAAAAACCGACCTTCGATGACATTCTCTCGCCGGAGTTCATGACCGGCGGCGGCAAGCAAAAACGCTTCAAGCCCAAGGACTGGCTGGAAATCGAAATCAAACTCAACTTCGCCGGTGATGGCTCCCGGTCCAAGGGCAAGACCATCGAGAAGCTGACGGTGAAATGGTATGTGGCGGTGAAAAATCCCGACAAGCCGGGAACCATGCTCCTGTTGACCAAGGACGTCGAGCACATCAACGTGCCGACCGAAGAGGACATCTATTGCTCGGTCTATCTGGCTCCGGTGTCGATCAAGCGCCTCACCGGGTTTGATCGGGCGGGTAAAAACGCGGTCGAGGCGGTGGGCTATGAAATCCTCGTCAATGGCGAGAAAATCGGTGCCGAGACCACCAAGTTCAAAGTCGGGTGGTGGAACGCCGCCTCCGAAAAGATTTCGCGCAGCGAAGCGGTGCCCCTGCTCAGCAAGTCTGAAACCCCGTTCCGGGCCATGTGGTGGGATCGTTACGCGGAAGTCAATGAAGCGCACGGAGCCAGATAATCTCGGTGCCCACCGCTTGGCGATCCACCCGCTTGGCATCTGATCCCGCTCATCTTTTTCATCTTTCGCGCATCATGGCTGACACTCAGACGACCGTCGCACTCAACATCGGCTCCCAGCGCATCAGCATGGCCGTTTTCGAAGTCTCGAAAAACGGTGGCTTGATTCTCAAGGCATACGACTCGGAATCCATCGTCGCCGACCCCGCGATGGACGCCTCCCGGATTTCCCAGAGCCGCGTCGCCATCAGCGACCTGGCCCGGCGCCTCAAGGTCGACAAGGCCAAGGCCCGCTATGCGATTTCCGGCCAGACGGTTTTCACCCGCTTCGTCAAACTGCCGCCACTGCAGGATGACAACATCGAACAGTTGGTCACCTTCGAGGCCCAGCAACATGTGCCCTTTCCGCTCAACGAAGTGGTGTGGGATTATGAACTCATCGAGGGCGGTGCCGAAAAAGAGGTGGTCATCGTCGCCATCAAGGGCGACGTCCTGGATGAAATCAACGGCGCTGTCAACGACGGCGGGCTCCGCACCGTCGAGGTGGACGTGGCCCCGATGGCGCTGTATAACGCCTTTCGCTCGACCTACGGCCAGCCTGAAGAAACGATTCTGATCATCGATATCGGAGCCAAAACCAGCAACCTCCTCTACATCGAGGGCAAACGGTTCTTCACCCGCAGCATCGCCATCGGCGGTGCCGCCATCACCGCCGCCATCGCCAAGGAGTATAACATTCCATTCCTGGAAGCCGAACATCAGAAGCTTTCCAACGGTTTGGTCGCCCTGGGTGGCGGCCATACCGAGCAGATGGACGAAGCGGTCGCCTCGCTGGCGATGGTCATCCGCAACGCGCTCAGCCGGCTGCCCGCCGAGATCGCGCGCACCACCAACTATTACCGCAGCCAGCATGGCGGCAGTGCGCCGCGGCGTGTGCTGTTGGCCGGCGGCGGGGCGAATTTGCCCTACACCCTGGAGTTCTTCCAGGAAAAGCTCAACCTTGCGGTGGAGTATTTCAACCCGGTGCGCAACCTGGCGATCGGCAAGGGCATCGACCCGTCGGTGGTCCAGCGCGAAGGCCATCTGATGGGCGAGTTGGTCGGCCTCGGCCTGCGCGGCATCGGCAAGTCCGAAATCAACATCGATCTGGTGCCCCTCATCGTCGAACAAGCGCGCGCCGCCGACCTGCGCAAGCCGTATTTCATCGCCGCGGCGGTGGTGCTGCTCGCCGGCTTGGGTGCCTGGGCCGGGTTCCAGAAGATGGCCGCCTCGGCGGCGGTCGACAAGGCCCGCACCATGGAGGAACAACGCGGCTCCCTGGCACCCTTGAAGCGCCAGGTCGAGGACCTGCTCAAGAAGGAAGCCAGCCTGCACCAGATTGCGGGTGCTTATACCGACCTGGAGACGGACCACGTGTTCTGGATTGACCTGCTGGCGGAAGTCCACGGTGCATTTGCCAGCGATGCGGTGTGGCTGACGTCGTTAGAGCCGATCCACGATTACGACGCCGTCAAGGCGCTCGAGCCGAAGACCGCCAGCAACGCCAGTTCCAACGGCAAAGCCGTGGTCAAAGCGGATTTTTTCAGCGCCCAGTATGGAACCTCCGGTCTGACCGAGCTCACCGCCCCCGCCGGCCGGCCCGCCGCCAAGGGCAAGGGTCAGCCCGCCCCGGTCCCGGCCGTGACGGCCAATGCCTTGCGGATCAAAGGGTTCTGGCGGGAAAACCCCAAGAGCCAGAACCTGGTTTCCGAGTTGTTGAAAAATCTCCGCGACAAATCGACCAAATTCCGGTTCACGATTAAGGATGCCCGGGGTGCCACGGTCGCGCTGACCGACGAGCAGATTCTATCGATTACAGTGACGGGCAAAGCCGGTGAGTTGGCCTTGCCTTTCGAAATCACCCTGCCACTGGCCCGCGAGGTCGCGACCAAGTGATGCTTTTCAATTATTCGCCCATCTGAGATATGAGTTGGATCAAGGACAACATGTTTGGAGTAGTTCTCGGCGGCGGAACCGTCGTCGCTGCGGTTGCGATCTTTCTAGCGGGATCGAAGGAGTCGACCCGCTACAGCCAGGCCAAGGAGGAATTCGCCGCCTCCGCCGCCGAGGCCTCCGCCTTTGAAAGCCTGGCACTTTACCCCCGCGCGGAAAATTGCGACGGCAAGCGCAAGGCGCTGGTGGAATACCGCCAGGCGACCGAAACCCTGCAGGCGGCGTTCGCAAAATACCGCCCGCAGCAGCTCACTAACGTCTCGCCGCAGGACTTCACCACCCACTTGAAGGCCGTCAATGACGAGCTCCGCAAGGCTCTCACCGACGGCGGTGCCCAGGTCCCCGATCCGTTCTTCTGCGGGTTCGAGAACTATCAAACATCGCTCGCCCGTGGCAACGCCACCGGGATCCTCAACTACCAGCTCGATGGCATCAAAACCCTGCTGCTCACCTTGGCCAAAACCGGCCCCTCCCAACTCCTGAATTTCTATCGGCCGCCGCTGGCCGAAGAGGATGGCCGCGACTTCGCGCCGCAGGCCACGGATGTGGCGCGCCCGCTGCCCTTGGAAATCACCTTCATCGGCCCGGAGCAAACCATGCGCGCGTTCCTCTCCGAGATCATCAAACTGCCCGCGCACTACGTGGTGATCCGCTCGCTGGCGGTGACCAACGCCAAGAAGGACCCGCCGCGTGCCGCCGATGCCAAGTTCGACAAGCCAGCCGCGGCAGCCCACGCCGCCGGCGATGTTTTCGGTGGAGGATTCGTGCTGCCCAATGACGAGCCCAAGCCCGCCGCCAAAAAGTCCGCCGCCGCCCCGCCA
>JBAXBG010000241.1:0-4374 GCA_037142115.1 Verrucomicrobiota bacterium | reverse complement strand
CCAGCCCTCCTCCCCTGCCCCATGCTCGGCCTCGCCCTCAAAATGCTATTCGGAGACACGGCCAAATACCTGATGCTGGTAGCGGGGTTGTTTTTCGCCACCTTTCTCATTATCCAACAGGCGTCGGTGTTTTGCGGGCTGATCTTGTGGACCACCTCCACCCTCAAAAACGTCGGCGCCCCGATCTTCGTGGTCGAGGAACGAGTCGAGCAAATCAACGAGATCAACCCGCTGCGCGACACCGACGTGTCGCGGGTGCGCTCGGTCACCGCCGTGCGCTGGGCGATGCCGCTGTATTCGGGCATCCAGCGCGTGCGCCTGGCCAGCGGCAGCTTCAAGACCGTGCAGCTGCTGGGCATCGACGCCGCGTCGCTGGCTGGCGCGCCGGTGCGGATGGTCGCCGGCCGACTCGAGGACCTCCGGCTGCCTAACACCGTGGTCATCGACGAACTGGCCGTCACCCGCCTCTCGGAAAACAAGCTCCATCCGATCGGGGTCGGCGACCGGTTCGAGATCAACGACATCGAGGCGCGGGTGGTCGGCATCTGCCGGGCGATGCGCTCGTTCACCGGCGGGCCGTATCTGTGGACCACCTACGAGCGCGCGCTGCAATACACGCCCGCCTCGCGCAAGATGCTCTCGGCGGTGATCGCCGCGCCCATCGCGGGCATGACGCCGGACGCGGCGGCCGCGGAAATCACCCGCCAGACCGGGCTGCGGGCCTACGTCAACCGGGATTTCGGCGGCAATCCCAACGATTTCAACACCTCCACCATCTGGTGGTATGTGAAAAACACCGGCATCCCGATTTCCTTCGGCACCACCGTGGTCATCGGCTTCATCGTCGGCATCGCCATCGCCTGCCAGACGTTCTATGCCTTCGTGCTCGACAACCTCAAGCACCTCGGCGCGCTCAAGGCCATGGGCATGACCAACCTGCGCCTCAGCGTCATGCTAGTCATCCAGTCCGCCACGGCCGGGCTGATCGGGTTCGGCATCGGGCTGTTAGCCACCTCGGCCTTCGCCCGCTGGGCGATCGAAAACCAGCAGCCGCCGTTTTTCATGCCGTGGCAGATCCCGGTGGTGGCCTTCGCCGTCATCCAGCTGATCTGCATGGCCGCCGCGCTGTTAGGCATTGTCCGCCTCAGCCTTTACGAACCCGCCATGGTCTTCCGGGCATGACCGCGCCTGACCCCAATCCCGTCGTCGACGTGCGCGCCGTGGACAAGCACTTCGGCGACGGGCCGGACCGCATCCACGTGCTCAACCAGGTGAACCTGCAGGCCTTCGCCGGCGAAATCCTGATGCTCGTCGGCCCGTCGGGCTGCGGCAAAACCACCCTGCTCAGCGCGATTGCCGGCACCCTGCGGGTGGAAAGCGGCGCCATCGAGGTGTTCGGCCACCCGCTGCACCGGATGTCGGGCGCGGCGCTGACCCGCTTCCGCGCCCGCAACATCGGCTTCATTTTCCAACAGTTCAACCTCATCCCCACCCTCAGCGTCGCGGAAAATGTCGGCGTGCCGCTGCTCATCCAGGGATTTTCCGCCCGCCAGGCGCTCGCCCGCGCCCGCGCCGCGCTCGACGCCGTGGACCTGGGCGGGCGCTGGCGCGACCAGCCTAACAAACTATCTGGCGGGCAGCAGCAGCGCGTCGCCATCGCCCGCGCGCTGGTCCACGAGCCGCCGCTGGTCATCTGCGACGAGCCGACCGCCGCGCTCGACGCCCACAACGGCGAGATCGTGCTGGAGCTGTTCCGCTCGGTCGCCCGCTCACCGCAACGCGCGGTGATCATCGTCACCCACGACAACCGGATCTTCTCGTATGCCGACCGCATCGCCCGCATGGATGACGGGGAGATCGTCGCGGAAAAATCCCAGGCGCACGACCATCCGCCGCATTTCATCCACGAACACGCGTTCTAACACAATACAGATCATCATGGGCACCCTCTCCAAACTCGTCCGTTACGGCACCCTCGTGGCCGCCTTGTCCGGCGTGGCCGCGATCCTGCTGGTCGTGCGGCTCCAGGCCGAGCGCAAGATGCCGCCCGCGGGCGACCCGCCGTTGCCGCCCGCGCCCAAGCCTTACGCCCAATCGGTGTCGGCCACCGGCATTCTCGAGGCGCTCAGCGACAACGTCGCGGTCGGCGTGCCCCAGCCGGGGTTGGTCGCCGAGGTCAAGGTGCAGGTCAACGACACGGTAACAACCGGGGATGTGTTGTTGCGGCTGGATGACCGCGACCTGCGCGCGCAGGAACTTTCGACCCGCGCCCGGCTCGAGGTCGCTCGGGCCAACGTCACCGTCAGCCAGGCCCAGTTCGCCAAGCTCGATGCCCAACTTGGCCGGCTCACTGCGGTCGATGATGCGCGGGCGGTGAGTCGCGACGATCTCGAAAACCGCCGCCAGGACGTGGCCGTCGCCGCCGCCCAACTCGCCGCCGCCCGGGCCACCCAGGCCGCCACCGCCAGCGAGCTCGAGAGCCTGGCCCTGCTGATCGAGCGGCTCACCGTGCGCGCGCCGCGAGCCGGTTCGGTGCTGCAGGTGAACCTGCGGGCGGGCGAGTATGCCGCCACTGCGCCCAAGAACCCGGCGTTGATCCTCGGGGAAACCGGCAGGCTGCAGGTCCGCGCCGACGTCGACGAGCAGAACGCGACCCGCATTCGCCCCGGTCAAAAAGGCCATGCCAGCCTCAAGGGCGATCCGGCTGTCACTTTTGCTCTGGATTTTGTCCGGGTGGAACCTTATGTCATCCCCAAGGTTTCCCTAACCGGAGCCGGCACCGAGCGGGTCGACACCCGCGTGTTGCAGGTCATCTTCTCGCTGAACCGTCCGGACACCCCGCCGATCTACGTCGGCCAGCAGGTGGATGTCTTTATCGAAGCCCCTGAACGCCCGCAACCATGAAGCCTGCCACCTGTTTTCTGCCAGCCGCCTTGTTGTTAGGTTCCTGCACCCTCGGTCCGGATTTCCACCTTCCCGACCTCACCGGCGGTTCCAAGTGGAGGGAATCCGGCAGCGTTGCCGGCAGCCATCTGCCCGATGCGTGGTGGCGGCTGTTCAACGAGCCCGACCTGACGCGGCTGGTGGACCGCGCGCTGGCTGCCAACAACGATCTGGCCGCGGCCAAGGCGCGGGTGGAAACCGCCCGCGCGCTGGTCGGAGTGGACCGCGCGCGGCTGTTCCCCACGCTCAACCTGAATGGCTCGGCGGGGATTTCGCGAGCCTCCGAAGGTGCCGCCACCCGCAACCTGCCGCCGGGGCTTGTGATCGATCTTGAGGCCCAGCGCTATCGTGGGACTTTCGATCTGGCCTACGATCCCGATCTGTGGGGCCGCAACAAGCGCCTGATCGAAGCCTCCAGCGCCCAGGCCGCCGCCAGCGAGGCGCTGTTGGATTCCCAGCGCCTCGGCGTGGCCACCGAGGTGGCCCGCCAGTATTTTCTGCTGCGCGGCCTCGACCGTCAGCAACGCGTGCTCCAGGACACGATCCAGAGCCGCCAAAGCACCCTCACCCTCCAGCAAAGCAAGGCCGATGCCGGGTTGATCGACGGCTTGTCCACCAGCCAGGCGCGCACCGAACTGGAACTTGCGCGCAACGACCTGGCAGTCGTCGCGCGCCAGCGCGGTGCCGCGGAACACGCGCTCGCCGTGTTGTGCGGGACCCAGCCCGGGAATTTCGCCGTGTCGAGCAGCCTCGCGGCCGGCAGCCTGCCCGTGATCCGCGCCGGTCTGCCCGCCGAGGTTCTCAACCGCCGCCCGGACGTGCGCGCGGCGGAGCACAACCTCCGCGCCGCCAATGCCCGTATCGGGGTGGCGGCGGCCGCGTTCTATCCGAACTTCAGCCTCACCACCGGCGCAGGCTTTGAGTCCATCGACGTCGGCAGTTTCCTCAACTGGCAAAACCGGGTGCTGGCGCTGGGAGCGGGCGTGGCGGCGCCGGTGTTCGACGGCGGCACCAACCGGGCGAACTATCAGGCGTCGCTCGGCCGCCGCGACGAGGCCCTCGCCACCTACCGCAACACCCTGCTCGTCGCCCTGCGCGAGGTCGAGGACTCGCTCGTCGACCTCAAGGGCCTGGCCGGCTCGCGCATCGCGCTCGACCAGGCCTTGGCCAGCGCCCAGGACACCCAGCGGTTGTCGCAGGAGCGCTACGACAAGGGCCTGAGCAGTTATCTCGAAGTGGTCGAAGCCGGCCGCACCGTGCTGCGCATCCAGCTCGTCCTCGCCCAGTTAGACGCCCAGCAACGGATCACCCTGGCCGCACTGGCCAAAGCGCTGGGCGGTGGCTGGAGCGGGAAGTGACCAGAAGACAGAGGACAGAGGACAGGCGCGAAGCTCTCTTTCTGTCCTCTGTTCTCTGTCCTCTGTTCTCTGT
>JBAXBG010000240.1:0-4454 GCA_037142115.1 Verrucomicrobiota bacterium | reverse complement strand
TGGTCGGGGCGGCGGGATTCGAACCCACGGCCTCTTCGTCCCGAACGAAGCGCGCTACCAGGCTGCGCTACGCCCCGACATCTTGGCGTGTCCGAGAGCCTCGGACACCAGAAGCCATCCCTGATTTTGAGCCGTCGTGCAAGTGGATTTTCCTGGTCAGCCGTCGGCAAGGCAGATTTTCGGGTCTTGGGCTGCGTGGTCTCTGGAGCAGGGACGCCCCAGGCACTCGGGCCACCGCGCCGGGCAGCTTGGTAGCGGCGATGCGCCTCTGGGTTGCGGGAAGTCCCTCGGCTGGGTCACCACCGACGGTGCTGCGCGCGTCGTCGATCTCCAGACTCGGCCACGATCATCTGGTCTGGGACAACGAGAATTTTCAGGAATTTCTGTCCCAATCCGCCCGCCGGCTCGTAAACAATGGATTGAAAGGGACATGGGGACCACGGATCACACGAAGCTAACGGGTCAGGGTCAGGCTCACCGGCCGCCAGCCACATGCGCTCCTTGCCGCCGAATTGCGAACCGCTCGTGTTGACGCCCCCTTTGAAACAACCACCCGTAAAATTGAGCGGCAGGCTCGCTCGAGCGCGGGTGATGTCTTCCGCCGCGATCTTAAGCATTGATTCGAGGACAGGGTGTGCAAGCTTGTGCAGCGGATCAAACCCAGGCCGGCAAGCAACCGGCGGCGGCCGCCACCCCGTCGTGACCGGTTCCGGCCGGTCGCTGGGAGCGCAAGCCCGTCGCATGAACGCCCCGGATTTCAGAGTCAAACTGCGCGAGGTGCCCCATCAGCCCGGGGTTTACCTGATGAAGGACCGTCTCGGGTCGATCATCTATGTGGGCAAGGCGCGCGACCTCAAGAAGCGGATGTCTTCGTATTTCATGGCCTCGCAGAAGATGCGGGCCAGCCTCAAGACCCGGGCGCTGATCGATTCGATCCACGATTTCGAGTTTCACACGGTGCGCAACGAGGAGGAGTCGTTGTTGCTGGAGGGCAAGCTGATCAAGGACTACCGGCCGCGCTACAACGTCGCATTCCGGGACGACAAGCGGTTCCTGCTGGCCAAGATCCGGCTGGCAGATCCGTGGCCGCGCTTCACCACCACCCGGATGAAGAAGGACGACGGGTCGCGCTACTTCGGGCCGTTCCCGCATTCCAGCGCGCTCCACCACACGCTCGAATGGCTCAACCGCGGGTTCGGGCTGCGGGTCTGCCGGCCGGCCCAGCCGGGGGAAGCCGACTACCGCCACTGCAACGCCGACATCATCCGCAACTGCTCGGCACCCTGCATCGCGCGCATCACCCGCGAGGCGTATTTCGAGCAGGTCGAGGAGGCGTGCCGGATTCTCGAAGGCAAGGGCAAGCGCGAGCTGCTAGACGGCCTGCGCCAGGACATGGCCGCGGCGGCCCAAGCCCTGGACTTTGAACAAGCCGCGATGCTGCGCGACGTGCTTCAGAACCTCGAAAAGACCCTCTCGCCGACCCGCCAGTTCAGCCGCGGGCGGGGCGTGCCGACCACGGTGAAACCCACCGCCGACCTGGCGGAACTCGGCGAGGCGCTGGATCTCGCCGGCCCGCCGCGCGTCATGGAGTGCTTTGATATTTCCAACGTCTCGTCCAACCACATCGTCGCCTCGATGGTGCGCTTCACCGACGGCCGGCCGGACAACCAAAACTACCGCCGCTACCGGATCCAAACCGTCGTTGGCCAGGATGATTTCGCCTCGATGGCGGAGGTGATCCGCCGCCGGTATTCTCGCATCCTGCTGGAAAACGCCGCCGCCAACCCGGACGTTGTGGACTCCCAGGACGACCTGGTCGAGACCCAGCGCCGGCTCGCCCGCGAGGGCCGCGCCAAAATCGTGCTGCCGGACCTGGTCATCGTCGATGGCGGCAAGGGCCAGCTCGGCATGGCGGTTAGGGAGCTGCGCGCCCTCGGCCTGCACGAGCTGCCGGTCATCGGCCTGGCCAAACAACACGAGGAGATCTTCGTGCCCGGCCGCGGCGAGCCGATCCGCCTGCCGCACGACCGCGGCGCGCTCAAGCTGCTGCAGCGCATCCGCGACGAGGCCCACCGCTTCGCCAACGGCTACAACGCCCTGCTCTACCGCCGCCGGATGCGCGAAAGCCTGCTTGACGACTGCCCCGGCATCTCGCCCAACAAAAAGCGGCTGCTGCTGGAAAAGTTCGGCAGCGTGACCCGGATCAAGGCGGCCACCGCCGAGCAGATCGCCAGCCTGCCGGGGATCTCACAGAAATCCGCGCAGGGGCTGTTGGACTTTCTGAGGCGCGACGGGTGAGTGCGCATCCCATCAACCATGAGATCTGTCAAAGCCCGTAGGAGTGCTTCAATGATTCCAGATCGGCCTTCAACTGGGCGGCCATGGATTTCGTGTAGATTTTCTGGATCTGCCCCTGGTTTTGCAGAGCGATTAACTTTTTCAGGTCATTCTGACGTTCTTTCCAGGTGATGCCGTCGGTGACCAGGAAGAACACTGTGTCGTTGCGCTTTTCCTCGACGATACGAGAAACGTCGCCCAGCACGTCGGTCTGTTTACTGCCGGTGGCACCGTATGCCTTAACCTCGATTAGAATGTGTGGATCTTTGGCGGAAGGAACAGCAAAGTCTGCTTTCTCGGTGCTCAAGCCCTTGGCTCCGGTAAACCTGCAACGTGCGGCAATTTGCTCTTTGGTGAAAACGCTTGTGAGGATGGATTCCACGAAATCCTCCATGTCGCGACCACGCTTTTGCCCTTTGGTGGCACTGCCACGTCCGCCCTTGAGTCGCTCGATCAATTGGTCCGACCAATGCAGCGGACGATTCACCACCTCTGTCATTTTTGCGGTCAATCCCAGTTTGATCAGAACTCCAAGGTAACTCGCTTTATCCGCCCGATAGCGTTTGACTTCAACGCCTTTTCCAATCCCGTCATTGGCAAAAGCGGCTCTCAAGTTGGGGACAAATTCGTCCTTGGCTTGATCCATAAAGAGACGGATCACGGTAAACCCGATTTGAAAATCCGCATCGAGCAGATGCATGATATCTTCCTCTGTGTATTGCTTCTTAGCAGGAATGGATCGAAGCATCTCGATGGCCTTAACCGCATGGCCATCCATCCAGGAAACTTCAATTCGGGACAATGATGCTATGATATCTTCACACTTCTGGCGAGTGCGCTTCATGGGGTGCCGATGATCAGGTATTCTTGAACGACGTTGCGTTTAGCCGCTACGTGGGTGCCGAAGTGATAGCGATGGTTTTTTTCGAGAACTGCCACGTTTCGCTTGTAGCGGCCCATCAGGGATCGCAACGTGGCGAGGTCAGGAAAAGCGTTAGATGAGTAGGACAGAACCAGCGTGGAATCAGCGAACTTGCGGAACAAGCGGTCGAAGGCATCCAGTGCTGTGTGGCGATAAGAGAACGGCGTGAATGGTTTGATGATCTTGCGGACTTTGCTGTTCATCATCAACTCCTTGCCTTCCCAGTAGCAGGCAAGACCTTCAAGAAAGTGATAGCGCTTCACATAGCAGTTATCATCCGCTAGGGGAACGTAGGGCGGGTCCATATAAACAAGGTCGCTTCCCGACTTTAGTTCGAAGACATCTCCGCAGGTGGAGATATTGCGCATGCCATTACTGAAGACGGCGGCATTGTAGGCGTCTACTTGTTCGATGAAGTGCTCCCGCAGGGTAAGCTGGAGGTCACGACGCCCATCCTTGTAGCGTTCCGGGTCGCCGGCGACGGTGAACAATCCCCGAGGCTGACGCTTGATCGCGGAACGAAGTATCGCGGCTATAGCGATCGCGCGTTTTAGCGGCGAGTCCATACCACGGATGCCCGACCACAGGTCGTCGAGAAAACTCAATTCCGCCGGAGTGTAGAAAATCCCGTCAAACGTGCGGCGGATGAATCGTTCAGCGGAAGTGTGGGCTTGGGAAGCGAGCAAGAATTCCAAATCAGCAGCATTGAGATAGGTCGCGCTGTTAGCTACTGTCGCGGCGGTCAACACCGAAGGAAAAGCGAGGGAATCATTCGTCCGCACTTGTTTGCCCATGGCTTTAAGCAAATAGGACACCACGCCAGAACCGGAAAAAGCATCCGTGGCAGTTTCGAAAGCTAGTTCTTGAAAAGTCTCGTGCAGCCAAGGCAGCAAGCGGAACTTGCTGCCCATGTAACGAAAGCGCGGGAAGTTCGCGAGCGCTGGCGGAAGTGCGACCGTTTCCGAAAGCAAAGGAATCTGAAGGTCCATCAATGGTTTCATGGAAATAATCTACGCGATACTGTTCTAAAGAACAAATGAATTCTGACACGAGAGTCAGCGTTGGCGCGTTTCATGGCTGTGGAATAGCCTGAGAAGGGACCGATGGGAACTGATTTCAGGCGAAAAATTCCGAAGGGTGGGCCCACCGCTTCGCCAACGGCTACAACGCCCTGCTCTACCGCCGCCGGATGCGC
>JBAXBG010000239.1:0-4464 GCA_037142115.1 Verrucomicrobiota bacterium | reverse complement strand
GCCGCCGGTGATCAGGCCGGTGCTGCTGATGGCGGCAATCGGCCCGCTCAGCACACTCCAGGTGATGCTTTCGGGAGGCAGCTGCGAGGTGGTCTGGTCATCGTACACGAGGGAGACGCCGAGCTGGCAAGTGCCGCCCTCCCCGACCTCCATCAGCGGCGCGGTGATCACGATGGACGTCGCCACCGCATCGCCCAATTGGCCGGCAAACCCCGTGCGGTCACTGTACAGCGATGAGCCCATCGCCCCGCCCGCCGCGGCCGACGAGTTGGCCTGGTAGTTGGCGCTGCCGGTGGCCAGCCCGCCATTATCGAGCGCCGCAGGTTCCAGCGAGTAATTCGCACTCGTTGCGCCCTGAGCCGCCACGGGCGCAAGGGCAGTGCAAAATATCAATAACACGTGGCGCGGATTCATCCGGTTATTTGGCGAGGATGGCCTCCAGTTTGCGCAGCCGGCGCTCCTGATCGGCGAGTTGATGCTTCAACGCTAGGTTTTCGCGATGCAATTCCTGCACGGCGGCGGCGGTGTAAATTGTTAGCGGATAGGTATCCACCTGCAGGATGGGCGAACCATCGGGCAGCAGCTCGCCGCTGCTTTTCACGTTGTTAGGAAAAACCTCGGCGAACTCCTGGGCGATGACGTTGGGGTAGCGGACATCCTCGATGCTCGGATGGGCGGCGCGATACTCGTCGGTGTAACGGAAGTCCACCAGGCGCACCTGATCAAGGGTCTCCAAGGCTCCGTGAATCGACTCAATCTCAGTCTTGATCCGGCGGTCCGAATTGGCCAGCCAGGTCGAGGCGGTCGTCTTGCTGGCATTGCCTTCAACTTCGAGCGCGTTGACGGCGGGCGCGCGCTTGATGCCGACCTTGCCCGAGAAGACGTTATCCTGATCGAGGCGGGCCACCTGGGCCGGGATTAAATCCGCGCGCAGTGCCAGCGCATGATAATCACCCGCAGCGATCGCGGTGACCTGGCTGGCATCGGCAGCAACAGTCGTTTGCCCGTAGGAGTTATCACCCCATTCAACCAGCGTGCCGTCCGACTTCAGGGCCATGCTGAACGTGTAGCCACCCGCAATTTTCGCAACGCCGCTCAAGCCCGCAGGCAGCAGTGAAACTTGACCACCGCTGTCGTAGCCCCATGCCACCACGGTGCCGTCGCTCTTCAAGGCGAGGCTGTGGTAGGCACCGGCGGCAATCGCCACCACCCCCGTCAATGCTGCGGCCGGAACCGAGATCTGCCCGGCATCGCTGCGGCCCCACGCCACCACCGTGCCGCCGGACGTCAGCGCCAGGCAGTGGTCGCAGCCTGCGGCAATGGCCGTCACCGTGACTCCCGTTAGAGCGCCTGGAAGAGTCGTCTGACCGAACGTGTTGTCGCCCCAGGCCTGAATACTGCCGTTGGCGAGTAAGGCGAGGCTGTGCTTTTCACCCGCGGCGACCTTGGTGGCGGTGGTGATGCCGCCCGGGATTGTCGTTTGACCGTAGGAATTGTCCCCCCAGGCCACCAGTGTCCCGTCGCTCTTGCGCACCAGGTTGTGCAAAGCGCCCGCCGCAATTGCAGTGACTCCGCTCAGCGCACCGGGAACCGTGGTTTGACCGCTGGTATTGAGTCCCCATGCGACCACCGTCCCGGCGTCTAGCAGAGCCAAGCTGTGCGCGCTCCCCGCAGCCACCGCGGCGACGTTGGCCAGGGTGGGCAGAGTCGTTTGACCGTCGTGATTGTAACCCCAAGCAACCACCGGCTTAACCGGTGCCGCCACCACACTCGTTAGAGCAATTTGAGAACTGCTACCCGTGTCGGAGAGCGTCACCGTTTTGCGCGTTGGGCCCGCCGCGTTGGTCGTCAGATAAAGATTGGTGCCGTCAAACTCGACCGACCCCAAGACCGCCGTCGTGAGATTCACGCCCGTCGCGAGGCGCAGCGGTGCGGCCGACGTAGTGCCCGCTGGCAATGCCACCGTGCCGGTGAATATCGGCGAGGCAAGGTTCGCCTTAAGACCATCGTTGCCATTGAGCTTGTTGATGGCGGATAGAATCGTGTCAGTCGCGGCCAGAGTCCCCGCACCCGAGTTAAAGCCCGTTAGCACCTTGCCGGTGACCGTCGCGGCGGCAATTGCCGTTGTTCCCTGCGTGCCGGTGACGTCTCCACCCAGTGATCCGCTGAAATTCGTCGCGCTGCCGGCGGTGGTCGCCGTGGTCGCGGTGGTGGCGTTGCCGCTCAAGGGACCGCTGAATGAGCCAGTGACGGTGCCGGTGAACGTCGGCGAAGCCAGGTTTGCCTTAAGACCATCGTTGCCATTGAGTTTGTTGATGGCGCTCAATACCGTGTCCGCCGCAGAAATGGTTCCGGAGCCCGAGACGTAGCCGGTGAGTGCTTTGCCGGTGACCGTCGCCGCCGCAATTGCCGTGGCCCCCTGCGTGCCGGTCACATCCCCCACCAGTGATCCGCTGAAATTCGTCGCGCTGCCGGCCGTGGTCGCGCTGGTCGCAGTAGTGGCGCTCGTCGCGGTGGTGGCGTTGCCCGCAAGTGGGCCGCTAAACGAACCGCTGACCGTGCCGGTGAACGTCGGCGAAGCGAGATTTGCCTTAAGACCATTGTTGCCGTTGAGTTTGTTGATGGCGCTCAGAACCGTGTCCGCCGTAGAAATCGTTCCGGAGCCCGAGACGTAGCCAGTGAGTGCCTTGCCGGTGACCGTCGTGGCAGCAATCGTAGTCGCACCCTGCGTGCCGGTGACGTCTCCCACCAGCGCGCCGCTGAAGTTGGTGGCACTGCCGGCCGTGGTGGCCGTGGTTGCCGTGGTGGCCGAGCCCGCAGTGCTTGCGTGACTCACCGATTTGGCGGAGTCGGCCGTGTTGTTCACGTTGCCCAGACCCACCATTGAAGCGGTGATGCCGCCGACCGTGCCGGTGAAGGTGGGACTGGCGAGCGGCGCTTTGAGCGCAAGCGCGTTGGTGAGAGTCGCGGCATACGAGCCGTCATTGTTGAGCGCGGCTGACAACTCGCTCAGAGTATCCAAAGCGCCGGGCGCGCCTCCTACCAAATTGCCAATGGCCGTTTGCACGAACTCAGTGGTCGCCAGCTGGGTCGTATTGGTTGCGGCGATCGCGGTGGCTGCGGATGGAGTCCCACTGAAGGTCGGACTCGCCAAATCCGCTTTAAGCCCGAGGTTGCCATCGAGTTTGTTCACCGCCGAAAGCACCGTGTCCGTCTCGGTCAGAGTGCCCGCACCCGAGACAAATCCCGTGAGCGCCTTGCCCGTGACCGTGGTGGCAGCGATCGCCGTGGCACCCTGGGTGCCGGTCACCTCGCCCGCGAGCGGGCCCGTGAAACTCGTCGCGCTGCCCGCCGTGGTTGCCGTGGTGGCCGAACCTGCGGAGGTGGCATAGCTCACCGATTTTGCGGAGTCGGCCGTGTTGTTCACGTTGCCGAGACCCACCATTGAAGCGGTGATGCCGCCGACGGTGCCGGTGAACGTCGGGCTGGCGAGTGGTGCCTTGGCATCGATCGCTGACTGTTGAGAATTCAGCGCGGTCTGCTGTGCCGAAGAGATCGGCTTATCCGCATCGCTGGTGTTGTTCGCGCTCCCCAGGCCGACCATCGACGCCGTGATGCCTGACACCGTGCCGGTGAACGTCGGGCTGGCGAGTGGCGCTTTGAGCTGATCATTGCCATCGAGTTTATTCACCGCCGAAAGCACCGTGTCCGTCTCGGCAATCGCTCCCGCAACCGAGGTGAATCCTGTTAGAGCCTTACCCGTCACCGTGGTGGCAGCGATCGCCGTGACACCCTGGGTTCCGGTCACATCACCCGCGAGAGGGCCCGTGAAACTCGTCGCGCTGCCCGCCGTGGTTGCCGTCGTTGCGCTATCCGCAGTGGTTGCCGTGGTGGCCGAACCTGCGGAGGTAGCATAACTCACCGATTTTGCGGAGTCGACCGTGTTGTTCACGTTGCCGAGACCCACCATCGAAGCGGTCACACCGCTGACGGTTCCCGTGAAGGCTGGCGAAGCGAGGGGTGCCTTGAGCGCAAGCGCGTTGGTCAGGGTCGCGGCATACGAGCCGTCGTTGTTGAGCGCGGCTGACAACTCGTTCAGAGTATCCAAAGCGGCGGGCGCGGCACCCACCACGTTTTGAATGGCGGCTTGCACGAACTCGGTGGTGGCCAGTTGGGTGGTATTGGTTGCGGCGACCGCGGTGGGCGCGGATGGCGTCCCACTGAAGGTCGGACTCGCCAAATCGGCTTTCAGGCCGAGGTTGCCATCAAGTTTGTTCACCGCCGAAAGCACCGTGTCCGTCTCGGTCAGAGTGCCCGCGCCCGAAAGATAGCCCGTCAGCACTTTACCCGTGACCGTCGCATCGGCAATCGCCGTCGCACCCTGGGTTCCGGTCACATCACCCGCGAGCGGGCCCGTGAAACTCGTCGCGCTGCCCGCCGTGGTTGCCGTCGTGGCGCTATCCG
>JBAXBG010000238.1:0-4496 GCA_037142115.1 Verrucomicrobiota bacterium | reverse complement strand
GAGGCGGTGGTGCGTGACGGGCTGGCGAAGCCAAGCGATCCCACAAGAGGACCGACCGGGTGGGCGTGCTAACCATGGAAACTGACATGCGGTCTATGAAACCCTGAAAAGATTGTGTTCTGATGATCTCTGACAGTGGCACGCACTGCGGCAAGTATCCATGACCTGTTCCCTCATCACCCGCCTGATCTGGCTGATCTCCTGGTTGCCTGCCTGCGGGGCGGCGGAAATCCTTGATGCGACGGTGGTGCTCCATTTCAACTGAGCCGCCATGCCCATCCAAAACCCAATCCTGCCAGGCTTTCATCCCGACCCGTCGATCTGCCGGGTGGGCGCGGACTTCTATCTGGTCAACTCGACCTTCGAGTGGTTTCCGGGCGTGCCCGTCCACCATTCGCGCGACCTGCAAAACTGGCGGCCGCTCGGCCACATCCTGACGCGCCGCAGCCAGCTCGACTTGCGCGGCGTCGCCGACTCCGCGGGAGTTTGGGCGCCCTCGCTGAGTCATGCCGACGGCAGGTTCTGGTTGATTTACACCAACCTGCGCAACACCGGCTTCGGTCGGCCGTTCAAGGACATCAAGATCTTTCTAACCACCTCGGAGAACATCCTCGGTCCCTGGAGCGAGCCTGTCGCACTCGACTCCATCGGCTTCGATCCCTCGTTGTTTCACGATGACGATGGCCGGAAATACCTGGTCAACATGGAGTGGGATTTCCGCAAGGGCCACTACCGCTTTGCCGGCATCGTGGTCCAGGAACTCGACCCCGCCACCCGACAGCTGACGGGCGCGCGGACCAAGATCCTTCAAAAGGACAAGCTCAGCGAGGGTCCTAACATCTACCAGCGCGGCGGGTGGTATTATTTGATGCTGGCCGAAGGCGGGACCGGCTGGAACCACGGCATCGCCATGGCGCGCAGCCGCGCGATCCTCGGCCCCTACGAGCTCGATCCGCAGGACTCGGTGCTGACCACCCGCGACGACTACGGCCACCCGCTGCAAAAGGCCGGCCACGGCGAGTTGGTGGAAACCGCGGCCGGCGAGTGGTATCTCGCGCATCTCGCGGGCCGGCCGATCAGCCCCGAGCGGCGCTGCATCCTGGGGCGCGAAACCTGCCTGCAGCAGGTGACTTGGTCGGAGGACGGCTGGCTGCGCCTGGCGCACGGCGGACACCAGCCGTTGATTGCCGCACCCGCGCCCGCGGGCTTGCCGGAAGTGCCCTGGCCCGCACTGCCGGCGCGCGACGACTTCGCCGGTGCCGGCCTCGACGCCAGCTGGAGCTCGCTGCGGGTGCCGCTGGACGACGCGTGGCTTTCTCTCTCGGAGCGGCCCGGCTGCTTGAGGTTGCGCGGTCGCGACTCGCTGCACTCGTGGTTTGAGCAGAGTCTGGTGGCCAAGCGCCTGCAGGCGTTTCGCGCCACTGCGGAGACCTGCCTTGAGTTCGAGCCCGACCATTTCACCCAAAGTGCGGGGCTCATTTGTTATTACAACACGCGGATGCATTATTATCTGCGCGTGACCCACGACGAAGCGGCAGGCAAGGTCCTGGGCATCGTGCTCACCGACAACGGCAACTACGACGAGCTCGGCGCCCAGCTTTCCATCCCCGACTGGCAGCGGGTGTTCCTGCGTGCGGACATCGACCGCGAGCGACTGGTTTTCAGCGCCTCGCCGGACGGCCGGCAGTGGCAGACCATCGGCCCCGTGCTCGACGCCTCCAAGCTCTCCGACGATTACGCCCAGGGCTTCACCGGCGCGATGATCGGCCTGTGCGCCCAGGATCTATCCGGCAACCGCCTGCCCGCCGACTTCGATTACTTCGAGTTGCAAACCCGCCCGGACCTTTCAATCTCATGATTACCCAATACGATTACATCAGCATCGGCTTCTACTTTCTGTTTGTGGTGGTCGTGGGCATCGTCTTCACGCGGCGCAATAAAAACACTTCCGACTACTTCCGCGGCGGGGGCATCATGCCGTGGTGGATGGCCGGGGTTTCGGCCTGGATGGCGAGTTTCAGCGCGTGGACCTTCACCGGCGCGGCCGGCAAGATCTACAGCCAGGGGTTTTATGTGCTGCTGCTCTATTATTCGTCCATAGCGGCGTTGCTGGTGCTGCTGTTCTTTACCTGCTACCGGTTCCGGCGGATGCGCGTGGTGACCCCGGTGGAGGCGATCCGGCTGCGTTTTGGCGCGGGAACCCAGCAGTTTGTCGCCTGGATCCGGTTGCCGTTCCTGTTGCTGTTCGGCGGGGTGGCCCTCAACACAGTGGGCATCTTCATGTCCGGGGCCTTCGACCAGGACCTCCAGCCGCTGGTCCTGAAATTCCAGTGGTTGCTCATGACAATCCATTGGCCGGGTGATCCCATGGCCTTTGGCTCGCTGCAGGCCGTGATTATCATCCTGGGACTGATGGTGACCTTCGTGTCGCTGGTCGGCGGGGCCTTCGGGGTGGCGGCCAGCGACTTCGTGCAGATGTTTTTGATTGTTTCCATCACGGTGGTGATATCGGTGATGGGGCTGATGCAACCTCAGGTCGGCGGGGTGAGCGGCTTGGTCGCCAAGCTGCCCAGCCAGCACTTCCACTGGGGGGAGTTCGCGCGGCCGGGGTTCATCACCATGTGGTTCCTGGCCTTGTTGCTCAACAACCTGTTCACCCAAAACACCATGGAGATGTCCACCAAGTATCTCATGGCCCGTAGCGACGCCCATGCCCGCAAAATGCTCATCTTCCCGCTGGTCGGCACCCTGCTGGGTCCGCTGATCTGGATGATTCCACCGCTGGTGACGGCGGCGGTTTACAGCCCGGATCAGGTGCGGGCGATCTTCCCGAACCTGGGGGCCCACCCGGAGGAGGGCGCGTTCCTGTTGACCGCGCATGACGTGTTGCCCGCCGGGATGATCGGCTTGCTCATTGCCGGCATCTTTGGTGCCACCCTTTCAAGCCTCGACGCCAGCGTCAACCAGGGCGTCGGCATCCTGGTGCGCAATTTCTATCTGCCCGTGGTCAATCCGGCCTGCTCGGAAAAGAAGCTGCTCGTGATCAGCAAATTCTGCACTGCCGGGTTCGGCATGATCATCATCGGCCTCGGCATTTATATCAGCTTTCACCGGACCTTGCCGCTGTTTGACCTGCTTAATCTGCTAGGAGTGAGCCTGTGGCTGCCGCTGGCCATCCCGATGTGCCTCGGGCTGTTCTATCACCGCACGCCGTCATGGTCGAGCTGGACCACCGTGCTCATCGGGCTGACGATGTCGTTCCTGGCGTCCTTCGGCATCAAGGCCAGCCCCGTGATCAACCTCGGTTCCATCCAGGGTGCCGGCCAACTCTGGCTGGAGAGCCACCTGCACGTCAGTTTGCCAACCATCGCCGACGTCGTGGGCTGGATTCCCGGCATGCACGGGCCGTTCAAACCCGAGGAAATCACCCAGTTCTCGCTGATTGCCACCGCGTTTGGCGTGGCGCTGGTGTGCATCGCCTGGTTTTACTTCACCTCGTTGTTCTACGACGCCTCGCCTGCGGCCTACAAGGAGCAGGTGGAGGAGTTCTTCGGGCGGTTGAAAACCCCGATCGAGGACCTAACGGAGGAACAGGTTCAGGAGAACCACAAGATCGTCGGCGCGATCGGCATGCTGTGCATCATTTTCGGCTCTTTCGTGCTGTTGCTCATCGCGGTGCCCAACCCGCCGGGCAAGCGGTTTGCGTTTGTGTTCTGCGGCGGGCTGGTGTTCGGGGTAGGCTGGCTGTTGCGCAGGCTCGCCAAACGCCGCGGTGCCGTGTGAGGTGATGAGCGACTTTACCTAAATGGGAAAAAGCCAAACGGAATTCCGGCCTCTTAAACCGCTGATTATACTGATTTTTCACAACCGGAGGCGAAGCCGGAGATAGCCGAAGGCAAATTTCACTGAAAAGAACCAGATTTTAATAACAGTTTTTGGATGCACCATGGAGCGCGGGCTTCAGCCCGGCGCGTCTGGGCGGGCTGAAGCCCGCGCTCCGTAGCCAAACGACCAAGTTAATCGGGGTTATCGGCAGTCCGGCGGCGCCCGCGCGTAAACTTGGCGGAATTCTGCGGCAGGTTACCACGGAAATCTCAAGCGACCTTGTCTGGGGGCCCAGTCGGGCGATTCTGTGACGTGTTGAACATGAAGCTGTGGAGAGTGGCCTCCGTCCGCGAATCCTATTCCACCCCAATCCACACCAAGCCTGCTTTTCCCATGACCCCTTCACTCTTGTCACCGCTACCCAGCCCGCAGCACTCCACCGGCGCGGTCCAGCGCGCGTTCGACCTGTGCCTCGCCAAAACCCGGACCAACATCCGCGATCTCAACGCGCAACCCACCACCTGGGCGTTCGCTCCGGATGGCGATTACGCCACATGGAACGAAGGTTTTTTTGAAATCGGCAACTGGACGACGTCGTTTTTCACGGGCATGTCGCTGCTCGCCTGGCAAGACACCGAAGACGAATATTACCTCAAGCAAGTGGAGCGCCT
>JBAXBG010000237.1:0-4546 GCA_037142115.1 Verrucomicrobiota bacterium | reverse complement strand
TGTCCTTTCCAGCACCCACGGCCACATTTGACCCATGACGATCTCCTCCCGGCAGGATGCGAGGCTGAAACCCTCTTTTCTAACAAGGCCCGCGACGGTCCCGACGCCCGATGCGTCCCTAGCTGCCAAATTCGACCCGTGGGAGCTCTCCACCGAGTATCGTGGCTACGAGCGGGAAGCCTACGAGGGACCGACCCTTTTGCTGCCGGAGTTGGCGATTTTCGGCTGGTTGCACTTTCACGCGGCCTTGCCTGGAGCGCTGCAACCGGACCGGCATGACGGGCTGTTTGAGATCCACTACATGCGCCGCGGTCATGTCAAATGGTGGGTGGAGGACGAGAAGCATGATTTTTCCACCGGCAATATTTTCATTGTGAAACCTGGCGAGCTCCATGGCGGCGAGGAGGAGTCGCTGCAGCGTTGCGAGCATTACTGGCTGCGGATTGGTTTTCCCAAGGGCGTGACCCTGCCCTCGTTGTCGCGTGCGGAGACCGATCAGATCCGCTCGCACTTCGAAGCGATTCGCTTTCGAAATTTCGTGGCCACCCCGGAGGTGGGCGAGTTGTTTGTGCGGATCCACAATGAACACCGCTTCGGGGTGATGCCGCATGGACTGACCATTGCCCGCGCCATGTTGCACGCCTTGCTCGTTACTGTCTTGCGGGATCATGACCGATGCGTGGCCGCCTCCAGCCAGCTGCCGCTGGTGTCATGGCGGGTGCGCCGGGTGATTGAACTCTTGCAGCAGCGGATGTTCGACCCTGAGCTGCGGATTGATGCCATCGCGGCGGAAGTCGGCGGGGGCGCCGCCAGCCTGCGCGCCCGGTTTCGCTTGGAAACCGGGCTCTCGATGCACGATTTCTTGCTCCAACACCGGATCAAGGAGGCCAAGCTGCGCTTGGAAACCCCTGCGACCGGAGTCACGCAGATCGCTTATGACCTGGGATTTTCCTCCAGCCAATATTTCGCCACCACCTTTCGGCGCTTTGTCGGCATGACGCCGGGGGAATACCGCCGCAAACACGGGTCGTCCCAAGCGTGATGCGAAGCCAGTGCCGCACGGCGGCAATTGCCGTGTGGGAAACATCTGCGCCAGGCCCGATCCGCGGGCTTGGCGTGTTTGATTTGCGACAGGCTTTCAAATCGAACGCGCGGCAGGAGTCCAATCTGCCAGCATATCTAACTGTGTCAGCACTTCCAATCACCCGTGACGCCAGTTTGCTGGAATGAAAACCACCGATCTCACGAGCCCGGTCGTCGCGGCACCGCCGGCGGGTCTTGCCACTCACGTGCTGGAACGTCCCCGCTCTGATAGGTTCCGACCGCTCGTCATCCTCCTGGGCGTTTGGCTGGTCGTCGCCGTCGGCCACACGGAACCGGTCGCCCAACTTGCGGTGCCAGCCACCGAGCGCATGCCCGCGCTGCCATCACCGCTCGCGGTGCGCCCGTGGGGCGCGGTGGCGCGGGCTTATTACAATGTGGTTTTCGACCCGCAGCACATGGGTGAGGGATTTCCGGCCGTGGTCATCGGGAGCGACGGGCGTTTCCGCATGAAGTCCTATCTCGGGTCGAACTATGACACCGAGGCGTTCACCTGTCTGGCCGCGCTGGCCGGAGCCAAACTCAGCGGCCTCGACCCCAAGAGCCTTCATGGCATCGATTTCCTCGCCCAAGCCAAGGGGTGGTATGACCCTGCTACCGGGCTGTTTCGCCACCGCGCCGGCGAGCGTGGTCCGGATATCAGCGCTGATATCTACGGCTATTGGCCCGCGATTCTCGGCCTGGTCCTCGCCGATCTCTATCCGGAGGACGCCGATTTCAGGCACGCTGCGGAAACCACCTTTCTGGCGTATCATCAAATCGCACACGGCTTGGGCGCACCCGGGCACCCCGACTTCGGCGGACTCGGCTGGAATTTCGACACCCGTGCGGCCGGTGGCCGCAACGAACCGATGAACCGTCTCGGCCACGCACCCTCCGTGGCCTGGGTTCTGATGGCGGGTGGGGCCACCACCGGGGTTCACGACATGCTGGAATGCTCCCGGGCCGCGATGCAGTGGTACATCGATCATCCGGGCCGCTATGAAGTATCCCACATGATGGGTCCTCTAACCGCCGCGCGGTTGAACACGATGGGCGTCGAAAAACTCGATCTGGGCCGCGTGCTCAACGCCTGGTTCGGCGACGGCCCGCCCGACCAACATCCCTGGCTGGTCACCGCCGGCACCACCCAGGGCGGCCTGACCTGCGACGGCCTCGACGCCGCCCGCGCCGGGGCGGATTTCTACGCCTTTTCGATGGGCAGCCTGCAAAACCCCGCCTGGCTGGTGCCGGTGGTCCGTTACGATCCGCGCTACGCCCGCGCCATCGGCCGCTATGCCCTCCACGCGGCCAATTCCTGCCGCCTGCTGCAGGGGGCGGGATTGCCTGCGGAGAATCAGGATCACGCGGCATGGAAGGCCAAATGGGACCCTGACCAACTCTTTTTCTACGAGGGCCTGCGCAGCCGGGATCCCTCGCCGCAACACTCGCTCAGTCCGTATGCCACCGGCGATCCGCTCAGCAATGGCTGGACCGGCAAACCGCCAGTCTCCGCGGAAAATTACCTGGCGCAAAAAGCGGCATGGTTCGGCCAAATCCCCTGCCACATCGCCCTGTACATGGGCAATCACGTGGGCTTCCTGGGAGGGATCGTCGAAAAGACCGACGTGCCGGGGATTCTTTCCTGGGATTGCGTGAAAACCGATTGGTTTCACCCGCCGGCCTTTCCAACCCGGCTGGTTTTCAATCCCTATCCGCAAGCCAAAACCGTCCTGTTGGATCTCGGTCGGGTGCCGGTTCACGCCTATGACCTCGTCGCGCGCAGGTTCTTGCTGCGCGACGTCTCCGGCAAACAATCGCTCACCCTCGCCGCGGACACCGCTGCGGTGGTCGTGCTCATCCCGGTCACCGCCGCCCACCCTGACAACCAGGATCAACGCTTCGTCTCCGACCACACCGTCATCGATTGGAATCGACCCGGCCCGGTGCCCCGGCCGTGAGCGTCCCGCCATTGTTCAATAAATATTCATGGCGGTAATCGAACGCTGTCGGGCGCGCTTTCGATCATACCTAACTCAGCAATCCAACACCTAAGGATTCCATCCCGTTCCTGAAGCATAAGCATGAACCACGCCCGTCAACATCTCCCGGGAATCCCACCCCGCGCCAAGCCCGGCTTTGCGTTGGTTGTCACGCTCTCGCTGATGATCCTGCTGACGGTCCTCGCCGTCGGCCTGCTGACGCTTTCCAGTATTTCGCTGCGCTCGTCAAGCCAATCCGGAGCCATGGCCACGGCCAAAGCCAACGCGCGGATGGCGCTGATGCTCGCGCTCGGCGAACTGCAAAAGCAAGTCGGCCCCGACACCCGGGTGACGGCCCGCGCCGATGTGCTCGACGAGGCGAACCCGCCGGTGCTGGGCGCGTGGAAAAGCTGGGAAGGCAGCGACCACGAAACCACCGGTGCCTTCGCCGGTCGGCCATTAAGTCCCGGTGACTATGCAGCCAAGAAGAAGGCACGCTTCCTCGCCTGGCTGGTCTCGGGTAGCACCACGGCGACGGTTCCGGATACCACCGACTCAACGGGCAAGGTGACCTTGGTCGGCACCGGTTCGGTGGGTGATGGTGCCGAGCGCACCAAACTCCAGATCCATCTAACTCCATCGCTAGTCACCACCAGCGGCCAAAAAGGCGCCTACGCCTGGTGGGTGGGCGGCGAAAACCAAAAAGCCCGCTTGCCGCAGCCCTACCAACCGCCTTCCGACAGCGCCGCACGCTGGACGGTCAACGCCAAGTCACACTCCACTGCGGATCCCGTGAGCTTCCGGATGGATGCCTTGCTGCAGGATGCCTCGCCCGCCGCCAAGGCCATCACCCTGCACCAAAGCGACTTGATCGCCACTGCGGCCACGCTGCCTGCTTCCCGTGAGTTTTTCCATGATCTCTCGGCGGTGTCCGTCGGCCTGCTGACCAACACCGCCACCGGCGGCTGGCGCAAGGATCTCTCGCTGCTAACCGAAAAATGGGACTCCCAGCCACTCGCCAACCTGCCCGCGTTTCGCGTGACTCCGGCTCAGGACCTCACCTTCACCCGGCCCGCACCCGGCAATGAGGTCGCCGCACGTTCCATGCTCTATCCGTGGGCCGCCTACCGCGGAACGGCCACAAATTATCCGATCTATCAGCATGGTGCCGTCACCAGTTGGGACAACCTCAAGGATTACGCGACCACCTACAAGCGAATCTCAGTCTCAGCGACTGGGCGTGCCACCATCCCAACGCAAGCGGCGGGTGTGCTCGATACCGCCACCACCTACCAATATCTCCACAAGGTGCGCATCCTGCCAGTGATCGCGCGCATCCAATGGGTATTTTCGCATTCTGCGGGCACCCCGCCGTCGCCGTCTGCGGGCCAACCCGCCAACCCGCCCGGCAGCCTGGAGCCGCGCCTGCTGATGACGCCCATCATCACCATGTGGAATCCCTACAACCTGGAGATTTCACCCCC
>JBAXBG010000236.1:0-4591 GCA_037142115.1 Verrucomicrobiota bacterium | reverse complement strand
ATCTTCCGGCCGATCGCCAAAGTGCGGAGTATCAACTCGGCATCGAAGTTCTTGTGAAGCAGGAAAAGGCGGCCAACGCCAAGGTGGCGGCCGCCGTTGAACCGGTTAGGCACACGCTGAAGATTGAACCGGCGGATTCCAAAATGAAACATCAATGAAATACCAAATGAAAAAACTGCTAATTCTTTGTTGTGGGTTGCTGGTGGCCGTTCAGGCGTTCGCCGGGGAGCGGGTTGCGCTGTGGCCGCAAGGCAAGATTGCGGATTTCCAGACGCAACAGATCGCGGCGACCACCCAGGAGGTGAAAGCGCCGGGATTCAAGACGGCGGAACATAGGATGCCGCATCTCGACTGGTACGAGGCGCCGGCGGCGAAAAACGGCGGATGCGTGTTGCTCATTTCCGGTGGCGCTTATGAGAGTTGCGGCGACGGGATGTGGATTGACCGGGCCGCGAAGAAGTTCACCGAGCTCGGGTTCGTTTGCGCGAGCCTCACCTACCGCACGCCGCGTCCGCAAGGGTTGCCAATCTACCAGAGCGCGTGGGAGGACGGCCAACGCGCCGTGCGTCTCGTGCGCAACGAGGCAAAGAAGCGCGGATTCGACCCGGAGAAAATCGGCGCGTTAGGGTTCTCCGCTGGCTCGCACCTGACGGTCTTGCTCGCGACGAGCTCGCTCACGCCGGCGTACCGGCCGGTCGACGCGCTCGACCAACTGCCGTGCCACCTCAACTGGGCGGTGCCGATCTACACCGCCTACGCGCTTATGGACGGACTCACCGGTCCCAACACGACGCGCGATGGCGACGCGATGAGCGCCAAGCTCTCGGACGTGTTCAAGTTCGACGCGAAGACGTGTTCGATGGCGCTCTTTCACGGCGGGGTGGACAACTATTCGCCGATTGGCTCCACGCAGATCTACCGTCAGCTCCGCAGGATGAAAATCCCGGCTGAGCTCCACCTCTTCGCGGACCGTCCCCACGGCTTCATGGGCGACTCGAGCAAAGGCGAGAACGGCAGCGCCTACGACCATTGGTTCGACCGTGTCGCCGAGTACCTCCGCCAGATGAACTTCGACGGGCGTCTCGGCAAGGAAGAGGAGCTGATGGCCCGCTATCCCAACGACGCCGCTCGTGGCGAATACCGCAAGGAGCCGGTCTGGCCGCAAGGCAAGATGCCGGATGTGCAGACGAACCAGTGCCTGCCCTATCTCGAGTGGCACATGCCCAAGCAACTCAAGACGAAGGCAATCCAGATCATCTATTCGGGCGGTAGCTACCAGGGCAACACTCCGGACGACATCGAAGTCGCGCCGGCGCGGCGTTACCTGAACGAAAAGGGCATGACGGTCGTGACGATGAAATACCGCACGCCGCGTCCGCTGGGCGGGCTGGCCAAGCACGCGACGGCGTGGCAGGATCTGCAGCGCGCCATCCGAATCGTCCGCAGCGAGGCCGCCGCAAAGGGACTCGACCCCAACCGCATCGGCATCATGGGTTCCTCGGCCGGCGGACACTTGACGCTCATGGGCGCGACCAGCTCGAAACGCAGTTCCTATGGGCCTATCGACGAGCTCGACAAACTTTCCTGCAACGTGCAGTGGGCGGTCGCGATCTATCCGGCGTATGCGCTCACGGACGGCGCGGAAGCCCCGAACGCGAAGGGCGGCAACGAGGACGATGCGCGGCTCGTTCCGGAGTTCTCGTTTGACCTCGCGACGTGTCCGATGCTGTTCATTCACGGCGATGCAGACGGTTGGGCGGCGATGAATTCGGTGAAATGCTGGGAGCAGCTCCGCCGGATGGGAATCCAGTCCGATCTCCACACGCTCGCCGGACGCAATCACTGTTTTCAGCAGAAGGCCGCCCCGGGCACGGGCAGCTACACCTGGATGGGACGCATATGGGAATTTATGAACCACAAAGGATTTAACAAGTAAAAAGCGATGCTCCCGAAAACTGTCAAGTAAATCACCCAAATGGAAGAAATCAAACGTGGGAAAGGAAACATCGCAATGACAAGGACAACAGGTATATGGACGATGCTTCTCATCGTCGGATTATGTCTGACAGGTAATGCCGCCCAGGGTCCGGCACTGCCCGCTAAGGATCCGGCATCGATCCGTCAAGTGATCAATTTCAACCGCGATTTTCTCTTCCGTCTGGGAGTGAAGAAGGATGGGGAAAGGCTGTCGCTTGATGATTCCGCATGGGAACCCATCGGGTTGCCGCACTCGTTCAGCATCCCTTATTTCCGGGCCTCCAAGTTCTATGTGGGCGAGGGTTGGTACCGGAAGCATTTCACAGTTCCGACAAGCTGGACCGGGAAGCAGGTTCGCCTTGAATTCGAGGGATCGTTCCAGCATACCTCGGTCTACCTCAACGGCGTGCTGGTTGGCACGCATGACGGCGGTTACACCGGATTTGATGTCGATCTAACACCGCAGATCAAGACCGGCGCTAACGTGCTGGCCGTGCGGGTGGATAACCGGTGGGATCCGGTCCTGCCGCCACGAGCCGGCGAGCATGTGTTTTGTGGCGGCATCTACCGGGATGTCCAGCTGGTGGTCACTGATCCACTGCATATTCCGCGCAACGGGGTCTTGGTGGCCACTCCGGAAGTATCCAGGGACAGGGCACTCGTCAAAGTGGCTTTCACACTCAGCAACGAGGGCAAGTCACCACGCGTATGTGCCGTTAGGGCGATGCTTATGGCGCCCGATGGCACCACGGTGGTGGCCCGGACGGCGACTGAAACCCGTTCGCTTGCGGCCGGCCAGACGGTGACGGTTGACAGCCCGGAAATGGTGGTCGAAAAACCCCAGCTTTGGCATCCGGATCATCCGTCCTGTTATTCCGTGAGAGTGGCTTTGGTGGGGAACGGAAAGACGGTGGATGAAACCACGGTCAGAACCGGTCTTCGCTGGTTCAAGTTTACGGCTGACAAGGGATTCTTCCTCAATGGCGAGCCCTTGCGTTTGCGCGGGGCCAACGCGCACCAGGATCATGCCGGTTGGGGCGATGCCGTATGCAACTCCGGGCATCGGCGCGATGTGAAGTTGATCAAGGAAGCCGGGATGAATTTCATCCGCGGCTCGCACTACCCGCACGATCCGGCGTTCCTGGAGGCCTGCGACGAGCTGGGGGTTTTGTTCTGGTCGGAATACTGTTTCTGGGGAATGGGCGGCACCTGTGGTGAGGGCTATTGGAACAGCAGTGCCTATCCGCCCGGCAAGGAACACTGGCTGCCATTCGAGGAAAACGCCAAACGCGGACTCAAGGAGATGATCCTCGATGCACGCAACCATCCGTCGGTCATTATCTGGAGCATGTCGAACGAACCGTTTTTCACCGTGGAGACCAAGCGTGCCCTCGCTCTGTCGGCGGAGATGATTAAACTCAGCCATGAACTGGACCCGACCCGCCCCGCAACCGTCGGCGGCGCACAGCGCGGCGGCTTTGACAAAATCGGCGATGTCGCCAGCTATAACGGCGACGGTGCCAAATTCTCGAATCCCGGTATTCCCAGCGTGGTGTCTGAGTATGGCAGTCATGTTGACAACCGTCCCGGCATCTACGACCCTTGTTGGGGTGAGACCAAGGGTGAGAAGCCTGAGTGGCGTTCCGGCGAAGCCCTGTGGTGTGCCTTCCACCACGGCAGCATCGCCGGTGACATGGGACGCATGGGGATGATCGATCATTTCCGCCTGCCGCTGCGCACCTGGTATTGGTATCGCAATGCCTACCTCGGCATTGCCCCGCCGCCATGGCCCATGGCCGGCACGCCCGCCAGACTCAAACTGGAAGCCGACTTCACCACGTTTTCCAATGACGGCACCGAGGACTGCCAACTGATCGTCTCCGTGTTAGATGCGGGCGGCAAACTCATCAACAATAGTCCGCCGGTGACGCTGGAGGTCGTCTCAGGCCCTGGCGAGTTTCCCACGGGCCGCTCGATCACCTTCAGGAACAACAACGACATTGATATTCGCGAGGGTCAAGCCGCCATGGAGTTCCGCTCGTACCATGGGGGTGTCACTCTGATCCGCGCCTCCTCGCCGGGGCTTGAGGACGCCACCATCACCCTCACCACGACCGGAACCCCTGCCTGGGACGCGGGGAGGAGCCAGGCTTGCCGCGCGCGGCCCTATCCCGGCCCTCTTACTGAACCGCCTAGCGACGAGATGCGTGGCGCGAACCCCGCGAATCTTGCACTCAGCCGGCCCACTCGGGCCAGCAGCGAGGAGGAAAAGAATCCCGCACGCCATGGTAACGACGGAGACCCGGACACCCGCTGGTGCGCCACTGGCAACGCGTTGCCCGCCTGGTGGCGTGTGGACTTGGAGAATTTCTACTTTGTTTCGCAAGTCAGGATCACTTTCGAGAAGGCAGTCAATTACCGCTTCCGCGTGGAAGTTTCTGAGGACGGCGAACACTGGCGGGTGGCGTCCGATCAGTCTGCCCGGACGTCCTCAGACCAGGTGTGCGCCATTCCTCTTGAGACGAATCCCCGCGCCAGATTCTTGCGCATTATTTACACCGGACTGCCCGAGGGGATTTGGCCGAGCCACCGCGAAGTCGAAGTCTCAGGGAAG
>JBAXBG010000235.1:0-4643 GCA_037142115.1 Verrucomicrobiota bacterium | reverse complement strand
CGTGGACGTGGGCGCGTTCGATTTCGCGGTGTCGGGCCAGCCGGTTGCGCGGGGCAACGTGAAGCGGCGCATCGAGTTCGCCGTGATCCGGCCGCGCGCATCGAGCGCTGCCAGCTGGGACGCGTGCCAGGCCGCGCTGGCCTCCGACCCGTGGGGAAAAAAGTCGACCCTCACCGTCCAGGCGCGCGGCGGCACCGTGCGGACCTACAACGCCGCGCTGCTCTCGTCCGAGCACACTCCTGCCAGCGACGGGCCGACGCCCGAATCCATCCACCGCTACGCCTGGCGGATTACTCCCGCCTAACCGACCAACCTATCCGCAATGAGTTTGCAATCTCCATGCAGCATCGTTTTCACACCCACCGGCGGCGCGGCCGCTACCCTGGTAGCCGTGGGCGACTGGCTGTCGGCGCATCCGCACTGGCAAGGAGCGCAGAACTTGTTTGAGAAGGACGGGGTGCTGGCGGCGGCGGCCTATTTCGCCCCCCTGGGCGGCGCTGTGATCGACCTCACCATCACCCGCGAGGTTACCCAGTCCACCCGCCTCGCCGCGCAGGAGGCAATGCTGGACGCGGCCTTGCCTCTCACCGGAACGCTGGTCATTTCATCCGCCGCCCAATCTGCCACCTACACGCCGGCGGTCATCGTCTCGCTACCTCCCGGATTGCCCTCCGGACCGGAGGTGATCCTGACCCTGCCCTATGCGATTCGCGCCGCCATCCCAACCATTGCGGCGCTCTGATTTTAACGACCCCCAATTATGCCCGACATCGAAGTCAACATCACCACCCCGGCGGATACCAGCGGAGCCGAGAGGGCCGAGGAGGCCGTCAAAAAGCTCGACGCGGCGATCAAGAAAGCCGAGCGGAAGGTCGACAAACAGCAATTCATCGCCGAGCAATCAGGCGAGTTGAGCGAACTTCAGCAGCTGGAGTATGAGCTGACCCGCGTGACGACCGGCGCGAAAATGCTGGATGCCGAACTGGCCAATATCCAGTCCGGGAAATCGGATATTTCCGGCAACGCCGCGTATCTGATTGAGGCCCGCGTCCGCCAGGCCGACACCCAGGCGGAAATGATCCAAAACCGCATGGCAGAGATCCAGGGTTTTAACAACCTGACCCAGGCGGCAGAGCGTGCCGGTCCGGCAGTGCATACCCTGAACGGTAAGATCGATTCTTCCAACGCGTCCATGGGGAAGATGGGATACCTATCCACTCAGGCAGGATACCAAATACAGGATTTCGCGGTGCAGGTTGGCGCGGGAACTTCTGCCGCCACTGCGTTCGCCCAGCAGGCTCCCCAGCTGCTAGCTTCGATGGGAGCGGCCGGGGTGCTCACCGGTGGGATGTCGCTGGGTCTGAGCGCGATTGCGGCGCTGATTCCTGTCCTAGTATTCGGGCTGCCGGCGCTGTCCAAAGCATTCTCCGAAGTCGGCGACTCGGACACGCGTATCAACAATGTCGCCAAGGTATTGCTGGAACTAAAAAAGAGCCTGCAGGCGGTCAAGACTCAACAGGAGGCGCTGGATAGCCGGACGCTAGTCCAGACCTTCGACGAGCAAAAGAAATCGATCGAGGAAAACCGGATCAAATTGGACGGCTATGTCGAGTCGCTGAAAGCGGCCCTGGTGCAGGAGGCGGCGATGGCGAAATTCCGAACCGAGGATGCGCTGCGGACAGTAGATAAAAAAGAGCGCGCGGGCGAATATACCCCGGCCGAGGCAGACAAACAGCGGGCAGCAATCAACCTCTCCAGCGTGACGGCCGACCTTGCCCAGAAGAAGGCACTGGACGATTTGGAATTGCAGAAAATTTCTAATCAAAAGCAGGCGGATGAAAAGGCCATGCAAGCCGCTATCGCGGGCAAGGCCGTCGCCGAGGCCGAGCTCGCAGACCGCGAGGCCCAAATCGCGGCTCTGAAACAGCAGATGATCCAGAGGCGGATATTGGATGACCAGTTGGATGCTCTGCAAAAGGAGCAGAAGGATGCATTCAACAACCTGCGGGAAAAATCGGTTGGACACCCCAGTTACGATGAACAAGGAAACTCACTGAGCACCCGAGATCTCCAGGCGAAACTCGATGATTTAACGGCTAAAATTGCCTCCACCATCACTCTGATCAACCAGACTGCATCGCGATCCGTGAAGGAGACTGAGGTCAAGTCTACGGGCGCAGATGGGAAGGAACAAACCACCAAGGTTAAGGCGAAAATCGAGACGGATCTGGATGAGTTGGTAAAGGGCAATGAGAAAGGGGTGAAGTCATTGATTGAACTCGGCAAACAGGTGGTGGAACTGGACTCAAAAGCCAAGGCGGCGGCGGACCAGGTGAAGGCGGCCAACGCTGCCTTGGAGGCGCAAACTGCGCTCGCCAAACAGAAGGATGCTAACCGTGCTGAGCTCGCGCAGCAGAACAATCCTGCCCTGGCCGGACTGGAGCAAAAGGCAGCGGAAGCGACTACCAAGCTGATGGAAGAGATCCTGGCGAAAATCCCTGCCGGGGCCCGCACTGCCGACGTCACCAAAATCGTTGATAAGCTCAAACAGATCAACGGGGATGGGTTACAGAAATCCGAGTTGGATGAGGCCACGCAATTGCTCATGCAACTCCAGGCGAAAATGGAGAGTGGTAGCGACGCGTCCCGCACTACCTATCGCAAAATCATCGAAAACCAGGACGCAACCAATACCTTATTGAGAACCGCCGCCGACGTTCTGTCCGGACAGCGGACGGAGATCGATGAGGTGCATCGCACGATCATCGGGATTCAAGACCAGCTGAAAAACCCCAACCCCTGATTTCATGTCAATCCTCTGGACGATCAAAGGCCAGACCGGGAAAACGGTCGATGCCACCACGCACACGCTGCCCGCATTGCAGGCCCAGGGCGCAGTGGTGGAAATTAATTCGCTGGCCACGGATACGATGTCCTGGACGGTGTGGCTCGCCACTCCAGGACAGGCTACCACGCTGGTCCCCGACCTCGGCCAAAAGATCACACTCTATCGCGATGGAGCGCGGTATTTCACCGGCACGGTCACCAAGCGCCGAATCCGTTTCCAGGGGGGGAATTACAGTGCTTCCATCGTGGTTTCCGGCCCGTGGTGGGACCTGGCGCAGATCTTTCTTTCGTCGGACATTCCAGACCAGGGCGGCACCTACAAAGAGCGTTCGGCATTCGTTTTCGCCACCGGCAGCCCATCCGCTTTTCTCTCCTCGCTGATCGCCCGCGCCATCACCCTGGGAGCTCCGATCCGGGCAGGCAGCCTCGCCGCCTGTTTCAATGTTCCGCGTCTGTCGCTGCGCAATATATCGTTCGCAGAGGCGTTCTCCGAAGTGATGCGCTGGGTGGCCGACGGGCTGCTCTATTTTGACTATTCAGGATCCGATACGGCATTCCCGGCGCTGTGCATGCAGCGGCGCGGCGCGGCCACCGTTCTCACGCTCGCGCCTAGCGATTCGGTCACCGTGCCCAACATCGATGTCTCTCCTCGTCTGGACCTCCAGGTCGAGACGATTTCGGTGTTTTATGCGGCCCGCGCAACCGTCGCCAATGAGCGCGTCACGACCTGGCAAACCCTCACCGCTGGCACCGCCACCTCCGGCCTTCCCCGCCGCCAACCGGTGATGATTTCCGGTCCGGAGCTCGATACCTGGCTGCCGGCCGATTTCACCGACAACGTAGTCGTGTCCTCAGCGCCTGTGGCCAGTAACACGGTGGCGATGCTCCTCCAATATGATGATCGGCTCAGGGCATCTGGATTGACGACAGGAGCCGTTGGAACCTACCATATCAACGCTTGTGCTGGCCAAGGGGCATGGGATCTTCCTGGCGTTGCCCCATCGATCACTGACGCAGACGGTTCAGCTATCCCATCTGGATACGGATATTTTTTGACCCTCGGCACTTCCAAGGAATGGTGGGCGAATGATGGGATCCCATGTATTCAGGCACGGGTCACCGCCACTATTTACGCTGGTTTGGTCTACTATCACACTTCTGGGGGCGTTGAGCCGGCTACCCCTAACTGGGCCAAAGCTATCGGGGCTCAGGTTTACTACTACCTCACCATCGGGCTCGATGGCATTCTCACCACCAACCGGATATTCGCCACCACGTGCAGCGTCACGGTCCCGTTGGTCCAGACGGCCTGGAGCGCAACAACTCTCATCCGCTCTGAGGACTACGCGTTCATCAATCCCCCTTCTGATTTGGCCACCAACCTGCTCGCCACCCAGAACTGGCTGCCCTACGAGGGGACTGTCGGATACATCGCTCCCGCCATCCCCGCCGCCCACGCGGTAGGCGGCCGCCTCAACGTCTCCGGGCTGGGCGCGGAACTGGCAGCCATGGGGGCGATGATCTCGGGCTATACCGCCACCCTGGCCACCGGGGAGATCGGTCTGACCCTTGGCGCTCCAGGCCGGTTCGCCTACCGCGACCTGGTCAATCGGTTCCGCCAGTCCGGAACCGACAACATCGTCTGGATCTAGGCGGATCGTATCCCCTCTTGCGTCATCGCTGCATCCAGCCTGCAAGCGCTCTGCGGGGATCCTGCAATGCCGGCCATCTTTTCTACCGAGGCGACTTTTCTAAAGTGTCCGACGACTTTTCTAAAGTCGCGTGGCGGGTTACCC
>JBAXBG010000234.1:0-4659 GCA_037142115.1 Verrucomicrobiota bacterium | reverse complement strand
GGTGGTCGACAATCAGGAGATTGGGGTCAGTGTGCAAATCTTGACAAAATCACCCACCTTTGGTCTCGCGAACCCCGCCCGCACGGGATTGAGATGAATGTAATCCGCCAGCGTCTGGAAAACTGCAACCGCAGGCTGCATGGCATTGCTGAAGTCTGCGACCTCAAGAGCAGTAGTCAAGATTTGCACACTGACCCCGATTCCCACTGACCCCGATTCTGACCCCGATTCCCAAGGAGCGGCGGAATCCGTCCGCCGTGAGGATGAAATGACGATGGCAATGCCATTTGGGCTGCAAATCGGCTCACCATCCGCCGAAGCCCATGGCAAGCCAATGAAACGCGAGAATCGCTTTGCATTGCCCCCTCATGGGCCAGGGCGATCGGATATCGCCCCGCCTTGAGTCACGGCGGCACTCTACATGTCTAGGATGATTTTTTTGTCCTGCGTCCGAATTATTCCGGGGTGGTTGATGTTTCGCTTTGACGAACTACGGGGTTCTTCGTAGAACCGCGCATCCTCAAGCCATGAAGTGTCCGCGTTGCGTCCAACGAATCCACCGAGCCGCGGCATCATGCCCGCATTGCGGATTTTCCATTGTGGACGCCGATGCCCGGTTCGGGCCGCCGCCGGCGCGGCTGAGGGGGCTCACCGACAAAGCCGGGATTCTGCGGCATGGGGATCGCGAGCGGGTGGAAGCGGCGATGCAGCGGATTGCGCGGCGCCTGCCGCAGCTGTTCGCGGCGATTTATACCGGCACCCTGGGCGAAGCGGCCCACCTCCGGCAATTTGGATTTTGGTTGCTCAACCGCGCCAAGTTTGAGGACCAACCTGCGGGCGAGGCGAATGCCGCCGGCATCCTGATCACCCTGGATCCGGAATCGAAGACGGCCGGAATGGTATTCGGTTACCTGCTGGATCCATTTTTGGAGGAATCGGACACCTTCGATTGCCTGTCCCGGGCCCACGCCTATTGGCTGGAAGGGCGCTATGCCGACGGATTCGTCAAAGCACTCAGCCATCTGGAAACGGTGCTGTGCAAACGCAGCCGGCAGGCACACCGCCATCCCCGCCATTTCCAACAGAAGGTTGAATCGCACGTCAGGACCGACGAGCGGGACCACCGGATCCTGCGCCGTCATCCCGAGGCCGCTGAGATCACGGAGGGCCCCCGATGAACACCTGGCTGGCAGGCGGGTTGGCCGCCATCGGGTTGGTCGCATCCGCGATCAGCAGCGAGGAACCCGCGCTTCCGGCGTGGCATGAGGGCGAGCACGCCGCCGAACGGGTTGACGGTGGCTTGCTCACTACCGACCCACCGCCCGGCCCGCAGGAGAGACTCGACCTCGCCCCGCCAACGGCCAAGGAAATCGCCGCCAGCGAAAACCCGGCACCCCAAGTCCCCGAAAAATTCTGGGCGGCCTACTTCGCCGAGCGGCCGCGCACCTTTCTGGTCGATCCGCAAGGCGTGTTGAGTGCCAATGACGCGCGGGATCGGCTGGGTTTTTTGAATTATCATGCGGGGGATTCCGCGATCGACCTGTTTGTGTATGTGCTCAAAGGCGATCAGGAGATCCCGTGCGAGCTGCGGGCCGAGGAACTGCCCGAACGCTTGTTCGCGACCGGCCGGCCGGCGGCGATCATCACCTACTATCAGGGAGCTCCCCGCCGGGCGGCGTTGCACCTGAGCCCCGCTCTCACTGACTCGGTGTCGGGTGCCGAACTGCGCCGGGCTCTGGAAAGCTCGATCATGCAGGCGGTGGCGAAGGACCACAGCTCCGCCCAACTCGAGGCGTTTCTCGTCCAGATGTCGATCCGCGTCTATTGGATGGAACGTCTTTCGGGCCTCGGCTCTGCGGCCGCCGCTCCCATCACCTCCACGGACGACAAGCCCGCCAAACCACCTGATAAAAAAGCGCTGCTGCTGGCCAAGTTGCAGCCGCTGATGAACAAGGCGCGGCTCCTCGCGCTACCGGCGGCGGCGCTGACCGGCGCGCTGGTCGTCGCCTGTGCAATCTGGGCGGGGTTGCGGCGGCGGGCGCGCTACCGGTTCCCCGTGCTGGCCGTCGAGCCCCGACTCGGCGGTGACCACGCCGCCGGCGCAGGTGCCGTCATTTCCTTTGCCAGTGCCACCACTTCGCTCGCCTCCCAGCGCCAGCAGCGACCGGATGACGCGCGCCGGGCGTGAGATTGGGAATTTTTTTCGCAAACCCTTGCCAGCCGGGGGACGGTAGTTTAATTCCCAAGGCCTATGGCAAACTATCGCGTGTTGGTTTCAGACCCGATCTCGGAAAAAGGCGTGGACGCCCTGCGCAACGCCGAAGGCATCAGCGTGGACGTCAACACCGGCCTCAAACCCGAGGAACTCCTCAAAATCATTGGCGATTACCACGGTTTGGTGGTTCGCTCCCAGACCAAAGTGACGCCTGAGGTGTTCGCCGCGGCCAAGAACCTCAAAGTCATCGGCCGCGCCGGGGTCGGCGTGGACAACATCGACCGCGGTGCCGCCACCGACCACGGCGTGGTGGTGATGAACACTCCCAGCGGCAACACGATTTCCACCGCCGAGCACGCCTTCACCCTGATGCTCTCGCTGGCGCGCAACATCCCGCAGGCCCACGCCTCGATGATCGCCGGCAAGTGGGACCGCAAATCCTTCGAGGGTGTCGAACTCAACGGCAAGCGCCTCGCCATCCTCGGCATGGGCCGCATCGGCACGGAGTTCGCCAAGCGCGCCCAAGCCTTCGGCATGACGGTGGTCGCCTATGACCCCTTCCTCACCGCCGCCCGCGCCCAATCGCTCAAAGTCGAGCTGGCCGCCAGCGCCGCCGAGGCGCTCACCGGCGCGGACGTGGTCACCCTCCACATCCCGCTCACCCCGGAAACCAAGCACATCCTCGACGACTCACGCCTGCGCCTGATGAACCGCGGCGCGCTGGTCGTCAACTGCGCCCGCGGTGGCCTGGTCGATGAAGCCGCCGCCCAGGCGTTGCTCGACACCGGCCACCTGGCCGGCATCGCGCTCGACGTCTATGAAAGCGAGCCGCCCACCGCCGAGTTCCCGTTGTTCGCCGCCAAAAAGTGCGTGTTCACCCCGCACCTCGGTGCCTCCACCGCCGAAGCCCAGGAAAACGTCGGCATCGAGGTGGCCTATCAGGTGAAAGACTTCCTCCTCACCGGCGAGATCCGCAACGCCGTCAACATGCCCAACCTCGACAGCCGCACGCTCGAGAGTGTCGGCCCCTACCTCGACCTCGCCAGTTCGCTGGGCAAGCTGCTGTCGAAAATCGCCCCGGCCCAGAGCGACACGATCCGCGTCTCCTACCTCGGCCCGGTTTCCGAACTCGACACCGAGCTCATCACCCGCATGACCCTCACCGGTTACCTGTCGGCCGCCTATGACGAGGCCCAGGTCAACCTGGTCAACGCCCCGTCCGTCGCCAAGACCCTGGGCCTCCAGGTCACCGAGTCCACCGTCGCGCTGGCCACCAACTGCACCGAGTTGATCGAAGTTTCCGCCATCAAGGGCGATGAAGTCTGCACCGTCGCGGGCACCTTCCACGGCAAGGCCGCGCGCATCGTCCACATCGCCGGCCACAACGTCGAAACCAACCCCAGCGGCCGCCTCCTGTTTGTCGAAAACGACGACCGCCCCGGCATTGTCGGCATGATCGGCACCGCGCTCGGCGGGGCCTCGGTCAACATCGCCAACATGGCACTTTCCCGCACCAGCGACCGCACCCGCGCCGTCACCGTGATCGAAGTGGACACCGAGCCCCCCGCGCAACTGCTCGCAAGCCTCCGCGCCACCCCGGGCATCATCCGCGTCCTTAGCTTTGAGCTGTGAGCCGCCCTCCCGAGTAACATCCAGATTTACCGCAAAGCCGCGGAGATCGCAGAGTCACGCCAAGGATGATTTTTTCACAATCGCAGGCCATGGCTCGGCGTGCCTTTGCGACTCTGCGGTGAGTTGTTGGCAGTTACTTGCCTTTCCACATCCGGTCACGCCGGGGGCTGGCACTCAAAAACAAAATCCTGAACTTTCGCGTTGCCAAGCCCGGATAGGGATCATTAACTTCTCCTCGGAATGAAAAAACTCCTCGTTATCGCCAGCGTTTTCGCCTCGTTCACCCTGCTTGCTTCGGCAGACATCCAAGCGCCTCCCGGCTCGACCTACAACTCGACACGCAAACTCGGACGTGCCCTGAGCAATATCTTGTATGGAGTCATGGAAATCCCGGAACAGATCGTCCGCAAGAACGAGGAAGTCGGCCGCAAGGGGGGCTCGACCTACGGCGCGGTGGATGGCACCAGCCGCGCGCTGCGCCGCCTCGGCTATGGCTTCTACGAACTCGTCACCTTCACCTGCCCGACCTATCGCGGCACCTTCAAACCGCCTTACGAACGCTGCGGTGAAGACAATCGCATCGAGATGAACGTCCACGACGGCCTCTCCGAATTCCCGCCTGAACTCGGCGCTGAAAGCTACTTCGATCACACCCGCACCCAGAAATTCTGAGCCGGCTTGATCCTCGTTCCCATCCCGCCCTCGGCTCGGCCGACGGCGGGATTTTTTTGCCCCGTTTTCCTTGGCAAATCCCTCACAAAGGGTCTGTCCCTTTTCACACGTGGCTGCCGAAAGAAACCGCCTGAAGGCGG
>JBAXBG010000233.1:0-4668 GCA_037142115.1 Verrucomicrobiota bacterium | reverse complement strand
GGAAAATCCTCCCTACGGCTACGAAACCCGTGTCGGGTATCCCCTATTGGCCATCGAGAGATCCCATCGGGGAGAAAGGTGGGGTGAATCTGTATGGGTTCGTGGGCAATGATGGGGTGAATTATATTGATGTTTCAGGAATGTATCGTGATGACGCAGGAAATGATTTAGTAGGACCTCCGCCACCTGGTGATCCAACAGGCGCACCAAACGAAAATGGGGTTCCTCAGTGTAAGAAAAAATGTCACGATTTTTGGGACGCGTATGCAGCTGATATTAACATTAAGCTTGAGTGGGCTAAATGGCTAGCTGGCAGCTCCATGGCTGTTGCTGCTTCAGGCGGTTATACTGTGGCTGTCTCTGCTCTGACGCGAGCAGGGATTATGACTACTGGTGGTGGTAGTATTTTGGTCATGATCACTTCGTTCCAATCCGAATTTAAAGAAAGGGTAAAAGCAGAACATGCCAAATGCGACGGGCTCTGCCCTTGCAAAAACTAAAATAGGCTACAATATGCATCTTTGGCCTCAAGGAAGCAAAGTGCCTATCCCGAAATCGCGTCATGTCAAAAAACTTCTTGAAAACTCTCGTTGAAGGCATGCTTTTTTTCTGTGCGCTTCAATTTGTCTTTGCTGCGTCAATTGGCTGTGTAAGAAACCCAGAAAACAGCATGCATATTATCATGGATAATGTCGCAAACCTAATTACAAGCACGTTGATTTTCTTGAATTATTTCATGACTCGAACATCGGCGAAGATGTCAGTCCCAAATAACAGGCATTGAAGGCATAGCTGTTAAAGGCTGAAATATAATCGAGTCATTTTACCAAATTGTTACACTCTCGTTTGTTCTGCGCCATCGTCACCTTGCCGCTACGATAACGACCACGACGTGCCAGCCTCGGAGGCGCGCAGGCACCGCAGAAACCACCCAGTTTACGCCGGGTTTAGGTGACCCAATATTGGGCCAGCTACGTTATCGGGTCCCCGATAACTTCTGGCAAGGGGGGCGCTCCCCCCTTTGATCCCCCTGGAGGTGCCTCACCCTTGACAGGTGAGGCACCGGAAAAATCCGGGCGCATGAAACGCGCCCTTCCCGGTGTCATCATTTTTGGCGCGGCATGTGGGAGGTGCCTGGCGGTTTTGCGTTGCCCCCAAATCCGGTTTTCATCGGGGGCCGGCGACAATGGAAAGGGACGCGCCGCACACCGGACACCGGTCAAGTTGCAACGTGACGGCAGGCGGGAGCCGGGTGGCGGATGGGCGCGACAGCGCCCGCCGCCCCGGCTCCTAACCTTGTCTATACCATGAACAACTCCACAGCCCGGCACCGGTGAAACAATCAGCCGGGCGCATGCTCTTTGACGAACGGCTCCAGAATCGCCGCGATCCGATCCCGCTGCACACGCGGCAAATCGCTGGCCACCTCAAAGAGTTTTTCGAGCCTGCCCCGTGGGCCGTTGCGCCTCGGCTTGGGTGCCTCGCGTCCGACAATGAGGTCGGCGGACACCTCGAATATGTCTGCCAGCCTGGCGATTTGTTCGGCTTGCAAGGCCACCGGCTTCCGCTCCCAAAACGCGTAGGCCCGTGGCGAAATCCCAAGATGCGCGGCGACCCGGCTTTGGGTGAATCCTTTCTTTTCGCGGAGTTCGACCAACCGCGAACCGAACTCGGTGCGCGGGGAATCGGAGGGGCGTCCTTTGGGCATGTCCTGATGATACATGGCGAATATGAAGCGTTGGAACATTTGGCTTGCGACAAAGTAGCATTGCTACATAATCCCGGCGAGACCAATTTTGCATCTTCAAACTTGACACCCTTTTTGCCATGAACCCGCCGCCATTCCCCATCTTCGCGCCTGTAGCGCCGCGCCCGCCGTTTTGCGCACCCGGCGACTGGCCCTGGGACCACTGGGAACGCCTCGCGCTGGCAAGCGGCCTTGCCGCCTGTCTCGCCACGCTGGGCCGGGCGGTGATGCGCGAGGCGCGGCAGCACGCATGGTGCGAACGCCTCAAAAAGGAATGCGGCTGGGGCGACGACGGCCGGGCGATGCTCGCCCGCGTGCTGAAACATCCGGAGCGCACGGCGGCGCGGTGGGTATGGCTTTTTGTCACCGACGGCTTGCGCTTCGATCCGTGGCGGCGGGAGGAATATTATGAGGACTCGCCCTGCTGGAAAGGCCTGCGGGTCAAATGGGACCGGCAGCAGCGCAAACCCGCGGCAAATCCCCAACCCCAAAAACCCTGACCATGGCACGCATCCCCAACGAATCCATCGAACGCATCAAGGCCGACGCCGATCTCATCGCCCTGATCCAGAGCCGGGGCGTCGTCTTGAAACAGCAGGGGCGGAACTGGACGGGCTTTTGTCCGTTTCACCAGGACCGGGAAACCGCGAATCTCATCGTCACGCCCGGCAAAGGCCTGTGGCGCTGCATGGCGGGGGGTTGCGGGGCGACCGGCAACGCGATCCAGTTCGTGGAAAAGTTCGATGGCGTGAGCTTCCGCCATGCGTTCGAGGTTCTATCAGGAGGCAACGCGTTCGCGGCGGGGGATGGCACGCCGAAGAAGGTGGCCAGCATTCCCAAGTTGTCCTGTCCGCTAGATGAAAGTGCCGATGACTCGACGCTGCTGGAACAAGTGGCAGACTACTACGCGCAAAGCCTGTCAAAACCCCTGAACCAAGCCGCCCGCGACTACCTAACCAGCCGCGGCCTCGATGATCCCGAGCTGTGGCAGCGGTTTGAAATCGGCTTCGCCGACCGCACGCTGGGGCTTGGCATCCCTCACAAAAACCGCAACCAGGGTGCGCAAATCCGCGTGCATCTGCAAGCGGCGGGCGTCTATCGGGAAAACGGCCGCGAACACCTGCGGGGCTGCCTCGTGATCCCGATCCGTAAGTGCGGGCCGCACGGGCAGGAAGGCCACATCGTCCAGCTTTACGGACGGCGCATCGACCCGAAAACCCCCAAGGGAAACCGCCACCTCTATCTGCCAAAACCCCTCGCCGGGATCTTCAACCCGGCCGCCCTAACAAGCCGCGAGATCATCCTCACCGAAAGCGTTCTCGACGCCCTGACATTCATCCGCCACGAGTCCGAAGCCGGACCGGCGGTGATGGCAGCCGCCACCTGCACCTTCGGCGCCAAGAACTTCACCGCCGAGTTGTTCGATGCCATCCGCGCCGCCAAAATCGACAGCGTGCGCATCGCCTTCGATGCCGACGAAGCCGGTGAAGCCGCCACCGCCGAAGCGGCCGCCCGGCTCCAGGCCATCGGCATCGAGTGCTTTGCGGTCAAGTTTCCGTGGGGCATGGACGCCAATCAATACGCCCTCGACCAGGGCGGGGAAGCCTTGCGCCAAGCGGTTCGCTCGGCGGAATGGCTGGGCGGCCGATCCCTTCAAAAGTCCGTGGTGTCGGCGGCTTCCGTCAATGACCCGGTCGCGCCTGTTTCTACTAATAATATAGTAGCTTCTTCCTCTTTAGCCGCTGGAATTCCGGCGGCTAAAAAGGGAAATGGTCCGGAGCAAGCGCCGCCATCCGCCCTGACGAAAGTCGGCGACTGCCACGAGGCCGCGTTCGGGCCGCGGCTCTATCGGATCGGCGGACTCGAGAAGAACAACGGCCCGGAATCGCTCAAGATCACCCTGCGCCTCACCTGCGAGGGCCTGATGCATGTTGACAGCCTCGACCTCTACCGCGACGGCGAGCGGCGCAAGTTCATCGAACGCGCCGCAGAGGAAACCCTGTTGGAAAAGGACCTGCTCAAACGCGACCTCGGCAAGCTGCTCCTCGCCCTCGAACAAAGCCAGGAGGCCCGCCTCAACGGCCCGCGTGACCAAGCCCCCGGCGCCGGCCTCTCGGCGCACGACGAGGCCGCGGCGCTCGAACTGCTGCGCGCCCCGGACCTGCTCCAACGCATCGCCGCGGCCTATGACGAAGCGGGGATCGTCGGCGAGGAGACCAACCTGTTGGCCGCGTATCTCGCCTGCGCGTCGCGGAAGTTGAAAAAGCCGCTCGCCGTCATCATCCAGAGCACCAGTGCCGCCGGGAAATCCACGCTGATGGATGCGGTGCTGAGTTTCTTCCCCGGCGAGGAGCAGGTGAAATACTCGGCCATGACCGGCCAGAGTTTGTATTATCTCGGCGAGGGCAATCTGAAACACAAGATCCTGGCCATCGTCGAGGAGGAGGGTGCGGAAAAGGCGGGTTATGCCTTGAAGCTCTTGCAGTCCGAGGGCGAACTCACCATCGCCAGCACCGGCAAGGACCCGCACAGCGGGCGCATGGAAACCCAGGAATACCATGTCGAAGGTCCCGTCGCCATCCTGTTCACCACCACCGCCATCGACATCGACGAGGAACTGATGAACCGCTGCCTCGTTCTAACAGTCGATGAGTCCCGCGAGCAAACCGAGCGCATTCACCACCTCCAGCGCGAGGCGCGCACCATCGAGGGCATCCTCGCCGCCGAGCGCCGCCGCGACATCCTGCATGTCATGCAAAACGCCCAGCGCCTGATCCAGCCCATGCTCATCGCCAACCCCTTCGCCCGGCACCTGACCTTCACCAGCGGCCGCACGCGCACCCGCCGCGACCATGAGAAATACCTCACGCTCATCGACACCATCGCGCTGCTCCACCAGTACCAGCGCGAACCCATCACGC
>JBAXBG010000232.1:0-4688 GCA_037142115.1 Verrucomicrobiota bacterium | reverse complement strand
GGACGTGCGGACGCGCAGCCCGATCACGTCGATGGTGACGGTCGTGGCGGGGTCGGCGTCGATGGCGGCGCGCAGTTGGGCGACGGCGGCGGCGGTGGCGATCACGCAGGGCATGGCGAGAGTGGTCGAGTTGCCGAAGAAAATCTCGGCGAACGACTCGGCGATGATGCCGTTGAAGCCGTATTTGCGCAGCGACTGGGGCGCGTGCTCGCGCGACGAGCCACAGCCGAAATTGACGCCGGCCACGAGGATGGACGCGCCGGTGAAGCGCGGGTCGTTGAGCGGGTGCTCGGTCTGGTGGCCGTGTTCGTCGAAGCGCACATCATAGAACGCGTAGGCGCCGAGGCCATCGAAGGTCACGCATTTCATGAACCGCGCGGGAATGATGCGGTCGGTGTCGATATCCGCGCCGGGAATGAAAACCGCGCGGCCGGAGACTTGGGTAACTGGATCGAGGGCCATGATGGGTAAAGCTGAAAGCTGAAATACTGAAACGGCGGAGTCTGAAGTTTGGAATTTAGAATTTAGAATTTAGAATTTTCTATCATCCGTCCTCGCGGTTGATGAGATACCACGGCCGCGCCACATCGGGAGGGAACGGCGCGGATTGATAGAAGGCGGCCAGCGGAGCGGCGAAGTCGATGGATTCGAGCCGGATGATGGAATCGAGCTGGGTGAAGATGTGGCGTTTCCAGCGGTCGGAGCGGCGGCGGATCACGAGTTCCGGCCAGTCCTGTTCGATGAGGACGATTTCCTCGACGCTCGGGATCCGCTGGTAGTTGGCGAGTTTTTCGCCGCGGTCATTGCGCGAGGTGGACGGCGAGAGCACCTCGATGATGAGCTTGGGATGGCGGACGACGTGCGAGTCATCGTCTTGGGTTTCGCAGGTCACGAAGACATCGGGATAGTAAAACGATTCACCGAGGTCATCGCTGATCTGGACCTTCACGCTCTCGATCAAGGTGCGGCAAGGGCCACCCCGGAGGTGTGCCTTGAGGAGTCCGTAGATCTCACCGCAAATCGAGTTGTGCCGCAGGCTCGCACTCGACATCGCATAGATTCGTCCGTCGACAAACTCATAGCGATTCTCGGAGCGCAGTTCTCCCTCGAGATACTCGGCGGCGGTGATCGGCAGTTGAATGGCGGCGCTGGATTTCATGGCACTGGCAGGTTACGCGACGGCGGCGGGCGTTTCCAGATGGAACAGCTCGCGGGCGTCGGTGATGCAGCCATTGATGGCGGCGGCGGCCACCATGACGGGCGACATCAACACAGTGCGGCCGGTGGGCGAGCCCTGGCGGCCTTTGAAGTTGCGGTTGGATGACGAGGCGCAGAGTTGATCGCCGACAAGTTTGTCGGGATTCATCGCCAGGCACATCGAGCAACCGGCGGCGCGCCATTCGAAGCCGGCGGCGCGGAAGATATCGGGCAGGCCTTCCTGTTCGCACTGGATGGCCACGATCTGCGAGCCGGGAACCACGATCGCGGTCACGCCCGCCGCCACGTGGTGACCACGGATGAACTTCGCCACTTCGCGGAAGTCGGACAGCCGGCCGTTGGTGCACGAACCGATGAACGCCACGTCGATTTTCACGCCCTTGATCGGCGTGCCGGCCGCAAGTTTCATGTAGGCCAGAGCTTCCCGGATAGACGCCTCTTCCAGCGGAGTGGCGGCTTTGGCGGGGTCAGGGATGTTTTCGGAAATCGAGATCCCGTGGTCCGGGGAGATCCCCCAGGTGACGGTCGGCTCGATGTCGGCGGCGTTGATCCGCACAAGGTCGTCGTAGTGGGCGTCCGGATCGGAGGCAAACGCCAGCCAGCGGGCGGCAGTGGCCTCGAAGTCGGTCATGTCGACATACGGGCGGCCCTGCAGGTAGGCGATGGTCTTGGCATCCGGATTGACATATCCGCAGCGGGCCCCGCCCTCGATGGACATGTTGCACACCGTCATGCGCTCCTCGATGGACATCCGCTCGATGGTTTCGCCAGCGTATTCATAGCCGTAACCGATGCCGCCCTTCGCGCCCAGCAGGCGGATGATGTGCAGGATCACGTCCTTGGCGTAGACGCCGGGGCGAAGCTCGCCGCTCACCTCAATGCGCCGGATCTTGAGCGCCTCGAGCGCCAGGGTTTGGGTGGCGAGCACGTCGCGCACCTGGGTGGTGCCGATGCCGAAGGCGATCGCTCCAAACGCGCCATGGGTGGCGGTGTGCGAGTCGCCGCACGCGATGGTCGTGCCCGGCTGGGTGATCCCCTGTTCCGGACCGACGACGTGGACCACGCCCTGTTTGCCCGACGCCAGGTCGAAATAGGTGACGCCGAAATCGTCGGCATTGTCGCGCAGCGCCTGCATCATTTCCGCGGCCAGCGGGTCCTGCGGGGCGTCCTGGTTGATCGTCGGCACGATGTGGTCGACCGTGGCGAACGTGCGCTGGGGAAATTTCACTTTCAGCCCGAGGTCGCGGAGCATGCCGAACGCTTGGGGTGAGGTCACCTCGTGGATGAGGTGGGTGCCGATGAAGAGTTGTGTGCGACCATCGGCGAGAGTGCCGACGGTGTGGGCGTCCCAGACTTTTTGGAAGAGATTTTTTCCCATGATGAAAAGAGAGCCGTGGTTGGCGGCGGCGGGGGGAAATTGGCTGTGCAAAGCCGACTTGTCAAAGCCGCATGCGCCTCGGGCAGGAGAAAGCCCGCGCTAAGCCGAACCCTCACCGGAGTTCGATGACCAAGCCAACGATGATGCCACCGAGAGCCAGCACGGCACCCACGACAAGGAGGATCTTCCACCAGTGCTTGGATCGGGAGGCAACCGATTTGCCATCGACCCACTCGTCCCACGTGCGCTGGGTTTTATACCCGGTGCGGTGGTAGTGGCGCAGCTGACCGTTGAAGCGCTCTTTGGTTTCGGCGGGAAAAGGGCGTTTCATCACACAATCAATGGGTCCTGGCGGATGGCGCATCCGCTTTCAAAAAGCCTTGGGCTTCATATCGCCACCCCGCCCGGTACGAAACCGCTTTTCTGCTGTTTTGGCCAAAGGCCGTGTCAACAGGGAGCCGTCCCGGCAGCCCGAGCATTCACTTCGTATAACGCACCACAGGTGCCGGCGCGGATATCGTCGGAATTTCTTTAAAGCGCGGCAGCGGACGCAAGCCGGGAGCCTTGGACTCACCCGTGCAGCAGCAAGAGGCGGCCAGCAGCGCGAAAACGGAAATGACGAGTGCGGATAGAATGCGAATCATGGGATGGGATACGGTAGGTTTGAGTGAAACGATAAGAATGAGAGCGGAATGTTCAACAAAACAGGGTTACCCAGCTCTCTGGGAGAGCTCGGCTGCTCCTGCTCATTTCGATGGGGTGACATACACAGGCTTGGAAGTGGCCGGGGAGGCATTAGGGCAGCACGATGCGACAAGCAATGTGGCAGCGGCGGCGATCAAGGCGAATTTCATCTTTGGAACGCAGTGGTTTGGTTTCAACAACCAGCATGAGACGCACACCAGTCTTGGCCTTGAAACTAGCGGCACGTTTCATTCCTGCAAGGCAAAAGACAGGCAAAAGACTTGCAATGCCACGGGCGCTCTCAACCTTGGGCACGCCCGCGTGGCTGGCGGGCTCACCTCCAGCTGGCGGCCCCCGCTCTTGGTTGACTCCGCTCGCCCGGAGCGCCTAAAATTAGTAAACCGGCGCGCCGGAGGTGTCGCTGCTGCTGGCTTCGCCACCCTTGGCCTTGTTGGCGGTTTTTTCCATACCCTCGCCCGCGAGGCGCATGTCCCTGCCCATGCCGATGAAGGTATTGCAGGAACTGGTCAGAACGGCGGCAGTGGCAAGCGCGATCAACAGGATTGATTTCATCACGAGTTTTGATAACTCAAATTCCGCCTTGTGCAAGCGGATATTCTCAACTTCCCTTGATTATCAGGATCCTTCTGAAAATTTCAGGTCTGCGGGGCGGGAGTTGCGCGCCCCTCCAATCCTGGGCTCGCCGCCTGCAGCGCGTGGAAAATCCGGATTGCGGCGTAGGCATCGTTGGCGGCATACAGCAGTTGGCGCTCGGACAAGTCCCGGACGGCCCAGTTGGAAGTGGTGATGGATTTGGATTTGAGGAGTTTGCGGTTGAAGAACATGGCAATGGCCGACTTGGCGCCGACCGCGTTGCGGTAGCCAAGTTTCTTGAACGACCGGTCGAGGTCGACGATGGCCGCGGGCCGGATCCCGAAACGGTTGGAGATCTGATGGAGGTCGCCGCCGAGGCCGAAGCCGACCTTGATGAGTTCGGTGGCTTGCAACATCTCGACGACCACCGGGTGGCTCTCGCCGCAAGCCGACTGGAAAATGAAGGCCTTTTCCAGCGTGGAAAATTGCAGCACATGCGGGCCTTCGGATTTTTGGCCTTTGTGAAACGTGGGCTTGGATTCGGTGTCGAAGCCTACGGTTCCCGCACTCATGAGCTCGGCAAAGGCCAGCCCGGCTTGGCGCTCGTTGCTGACCACAAAAACACTCTCCATGGAGAGCCCTTCAAAGAGTTCCAATTCGGCGATGTCATCCTTGTGGGGTGTGGTCTTCGGGGCGGTCATTCAATCTGGGGTTGGGATCCAAGCCTTGCGGGTGCAACAATCGACTCGCTCGGCGCAAAGATCAAGCCCAAGGGCAGGGGGTGTCCTGCAGGCGCGTTCGTCAGAACGCGTGG
>JBAXBG010000231.1:0-4708 GCA_037142115.1 Verrucomicrobiota bacterium | reverse complement strand
GGAAGACTTGCCAGGGTCGCCGGGCGCGGCGCAGGCTGGCGGCCATGAAGCGCGTGATCATCCACACCGACGGTGCCTGCAAGGGCAATCCGGGGCCGGGAGCCTACGGCGCGGTGCTGGTCAGCGGCAAGCACCGCAAGGAACTCGCCGCCGGCTACCGGCTGACCACCAACAACCGGATGGAGCTGCGGGCGGCGATCTGCGCGCTGGAATTCCTCACCGAGCCGTGCGAGGTGGAGCTGCACTCGGATTCCAAGTATCTGGTGCAGGCGATCACCGCCAAGTGGCTGGATGGCTGGCAGCGCCGGGGCTGGAAGACGTCCGACAAGCAGCCGGTGAAAAACCAGGACCTGTGGGAGAATTTGTTAGTGGCGATGGCCCCGCACCGGATCCGCTGGTTGTGGGTCAAGGGCCACGCCGGACATGCCGAAAACGAGCGCTGCGACGAGCTGGCCAATCTCGCCGTCATCGGAGGCCACTTGCTCGAGGACAGCGGTTTCCAGGCGCGCTAGCCGCTGGGGGCCGGTGTTTCGGCAAGCCTCCCGAGGAACTTATGGTTCATTTGTTGAATGACAAGGAGGGGCGGAATCTGTCCGCCCATGCTCATGGAAAGCCGATGCAATGAGAAATCGCTATTCATCTGCCCGACCTGGCATGGGCGATCAGATATCGCCCCTCCCTGAGACCGCCTGCGGGATTTACAAACCGGCCAGCCTGGCCACACTCTCAGCCATGACCATCCTCTGGGCCAACGGACAATGGCTAGACGCGCTCGAGTTCTCATTCTCGCCAATGGATCGCGGGGTGACCGTGGGCTTGGGCTTGTTTGAAACGATTCTGGCAGTGGACGGCGAGCCGATCTTCGCCGCGCAGCACCTGGCACGGTTGCGCGCGAGTTGCGAGCGGCTCGGCTGGCTCCCGAACCTGCCGGATTGCCAGCCGATCCTGCGCGAGTTGATCCAGCGCAACCATCTGACCCACGGCCGGGCGCGCATCCGCCTGGCCATCACCGGCGGCAGCGGGTCGATCCACGATCTCACCCTCGGCAGCGACCACGCGGTCTGGATCACGGCGGTGCGGGCGGCCAACGCCCCACCGACGACGAGCGCCAACCTGTCGCCCTGGATGCGCAACGAGCGCTCGCCGCTGGCGGGGTTGAAATGCGCCTCGTATGCGGAAAACCTCGTCGCGCTGGCGGATGCGGCCCGCCTGGGATTCGAGGAAACCGTGTTCCTCAACACCCGCGGCCAGCTGTGCGAAACCGCCACCGCCAACCTGTTTGTGGTCAAAAACGGCCAACTTCTCACCCCATCGCCCGCCTCCGGCTGCCTGCCGGGCATCACCCGCGGCGTGGTCATCGAGCTGGCCGGGCAGCTCGGCATCGCCTGCACCCAGGGCGACCTCTCGCTGCTAGACCTGCAGACCGCCGACGAATGCTTCCTGACCTCGTCGATCCGCGGGCTGATGGGGCTGGACCGCTTCGAGCGCACCCTCTTCCCGCCGGGTCCGCTCACCCAGGCCCTGCGCGAGGCGTGGCACACCGCGACGCGCCGCCAAATCCAATCCTGCTAGCGCGTATTTTTGTGTTGCCGCGCGCGGCGGATATCCGCAGCCTGCCTGCAACCAACCCCAATCCTAACGACCATGTCACGCCCCGTCACCCTCTTCACCGGCCAATGGGCCGACCTGCCGCTCGAACAACTCGCCCCGCTCGCCTACGAAATGGGCTACGACGGCCTGGAACTCGCCTGTTGGGGCGATCACTTCGACGTCGACGCCGCGGTCTCCAGCAAGTCCTACCTCAAGGACAAGTGGGAACTGCTAGGTGACAACGGGCTCACTTGTTATGCGATCTCGAGCCACCTCGTCGGCCAGGCGGTGTGCGACCTGATCGACTCGCGCCACAAGGCGATTCTGCCCGCCGACGTGTGGGGCGACGGCGATCCGGAAGGGGTGCGCAAGCGCGCCGCCAAGAAGATGATCCTGACCGCCAAGGCGGCGCGCGCGTTCTTCAACGCCAAGCCCGACCGCAATGGCCGCGACGAGTTCGCGCCGGTAGTCAACGGCTTCACCGGATCCTCGATCTGGCATTCGATCTATGCCTTCCCGCCGACCTCGCAGGAGTATTATGACAAGGGCTACAAGGATTTCGCCAAGCGCTGGCTGCCCATCCTCGACGCGTTCGAGAAAGCCAACGTCAACTTCGCCCTGGAAGTCCACCCGACCGAAATCGCGTTTGACATCGCCACCGCCCAGCGCGCCCTGGCCGCCGTGGGCAACCACAAGCGCTTCGGCTTCAACTACGACCCGTCGCACCTCGGCTATCAGGGCGTGGACTATGTCAAGTTCATCCGCGAATTCGCGCAGCGCATCTATCACGTCCACATGAAGGACGTGTGGTGGAGCCACGGCGACGGATCGGTCGGCGTGTTCGGCGGCCACACCGATTTCGGCGACGCCCGCCGGTTCTGGGAGTTCCGTTCGCCGGGTCGCGGCGACATCGAGTTCGAGGACATCATCGTCGCGCTCAACGATGTCGGCTATCGCGGGCCGCTCTCGGTCGAGTGGGAGGACATCCGCATGGACCGCGTCCACGGCGGTGCCGAAGCCGCGTCGTTCGTGCGCAGCCTGGATTTCCCCGGCAACGCGGTCGCCTTTGACGCGGCCTTCGACCAGGCCAACCAGTGAGTGAGCGGGGGTGGGTGAAACCAGGCATTTGCACGCCCCCAAACTCCGTCCTCGCCAGCCCGCCAGCGGTCCGCTTGGATCCGCCCGCCGATGGCTTCCTCGTTTTCTTTCGATTCCCTCAACACCGCCCAGCGCCAGGCGGTGGCGGCCTTGGACGGCCCGGTCATGATCCTTGCCGGGGCCGGCACCGGCAAGACCCGCACCGTCACCTGCCGGATCGCCCACATGCTCGAAAAAAAGGTCCCGGCCTCCGAGATCCTGGCGGTCACCTTCACCAACAAGGCCGCCAGCGAAATGCGCGAGCGCATCGGCGGCATGGTCTCCAAAAAGGCGGCCTCCGAGATGACCGTCTGCACCTTCCACTCGCTGTGCGTGCGCCTGCTGCGCGGCGGCATCGACAAACTCGGCTACAAGCCGAATTTCTCGATCTGCTCGTATTCCGACCAGATCGGGCTGATGAAACAACTGCTGGTGCGCATGGGAGGCTCCGACGAGAAGGTCAAGCCCGACACCGTGCTCGGCGCCATCTCCAAGGGCAAGAACATGGGCCTCGACCCCGCCGACCTCGAGGATGATTATTTCGCCAACCTGGGCGTCGCCTATCAGAACGAGCTCCGCGCCCAGAACGCGGTCGACTTCGACGACCTGCTGCTGTTAGGCGAACGGGTGCTGCGCGAGCACGCCGACGTCCGCGACATCTTCCGCAAGCGCTTCACGCGCGTCACCGTCGACGAGTTCCAGGACACCAACTCGCTGCAGATGCGGCTGCTCCAACAGCTCGTGGGCCCGCCCTATCATGTCTGCGTGGTCGGCGACGACGACCAGTCGATCTACGGCTGGCGCGGCGCCGAAGTGGCCAACATCCTCGAGTTCGAGCGGTTTTTCCCCAATCCGAAAATCATCCGCCTGGAGGAGAATTACCGCTCGACCCACGCGGTGCTGCACACCGCCAACAGCCTGATTGTGCACAACCGCGGCCGGCGCGAGAAAATCCTGCGCTCGACGCGCAAGGGCGGCGATCCGGTGCGCATTGTCGCCATGCCCGGCGACGACGAGGAGGCGGAGTTCATCGCCGAGGAAATCATGGCCGGCAAGAGCGCCGTGGGCCGCGAGTGGGAGGATTTCGCGGTGCTGTTCCGCACCAACGGCCAGAGCCGCAAACTCGAACTCGCGCTGCGCGAGCGCAAGATCCCCTATCGGATGGTCGGCGCCCAAAGCTTCTACGACCGCCGCGAGGTGCGCGACGTGCTGGCCTACGCCCAGCTGCTGGTCGCGCCCGACGCCGACGTCCCGCTGCTGCGCATCCTCAACGCGCCCAACCGCGGCATCGGCCAGTCGACCGCCGTGCTCGCCACCGAGTGGAGCCGCGAACACAACCAGTCGGTCTGGCAGGCACTCTGCGACCCGAATTTCACCTACTCGATCGCCGCCAAAACCCGCCATGCCATCGAGGCGTTCGTCGCCCTGATCGCCGGTGCCAAAAACCGCATCGACCTGGCCAAGGACAATCCGGCCGACGTCCTGCATGGAGTGATCAAGGGAATCGAATACCTGCCGTGGATCGAACGCGCCTGCAAAACCGACAGCGAACGCCAGCAGCGCGGTGAGGGCATCCAAAGCGTCATCGACAGCCTGCGCGCCCATGCCGCCAAAGGCAAAAAACTCCAGTCGTTCCTCGACGACAGCGCGCTGGCCTCCGAGCGCGAGGACGAGGATTTGGAAAAAAAGCAGGGGGCCACCCTGATCACCCTGCATGCCTCCAAAGGCCTCGAGTTCCCGATCGTCTTCCTCGTCGGCCTCGAGGAGGGCGTGCTGCCCCACACCCGCAGCGTCGCCGAGGGCACCAAGGACGAGGAGCGCCGCTTGTTATACGTCGGCATCACCCGCGCCCAGGACCATCTCACCCTAACGTATTGCTCGACCCGGATCAAATACGGCCAGCAAACGGGCTGTGAGCCGAGTTCCTTCATCTGCGAACTCGACGACGAATACCTCGAACACACGACCTACGACGACATCC
>JBAXBG010000230.1:0-4734 GCA_037142115.1 Verrucomicrobiota bacterium | reverse complement strand
TCTTCGCACTCACCCTCGCGCTTTCCGCCGCCGCCCACGCCCAATCCCCGGACCCCAAACCGACCTGGGAACTCGGCCGGGACGCCATCGCCCCGGCGTCGATTCAAGGGAAAATCGAATGCGTCGAGGGCGTCGTCACGCTCGACGGCACCAACGCGTTCGCCGTGCCCGCGACGGCGCTCGGCACCCAGAACGACTACACCATCGAGTTCGAGTTGAAGCGCGCGGCCGCGGCCAAAGGCAATCTCACCGTCTTTTCCAACGCCGACAAGGCGAACAAGACCGGGATCGAATTCAACTATTTCCCTCCGGATTACAATGCCATCACACTCTATACCAACGGCAATCAGACCGCCGAGCAACGGGGCTTTCTGGGCGACAAGTTTGATAAAGTCACGGTGGTGGCCAAGGATCGCAAGCTCACGCTGTTCCGCAACGGCCTGATCCTGGCCATGACCGAGGAGGTCAAGCCCAGCGCCCTGCCGCTCACCTTCGGCGGCATCCAGAAATCCGCGTCCACGCCTTATGAACTGCGCCACATCAAGTTATACGCTGCCGCGATCTTCCCCACCGGTTTCGATCAAACGGCCGAGCGGATGCGCAATTACAGCGGCGACCAGTATTTCATGCAGCGCGCGGAGATCAAAAACCCCGCGCTGCCGCGCATCCTGGTCGTCGGCGACTCGATCTCGATGGGCTACCGCGGGTTTATCACCGAGCACTTCAAGGGCCGCGCCTATGTCGACTACTGGGTCGGCGGCGGTTGGTTCTCCCTGAAACCCATCACCGATGATTTCCCCGCCCTGCGCGGCTGGGACGGCGTGCTCTCTAACGGCCCCTATCAGGTCGTCACCTGGAATGCCAGCACGCTCCACATGTGGAACGGCGCCCCCGGCCGCTGCTCCGAGGACACCTACCCGGCCAACATGACCCGGGTCGTCGAGCACCTGCTCAAAGCCGCCCCCAAGACCCGCTTCATCTGGATCCGCTGCACCCCGTGGCGCACCACGCCCGACACCGGTACGCCGACGTTCTTCGCCGAGCGCAATGATCCGATCATCCGCCTCAACAAGCTAACCGACGCGATCATGGTCCAGCACGGCATCCCCGAAGTGGACCTCTACAGCCTGTGCGAGACCAAGTTCGACACACTGACGGCCGGCACCAAGGACGGCGTCCACTGGCCCAAGGGGGTCTGCGGCCAGATGGCGGAGCTGATCATCGCCCAGATCGAGAAATGCCTGCCGGCGCAACATTGAGCCCAGCGCAGGCTCGTAGGCGTGCTGGTGACAGCACGCCGGGGCGCGTTCTCACGAACGCGCCTACGGCCAGGGCGCGGGCAACCGGTGTCAGCGTGGGGTGGCCTCAGTCCATGCGGACCAAGCCGCGTTGGATGGCGGCCATGGCAGCCTGGGTGCGGTCAACCACCCTGAGTTTCCTGAACAGGTTGGTGGTATGCAGGCGGACGGTGGGTTCGGCGATGTCCAGGTCGTGGCCGATCTCCTTGTTGCTGCGGCCCGTGACGATCCCGTCCAACACCTCAAGTTCCCGTTTGGTGAGGCTCACCCGGTGGGTGGTGGCGAGCTTCAGCTGGATTTCCGGGGAGAAGCAGGTGCCGCCCGCGGCAATCTGGCGGATGGCGGATAGAAGTTGCTCGCGCTCCACCGATTTTGAGAGATAGCCGGCCACGCCGGCATCCACCGCCCCGAGGATGTCCTCATCCGCATCACTCACGGTGAGCATGGCGATGCGCGCGCCGGGATACTCATGGAGAATGGCGCGCGTGGCCTGCAGGCCGTCCTGCAGTGACATGCGCACATCCATCAGCACCAGATCAGGGCGGTGCCGGGCGAACATCTCCATGGCCTGGATGCCGTTGCTTGCCTCGGCCACAATGTCGATGTCCTGTTCCGAGGAGAGCGATGCGACAAGACCCTTGCGGGCGATGAAATGATCATCGACTATCAGGATGCGGATGGGTGGGGAGGGTGACATGGAGGATGGTCAGATTGGAAGGGTCGCATGCACGCGGGCTCCGCCAGCGGGACGGGTGTGGAACTCGAAGTGGCCGCCAAACTTCTCACAGCGTTCGCGCATGCCGATGATACCGAAGTGTCCGGCGGCAGGCATCGGCGGGGTGCCGCCGGTTTCATCGCCATGGCCATCGTCGGCCACGCTCAGATCCAACGTGCCGTCCTGGCAGGTGAGGTGGACTTCGATGGTGCGGGCACCCGAGTGCTTGACGGCATTGGTCACCGCCTCCTGGGCGAGGCGCAGCACGTTGACTTGGATTTGCGGTGGAATCCCGGTTGCCGGGTCGATGGCGACCTGGATCCTGAGTTCCACGGGCTTGCTGTGCACGATGCGCGGCAGCGTGGTGCGCATTGCGGATTCCAGCCCGTCATGGAGCATCACCGGGTCGCGCAGATCCCAGACGGTGTGGCGGGCGTTGTCGCGGCTGAGTTGCAACATCTGTCGCAGCACCTCGAGGTTGGCCGTCGCCTGCGGGGTGAGTGGCCCGGAGCGTTCCAGGGCCTCGGTTTGGCGGGACATGCCCACGAACTCCTGCTCCAGGGTGTCGTGCAGCTCACGGGCGAGGCGGGCGCGTTCCTCGGAGGTGGCCTCGCGCCGGGTCTTGGTGTTGATGATCTCCTGCTGCGCTTTGGCACGCGCTCTGAGAAAATGATTCCACAGGGCCAGGACCACCACCAGCGCGCTGAAGATCCCCAAGGTGCCGAAGAGCCGGGCTGATGTCCACCAGGGGGGCTTGCGGATGACCCGCACATCGGCGGAGGAGCGCAGCAGCAGCGAAAAACCGTTAGGCTGAAACTTATGGATTGAGGGCGAGGGGAAACTGAATAACAGCAACCCCGCGACGGACAAGCGGGAACCCGGTTGCAGTGGCGGTGAAATCCCCGCCGCATCCGGGCCGCTGAAGCTGGCCTTGAACAGATAATCACCGCTTTGCAGCAGCAGGTCGGTTCCGCCGGGGGTCCGGTGCGTTTCCATCAGGGTGGCGGTCATTTGCACCAGTTCGTAGTCTGTGCCCAGTTGCAGGACCGTGGCGGCCTCATGTGGGGACGCCTCCGGCAGCGGGGCGTGATGGCTCCGTACGCGCAGCATGGCATCTTCCAAAAACGGCGCGCGTTCTTTCATGCCGGGAAAACCGACGACATCGCACGCGTCACCCATTTGCAAACTGTCGCTGCCGGCAGCTTGCGCGCAGACGGTGTTTTCGCCGTCAAAGACAAAGACCCGCCCGTCCGCCAGCGCGTGCAGCACCGTGCCCGCAATGTGAATCCGATGTCCGGGAGCATCCAGCGGACGATAACGCATGATGTCGGCCACGCTCCTGAGGGGCAGGTCGAACGGGTCTGCGGGCGCCTCGCGCAGCACGGTGATGTCACGGCTGAGATTGGCTGCCAGATAGGGGGCCGTGATCTGTCTTTGGTTATTCCAGACCCCGCTGCTGATCCCGGTGATCCGGATGCGCGCGTCCACCAGTGCATCCCAGTCGGCCGCTTCAGGATTGATCTCCACGATGAGGCGTGTGCCCTCAAACACCATTTCGAGAAATTCCGGTTGATGGGAATTAGGGTTGGCGAGGACCTTGCGCACCACTCCTTCCGCCACCACCGAGTGGGCATCCAGCCGGCCGGTCTGCGCGGCTTCCGCCGTCAGTGGCTGCGGCGCGGGCAGCGGAGCCGTGCCCATCACCTGCACGTCCGCCGGGTCGTGGATCACCAGGATGGGGGCGAAGTCACCCATGGTGGCCGTGCCTGTGACTTCCACCAGCGATCCCACGGCGATGTTCAGCTGCGGGTTGCCTGGTTGAGTGCGGTCGGCGTGCCGCGGTAGGATCACAAAAACGGCATCCGTGGCATCCTGTAAAATGAAGGAGCTGTCCTCCACATAACGATACAGCACCACGCCGCGCAGTCGCACGCTTGGCTTGGCCCGCAACTGCTCGTCGCCCAAGGTGCGGACATCATGGACGTGGGTGATCCCCTTTGCCGTATCGTCGGCACTGGCAGGCAGCGCCGGCGCGAGCCCGAGCATCACGCACAGGCCTAATGTCGCCACAGGGGTTCGGGGTGGATGGACCTGGCGCGTCATGTTGGGGCGGCAATCCGGAAGACAATCCGTGCCGACACTTGCCATACACCACCGCCCGCCATCCGCCAACCACAACAATCCGCTAGGTTGACCCCGCCGCGAAATTTGGACAGCATGCCAACCTCTCGCGAAAAACTGCGTCGTTCACTTCGAAATCCAAAATCTCCAATCTCCAATCTCAAAACACAGCCCATGAAAACCAAATCCAATCCGTTCCTCCGTCTCTCCGCCATCGCCCTTTTCGGGTTCAGCGTCACCTTCTCGCAGAGCGCGCTTGCCGCGATCACCTGGGACGGCGGGGTCACCGGGACCGGCACCACGCTCGACACCCCCATCAACTGGGTGGGTGACGTGCTCCCCATCACTTCAGTTGAGACACTGCTCGACGATTCGGTAGTCGCGCTGCCATCGGCGCTGACGCTCAGCACGGCCATGACGGTTTCGGATTTGCTGATCAATTCGCCCACCCTGACCTCAATCAGCCTGACCGGGGCTACCAGCCAGGCAATCACCCTCAGCAAGAACGCGAATGGCGCAGCTGCGAATTTCTTGAGCGGCGCCTTCAGCGACATCCTGGTGCTGGGTCCGCTCGTGACCGGCAGCGTCTCCATCGGCGGC
>JBAXBG010000229.1:0-4762 GCA_037142115.1 Verrucomicrobiota bacterium | reverse complement strand
TTACTTACTTCCGCCGCGGTCTTATCTGAATTTTCGTAAACCAATCTCGCCCGCTCCAACAGGTCCTTGTCGATCCGAGGACGCCCGCCACTCTTCCCCCTGGCTTTGGCCGCGGCCCGGCCGGCGGCTGCTCTTTCGGTCTTTAATTCCCGTTCCAACTGGTTGATAGCGCCCATGATGCTGACGAAGGCGCGACCGGTAGCAGTAGTAGTGTCAATGTTTTCCCGAAGAGACTGGATGTTGATCCGGCGCTCTTCGAGATATTTGACCAGTTGCAGGAGTTGGGTAAGCGACCGGGTCATCCGGCTGAGTTCCGTTACCACAAGGGTATCCCCTGGACGGGCATAATCCAAAAGCTTATCCCATTCCGGGCGACTGTCTTGAATGCCGCTGACCTTGTCGGCAAAAATCCGGGTACAGCCGATCTGTTTGAGCGCATCAAGCTGCGAGTCGAGGTTTTGTCCGGTGGTGCTGACACGGGCATAGCCGAGTCTGTTAGTTGTCAAGGTGTCCATGTGCTAAATCCTAACACACTATCGCGCTATTTGCACTTTGTTTTTGTGCAACAGTATTCGCATCCATTTCAGTGAGTTTCTGGCAACAAAATAGCCGTGCGGTTGTGAGTGCGAAAAGTACACTTTTTGCATTCATGGAAAATCCATGATCTTGTTCGTGAGATGAGCCGTGTGGGTTTTTTTGAACGTTCACTCCTGATCGGCAGTTGGGTCATGCCTATTTGTCGCACATCAGGATCAAATGAATATCCCGCCGGAAGCTTCAATACGCTGCGCATTGACCCACCGCAAATCATCCGACACCAGAGACGCGATCAGGTCGCCAATATCGTCGGGAAGCCCGACCCGACCGAGAGCGGTCGATGCGGCAATCATGGCCTTGACCTCCGGGTTGTCCCGGACCATCCCGCCGCCGAAATCGGTTGCGATGGCTCCGGGAGCCAGAGTATTCACGGCAATCCCCCGTGGTCCCAGTTCCTTGGCCAGATAGCGGGTCAGGACTTCAACCGCTCCCTTCATCGACGCATAGACCGAATGTCCGGGCAAGGTGAACCGCGTCAGGCCGGAGGAGACGTTGAGGATACGGCCGCCGTCGGCCATCAACGGTACCAGGGCCTGGGTCAAGAAGAAGACACTCTTCAGAACCAGGTCCGTACCGCGTGCCGCCAATTTGAGCGCCGCATTCGCGCCAAGGCCACGGCTGGCGCCGGTGATGATGGCTATTTTTCGGTTCACGTCTGCTCTTTTTTGGTGGAGCTGGTTATCAAACGGCTGGGCATGTCCCGCGGCCGCAGCGCTCAACATCTTGATCCTCTGGTCGTAGCCTTATAGCTTTCTTAATTTTTTCGTCTTGGCCACAAAGCCGTGCGGATCACCCGGTGTTATTACCACCGTACGCTCCACAAACTTCAAGACCACCGTCCGTTTGCGATCAGTGCCGAACGCCCGGTAGGTTCCCAGCCGGTCGTTGGCAAAGGTCCCGGTGAAACAGAACAGCCCCCCGTTGCCGAACACCCGGACCGAATCCGCTGTTGCTTCCGGATCGACGTGGACGGTCCGCAGCGTAGTAAGGGACAACGTGGAGCGCCAGCCAAGACGTTGCACGTAGAGGCTATCCGGAGTAAGCTCGTAGCCTCGGATCGCGCAGAGAGCGGCAACCGCCAGGGGCAACAAGGTAAGGGCCGCGACGAATAAGCCCCAGACCAGCGCAAGGGGGGCAATGACGATGAGGCCGATCATGGCAATTCCCACCAAGAGGATTACCGAGAATACCGTCGTGAGCAGGAGCGGCGTTTCCCACGGGGCGGTAAATTTAATGCCGCCGGTCATTGCTTCACGGCCAAAGATCTCGGTTTATCTTCGTGGCAGACATACAGTGGGCGCCTGGGTTGACGCCGCAGCCACGGCTTCCGCCAGTGATAATGGCAATGTATCGCTCCATAGAACGCTCCGCAACACTCATTGAGTCGCTTTCAGTTCACCGCATCCTTCAGCGCCTTCCCCGGCTTGAACTTCACAGCTTTGCCGGCCGCTATCTGCATTTTCTCTCCCGTCTTAGGATGTCGCCCTTCCCTGGCGGTACGCTCCGAAACATCGAAGGTACCGAAACCCGCGATTGCCAGGCTCTGCCCGGCAGCCAAGGATTCCGCTACGACATCGTGATACGCATCGACAGCGGCGGCGCTCTCCTTCTTGGTGAGGCCGGTCTTCTCGGCTACCTTGGCGATGAGGTCGGTTTTCGTCATGATTGTTCCTCCTGTTGGGTTTATGGGTGAATATGCACGCAGAATACTTGACACCCGCCGGTACTGGCAAGCAGAGAACGAACAACTCGCCGGAAAATCACCCCAACCGGCGGGAAAATATCAATATGGTCTATGTTCAATGCCGATTGGCGGGTACGACCGGCGTCGCACGCATCGCCACCGAGGCCGGAAATCTTGCCGCGGACGTCGAATACCTTTCTTTTTGTTGTATGTTGTCGTATGCTACAACATACAATTACAACAAAGGAGCAAGCCATGGCCGTAACCAAAGAAAAGATCTTTGCCATCGCGGACGAACTGGACGCCAACGGGCAGAACCCGACCCTGGCACAGGTCCGCAAACAGCTTGGCAGCGGCAGCTTTACGACGATCTCGGAAGCGATGACGGAATGGAAGGCCCGCAAAGCCGCCAAAGAGGCGCCGGCGCCAAGCGAATCCCTGCCGCCGGCCGCGGCGGAACGGCTGGGCGAGCTTGGCGCCGAGATTTGGTGCATGGCTCTCGATCTCGCCACTGGCCGGCTCGCCGCGGAACGTGAAGCGCTCGCAGCAACGCGCCGGGAACTGGAAGCCGGTAAACATGAGGCGGCGGAACTGGCCAATCAGGTTATTGCCGAACTGGAAGAGTTACAGGGGAAGATGGTGGTCCTGGCGGCCGCGACGCAAGCGGCGAAGGATGAGGCTGACACGCTGCGCACAGCGGTGGCGGGATTAACCGAGCGCGTAACGATGGCCGACGCTCGTGGTAGCGAAATCGAGAAGAGAGCCGCGGATCTCAACGCCGAACTTGCTCGCGTGAATGAGCAGAACGCCACGCTGATCAAGACCCTCACGGAGTTGGCTGCAAAGAAGAAACCATGACCCAGCGACGTCCGCCTAATCGCGCACCCAGTGGCAGGTGTGGTCACCATCCGTCAGCAGAATCGCTTCAATGGCCCGCTCTTACGCCGGTGTTATGACTTTTTTCGTTCGGGCGCTGCTCCTTGGCGCCGGAAGCCACTTCCCGCCACATACGCTGCCCCTTTTTCGCCAGCCGTCGCCATCATTCGGTTTCCAGTTCCCGGAACGCATCATCTCTACCTGCTTGAGTTTCGCATCAAGCTCCTTGATGAGCCGGGCGCCAAGCTTGACATCTTCCGCCAGCTTATAGATCGGAGTGACGGCATGGTCCAGCCGCTCCAGAATCTCGTCCAGGATGGCAACCTTCTCTTCATAGCTGGGTTCCACTCCCTCATTCATGGCTTATCTCCTTGGCAATTATTTCGCTGACCAGCATGCCGTCGGCAAGCCGGATGTGGATGCGTCCCTGCTCCCGGACGGACCCGATTGACCGGACCAGGGCGCCGTCGTCATTATCGTAAACCAGGGCAAACCCCCGCAGCAGGGCTGTCTGTGGGTCACTGGCTTTCAGCGTGGCCTTTTTGTCGCTGAGGCTGCTACGGGCCACGCCCAAACGCGACAACGCCCGTTCCTGCCGAAAATGCTCCCGCCGGACACTCAGCCGTGACTGTTCCGCTCTCGCAAGCGCCAGAAACCGCCGCCGCAGGTGGCCACGGCGCTGCGACACTGCCTCGCGGCCAGTGCGTACGCTGCCCAGGAACCGCTCCTGGGACAGGCGCTGCCGTAATGTCGCCAGGTTGTGGGCATTGTTGCCGAGCCGGTGGTGCGCCACGGTTGTCAATTGCCGGCGGTTGTTGGCCAACTGAGCGCTCCAACTTTTAACCAAGGATAACGCCAACGTCCGCAATTGCTCCCCACATCGACCGACCTCATACTGCCCGCCGTGCAGCCGGCGCTGTCCCAGTAACCGCAGCGCCTGGCCCTGCTCACGCAGGCGGACCACCATCAGCTCCAGGAGCCGCCGCGGGCTGCGCCGGAACCGGTTCCTGGCTCTGGTCAACTCCTCCCTGGCCAGTCGCCGCCGATAACTCCAGACGGTCGACAGGGTCGCTGCCGCCTCATCTACCTGCCGGCGGAGTTGCGTGAAGCGGGCCGCCAGTTCCTCCGCTACCGCGGTCGGCGTCTTGAAGGAGCGGTGGGCGACATAGTCCAGGATGCTCGTGTCACTTTCATGACCGATGCCGGTCCACACCGGGACAAAAGATGCGGCCACCCGCCGGGCCATGGCCTCGTTGTCCAGGGAGTACAAGTCGGTCTTGCTCCCCCCACCCCGGACGATGCAGATCAGTTCGACGTCGAGGCGGGCACAGCAATCCAGCGCCCGCAAAATTGACGGCTCCGCCCGCTCCCCCTGCATCATGCTGTCGGCAAGGTAAACCTGAAAACCGTAGCCCGACGTTGCCAGGGTCTGGATGAAATCGTGGTACGCCGCACTCCCGACACTCGTGACCAGCCCGAGCCGCATCGGCAGGAGCGGCGCTCGGCACTCCTTGTTCAGCTCCAACCAGCCATCCCGCCGCAAGCGGCCGATGATCTCCCGTTTCTTGAGTTCCAGTTCCCCCAGGACCACCGCCGGGTCAGCGT
>JBAXBG010000228.1:0-4868 GCA_037142115.1 Verrucomicrobiota bacterium | reverse complement strand
GGGTTGGGCGGCGGGCTTGGGTTGGGCGGCCAAGGCGTAGCTGATGATGGTTTGATCGGAGACGCCGGGGAAGGTGGTGATGGTCATGGCTTCGCGGGAGAGGCGCAGGTGGCGGAGGATTCCACCGCTATGACTGGTCGCCTGCAAGCCGGGAATCACTTCCAACGCGCCGCGCTCAGGGCGTTGCCGGCTGATCCCGTCGGAGCGATAGATGTCGAAGGTGGTGTGGGCCTCGTCGTCACCCTCGGCCGTGACTTTGACATGGACGCCGTCGGTATAGACCCGGAAGGCGAGGGGCTTCATCGGAATGGGCGTGATTTTATCGCCGGTGAGCTTGAAGTGAGCCTGCAAGAGGAAATCGCCGACGTGTTTGAACTCCTCGGCGGCCGCGACGCCACCGAGAGCAAGGCCAAGCGCCATGGCGCAAGCCTGGATTATTCGCCGACGTCCCATAATGAATCGGTGCTGCAGCCGGAGGGGTCATAGGTGCCGCCGGAGCCGGAGTTGATGACCGGGGGCGAGACGTTGACGATGAGGTTGAGGGTGGCGCCAGTGAGTGACTTGACGGTTGGAATCGAGGTGGCTTGGTTGGGCAGGTAAGGGATGAGCAAGGTGGAGGTCAGGCTGCCCACGCTCGCCGTCGGGTTGTCCGCCAGATACATGCGCTGGGCGGAATACACCGAGCGCAGCGATTCGGACGCTTGCCGGCCGAGGCGCCATTCGTCGGTTTTTTTTGACACGAACAAACCGGTGCTGATCAGGGCCATCAAGACCATGATGACGATGGACATCTCCACAAGTGTGAACGCCCGGCTGGGCCAGGTGGAGGAACGGGATGCTTTCATATGCTTAGGGAGTTAAGCCACAGGGCCACCGATATCAAGTTGGGAATAGTCGATTTTCACCGGTTGAGGATTTTGAGCGCCTCCTGGAAGTTGTGGCTGAATTCAGGGCTTTCAACCAAACCTTTCAGGAACCGCAAGCCGTAAAGCGTGCTGGTCGAAACCACCAGCACCGTGGCCAGCCGCCAGGTGAGGGATACTCCTGCGGGGGCGATCAGCGGGACATACCACGCCTTGCGGTCCACGACGCGGGTGGCATACATTTGGCCGTCGTGTTTCAATTGGCGGATCAAGGCGTCGCCGGCCTTGCTGTGGCTGGCGACAAAGTGGCATGGGTAGTGGTGGGCGGGCGGATCCAGCGGCGGCATGGCCCGGATCCCCGCGGGCAGCGAGGCCGGCGGCCGAAGCGTGTGGATGTGCGTCTGATACACAAACTTCTCGCGCAGCCAGCGGTCAAAGTGGGTGAGTTGCATGATGGGAAATTCTAATGATTAGATGCCGCTCTGCATCATCTTGGGGCCCATCAGGAAGATCGGCAGGAAGGTGCCGATGAACACCGCCGCGATGAGCGACACCGCCATCAGCAGGACGAGGAAGCCGATGGCCGCGGAGAAGGTGTTCATGTGGTTTTGCAAATCCTCCTCATACATCTCGCAGAGCATTTCGAGCTGGGTGTCGAGCGAGGCGGATTTCTCACCGATGGCCATCATGTGGGTGACCTGGGCGTCGACCGAGGTGTATTTGGCAAAGGCGGTGGAGAGCGGGACTCCGGAGTGCTCGTATTTGTCGGCGGCGGTCCTGAGCTCGTCGTAAAACGGGGTGTCGCGCACGCTGTTAGCCGAGACCCGGATCGACTTGGCGAGGTTGATTCCGTTAGAATGGAGCAGGCGGATGGTGGAGAGGAAGGTCAATTGGCGCAGGCTCATGGTGAGCAGGCGCAGCAGGCGCCATTTGGACATGGCGAAGCCGAGGATGAGGTTGCGGACATGGGCCGAGCGCGCGATGGTCACGGCAATCGTCACGACGCTGACGATGAACACCGGCCAGACGGCTTTGGTGAAGTGGCTCACTTGGAACGAGATGGCGGTCATGCCATCCGGTTTGGCGCCCACCCCGTTGAGCATTTCCTCGACCTGGGGGACGATTTTCACTTGTGAGACGATGAAGGCGGTGACCAGCACGCCGATGATCACGCCGGGGGTGACGGTGGCCTTTTTGAGCTGTTTTTGGAAAAACAATTCGGTTTTGAGGCGGGCGGCGAGCGACTGGAACGCGTGATGGAGTTGCCCGGCATCGGAGCCGGCCTGGATCAGGCCGACGACGGTTTCGCTGAAGCGGTGGGTTCGGCGGAAGGCCTCATGCACATTCATGCCGGCGGTGATGTCCTCGCGGATGCGCGTCAGGGCGTCCACGATCGCCTTGTTAGGGAGGCCGTGGCTGTAGTATTTGAGCGCGTCGGCGGTGTTGATCTGGGCGCGCAGCATCGAGCCGAGGCCGCGGAACAAATCGACGAGTTCTTTTTTGCCGAACTCTTTGACTTTTTTGGGCTGGCTGAACGAGGCCAGCAGGCCCTTGGGAGCGGTGGCGGCGGTTTTGGCGGTGGCGCTAATCATCGGTGTAAGTCATGTCAATGACCTTGCTCACGGCGGCGAGGTCGGTTTTGCCATCGCGCAGCAACTTGAGTCCGCTGCGCCGGAGATTGGGCAGGATGCCCTCGTTGGCGACTTTGACTTCGAGTTCGTAAGGAGTCATTTCGCCTTTGGATAACATGTCGGAGACCTTGGGGGTGATGGGGATGATTTCGAGGATGGCGGTTCGGCCGCTGTAGCCGGAGTTGCGGCATTCCTGGCAGCCACCGGCTTTGGCGACGAACAGCGGCACCGTGGTCCATGAGTCGTCGAGGCAGTAGGTTTTGCGGTCCAAGTCACTGATGCCCGGCGAGGCTTCCTTGCAATACGGGCAGAGCAATTTGACCAACCGCTGGGCGCAGGCGGCCTTGAGGGTCTGGGCGATTTTCCAGCGCTCGACGCCGAGTTGTTCGAAGCGCTCGATGATTTGGGAGGCGCGCGGGGTGTGGATGGTGGTGAGCACCTTGTGGCCCGTGACGGCCGCCTCGATGGCGAGTTCGGCGCTTTCGAGGTCGCGCACCTCGCCCATCAGGATGATGTCGGGGTCGGAGCGCATGAACGAGGCGATCATCGGTTTGAACTCCTTGGCGCTTTTGAGGTCGCAGTGGGTGATGCCGGGGACCTCGTCCTCGACCGGGTTTTCGAGGGTGAGGATGTTGACTTCCGGGCGGTTGAGTTCGCGCAGGATGGCGTTGAGGGTGGTGGATTTGCCCGAGCCGGTGGGGCCGGACATGACGATGATGCCGGCGGGGATTTTCATCACCTTGTTGAGGGCGAACATCGTTTCATCATCGAAGGCAAGGGTGCCCTTGCCGAGGGTCACGTTGATGTTGCTCTTGTCCAGCAGCCGCATGGTGATGTGATAGCCGCGGTAGGTCCGGTGGCGCTCGTAGCGGATGTCAATCGGGCGGTGGAAATAGGCGATGGTGAAACGGCCCGAGATGCCCGGCGCGACATTGCGGATCTCGGTGGGCAGCTTCATCAGGTTGAGCAGGAACGCATCGAGGCGGTCCTTGAGCTTCATCGGGATTTCCACCTTGTTGCCGATGTCGCCATCGACCCGGAACGCATAGTAGAAACTTTCCTTTTCGACCTTGAAGTGGATGTCGGAAGCGCGGGTTTTGACCGCATCGGCCATGATCGTGGCGATGAGCTGGGCCATCGGCTCGGTATAATCGGTGGTGACGTCGAAGTCATGGATGCCGTCGTCCATGTCCTCGACGTCGATGGCATCGAGTTCGGAGCGGCTGGGGCCGTTGTTAGTGGCGACCGATTCGATGGCGCGGTTGATCTCCGAGGCGAGGGTGACGATCTTGACGATTTCGAGATCGGGGAAGCGCGGCGCGAGGTATTCCTCGGCCAGCGGGCTCCACGGGTTGGCCAGCGCGACGATGAGTTTTTCCGAGCCCGACAGGCACAGCGGGGCGAAAAACCCGCGGGTCATGACCGTGGAATCGCAGGAGGCGTGGAGGGTGCCGTCGCAGAACTCGGCGATTTTGGGAAAGAATGGCAGGCCGTTGATCTTGGCGAGGGCGGCCATGAAACTATAACGGGTGACGCGGTTGGGGATTTGGTCGTGGCCGAGATCCGCATAACTCGGATCATGCCCGGCCAGCTCGGTCATGATCCGGCGGCTGATGAGCTCGTTGAATGAAATGCCGTCGAATTCGATCATAATTCGAAGTGCTTGCGCGAGAGGAAGGTCCAGCTTTCGTAATCGAGGCGGGCGGCGGTGACGAAGGGGCGGATGCCGAAGCGCTTGAACACCGCGTTGCGGATTTCCTCGGCGAAAAGCGCCGCCGCGATCGGGTTGACCGAGGCGGTGCCGATGGCATCGGTGTCTTCGGCATAGATCACCGGCGAGAGTAGCACCTTGGCGAGGCGGTGGAGATGTTCGAAGGAATCGTAAAAAGCCGAGGGTGCGATCAGCTTGCCGGCGAATGGAATGAGCGGCGGCGAAGGATTGAGGACGGCGGCGAGCTTGTCGCCAAGGCCGCGGATGACGCGTCCGAAATGTTCCTCATGATAGCCTTGGACGCGCGCCACAGCCTCTAACATCTCGACAGGTTTGCCGTCGGCATGGGCCTGGTGGACGGCGTCCAGGGCCTGGGTGACATCGTCCTGGGTGGCGGCCTGTGAGAACAGCAGGGCCTCGGCGGTTTGTTCGAGATAGGCGGCGAAAAGCGTTTCGAGGTCACCGGGCACGTGGCGGGTGGCGGGTGACGGCGGGGTGGGATCTTGAGCCGCTGGCAATGGCGAGATTTGAGGCATCGTTGAGTGACTGGCTGGAAGCGGGGAGTTGTTGGAACGAGCAAGCGTAGAGGGGGAGGAAGCATTACGCAAATCACTTATAACCCAGCCAGCGGACCCCTGCCAGGCCCCGGGGTCAGTGTCCGGC
>JBAXBG010000227.1:0-4889 GCA_037142115.1 Verrucomicrobiota bacterium | reverse complement strand
CGGTGGCGAAGTTGGCGTTGGTGCCCGCCGGGGCGAAGGCCGGGTGCTGGCGGATGGCCTGGCCGTGGGTGAACACGTCGAGTTCCTCGAAGGCCTGACCGCCGGGCACGAAGGCCACCACGTGGGGCACGCCGGTGTTGATGAAATGCAGCGCGGCGTCCAACCCCGGAACCGTGACGCCAGTGTCGAGTTTCAGATCCTTGGGTTCCGACATCGCAATGCGGACATCGTCACCCACCATTTCCGCCGTGAGGGTGCCGGCCAGGGTCTCAAAGGTCACCCGGTCGGGAACTTCCTTGAGCAGGTGGGCGGTGAACCGCCCGAAGCAGCGCGCGCCATTGCCGCACATCTCGGCCTCGCCGCCATCGGCGTTGTAGTAACGGAATTTGAAATCGGCACCGTTCTCGGCCGGCTCGACGGCTAACAACCCGTCCGCGCCGATGCCGCGATGCCGGTCGCAGAGCGCCTCGATGGTGGCCGCGTCGAGATCGATCGAGAGATCGCGGTTGTCAATGATGATGAAGTCATTGCCGGCTCCATTCATTTTGAAAAAGTGCAGAATCATGGGCGGTGTTGGGTGTGAGGTCGTGGGCTGTGGGAGCGTCGGCACCCCGCGGCCCGGGAGATATAGCCGCGGATCGATCCGGTCGCAAGCGCGCGCTGTCGGCGGATTCGAGGCCCTGCCGTGTGACCTCCAACGCGCTTGCTCCCACGAGCGTTTGAGTCAAGACTTCAGCCGTTCTTGGGGCCGCTTGCTCCCCGTAGCTAGTCATCACACCATGCGTTCACTCATTGCCCTGCTTGCCCTCGTTGGAACCTGTGCGACCGCCGCTCCCTTGCCCGAGGCCAATCCGTCACACCTGCCCCGCTGGCGCGGATTCAACTTGTTGGAAAAATTCCAGTTTAGCGGCACGCACCAGCCGTTCCGCGAGGACGACTTCCGGTGGATCGCCAAGTTCGGATTCAACTTCGTCCGCCTGCCGCTGGACTATCGCGGGTATATCGTGGACGGCGATTGGAACCGCTTTGATGAGGAGGCGCTCGGCCAAATCGACCAGGCCGTGGCGTGGGGCCGTCAATATGGCATCCATGTGTGCCTGAACCTGCACCGCGCGCCGGGCTGGACGGTGGCCAAGCCACCCGAAGCCAAGAGTCTGTGGACGGACGCAGACGCCCGCCAGGCCGCCGTCGGCCACTGGGCGATGTTCGCCCGCCGCTACCGGGGAGTCCCTAACACCAACTTGAGCTTCAATCTGTTCAACGAGCCGGCCGGGGTGGCCGAGCATGCCTATGTCGCCGTGGTGCGGGAGGTGGCGGCGGCGATCCGCGCGGAAGACCCGCAGCGGCTGGTGATTTGCGACGGGCTGCAGTGGGGCACGCTGCCGGTGGCCGAATTCGTCCCGCTGCAGGTGGCGATGATGACGCGCGGCTACGCGCCGTTTCACCTCACGCATTTCCAGGCGGCCTGGACGCAGAGCCATGACACACACCGCCCGACCCCGTGCTGGCCGGCCATGGACGGCACCGGCGGCACCTTGCTCGGCCCGGCCAAGGGCGAGCTGTCCCGGCCACTCCAGGTCAGCGGACCGTTGGCCGCGGGGACCCGCCTGCGGCTGGTGGTCACGACGCTATCGAGCCGGGCGGTTCTAACTGTTTGCGGGGATGCCGGCCGGGAACTCTGGCGGCAGGCACTGAGCGCGGGACCTGAACTCGGGCCGTGGCGCAAGAACACCTTCGAGGATCGCTGGAAATCCTGGCGGGCCGAGGGCGAGGTCGAGTTTTGCGTCAAGCTAACCGAACCAACACAGACGCTTACCCTGCGGGTGGTGGATGGCGACTGGCTGACGCTCGGGTTGTTAGGCGTGGGTGCCCCCGGGGGCGCCCCCGAGGCGGTGGCGCGGCTCAACCCGTCGTGGGAGCAAGTGCCCGAAATCCTGAGTTACGACGCGACCGACCCGGCCCAACCGCGGCTCGGCGCACGCCACGACCGGGCGTGGCTGCGCGACCAGACGATCCGCCCGTGGCAGGCCTTTGAGGCGGCCGGGGGCGGGGTGATGGTCGGGGAATGGGGTGCCTATCACTTCACGCCGCACCCGGTGGTGCTGGGCTGGGCGGATGCTTGCCTGCGCAATTGGCAGGACGCCGGCTGGGGCTGGGCGCTGTGGAATTTCCGCGGCACCTTTGGCATCCTCGACAGTGATCGCAAAGACGTCCACTACGAGGACTTCGAGGGCCACCGCCTCGACCGCCAGTTCCTGGAGTTGCTGCAGCGCTACTGAGGGGCCAGAGGGAAGACCAGAGTCCGCCTGAAGGCGGGACTACTTACGCTGGAAGCGGCGTTCTTGGGGTGGTATGTAGCCTCTTCAGGCGGCATCTTCAGTCCATGAAGCACACACCACCCCGATCGGCTCAGCGCATGCCGCGCAGGAGCAATTCGGCGTTGGATTTGGTGGCGCGCAGGTTGGCGAGCAGGGTTTCGATGGCGTCGCCGATGGGCTGCTGGGCGAGTTGTTTGCGCAGGTCGACCACTTTAAGGAACTCGTCGGGGTGATAGAGGCGGTCGTCGTTGCGGGTACCGGACTGCGGGATGTGGATGGCCGGGAACACGCGGCGTTCGGCGAGCTCGCGGTCGAGGCGCACTTCCATGTTGCCGGTGCCCTTGAACTCCTCAAAGACCACATCGTCAAGGCGGCTTTCGGTTTCGACCAGGGCGGTGGCCAGGATCGTGAGCGAGCCACCTTCCTCGACGTTGCGGGCGGTGCCGAAAAACTTGCGCGATTTCTGCAAGGCCAGCGGACTGACGCCGCCGGAACCGATCGGTCCGCCGCTCTGCATCGCCGAGTTGTGGCCGCGCGCCAGGCGCGTCAGACTGTCGAGCAGCAGGATCACGTCCTTGCCGCGCTCGACCAGGCGCTTGGCGCGCTCGATGACGAGATCGGCCACTTGCGAGTGGCGGCGCGGGGATTCGTCGAAGGTGGAGGCATAGACGCGCGAACCGACGGTTTCCTCGAAGTCGGTGACTTCCTCGGGGCGCTCGTCGAGCAGCAGGATGATCAACTCGGCATCGGGATGGTTGAGGCGGATCGAGCGGGCGATCTGTTTGAGGAGGATGGTTTTGCCGCCGCGCGGCGGGGCGACGATGATGCCGCGCTGGCCCTTGCCCAGCGGCGCGATCAGGTCGATGGCGCGCACGCCCAGGAAATCATCGCCCTCCCCTTCCAAGTGAATCCGCTGGTCGGGAAACAACGGGGTGAGGCGGTCGAACTCCGGCGGTGCCTGATAGTCGGCGGCCGCAACACCCTCGACCTCGATCACCTCGTGACCGGATAGATACTTGTCCCGCTCGCGGGGCGCGCGCACCCGGACTTTGACCAACTGGCCGACCCGCAGGCCGAGCTCGCGCAGCAGGTTGGTGCCGAGGTGGATGTCATCGGGGCTCGGGCGGAAACTCCGCTCGGGATCGCGCAGCATCGCGAAGTTTTCCTTGGACTGTTCCAGCACGCCCTCGCAGACCAAGCCGCTGCCGGCGTGGCCGTAGAAACATAACAGTTCATAAACCAGCTGGCTCTTGGGGATGCCGCCCTGGATGCGGGCCGTCGCCGCTTCGGCGAGAGCCTGCAGTTCGGCGAGCGGTTTGAGCCGGAATTGGTTGATGTCGATGGAAACCGGGATCGGCGCGGCGGCGGCGGGAACCACCACCGGGGCGGCGGGCAAAGCCGCGGGCGCGGCGGGATCGGCCTGGGCACTGTCGGCGGCGGCGGGTGAGGAGAGAGTCATAAGGAATTCTTGGGCGAAACGGCGGATTTGGGAGCGGAGCACGGCTTGCGGGCCTTCGTTCCAGAAAACCACATCCGCGAGGGAGATTTTTTCCTGGACCGGCAGCTGGGCGACGAGGATGGACTCGATCAAGAGGTCATCGAATCCGCCGCGGGCTTTCAGCCGCTGGATTTGGGTGGCGCGGGAGGAAGCGACAACGAGCACCTGGGATTGGCCGAAATCGAAGCCCTTTTCAAAGAAGAGCGGAACGTCCGCGACGAACAAATCCGCGCCCCGTGTAGCAGCTCTGGCCAGCGAATCAAGACATTCCTGCCTAATGCGCGGATGAAGGATCGCCTCCAAGCGCAAGCGCGCCGCCGGCTCGGCAAACACCCGACCGCGCAAAAAATGGCGGTCAATCCGGCCTTGGGCGTCCAGCGCCTGCTCACCGAAGAATTCGGCCAGGATCGCCGCCACCTCCGGGTCACTCTCCAACATCCGGTGCACCGCCGCGTCGCAGTCGAAAATCACCATCGTGGGCAGGCACTCGCCCAGCAAGCGACACACCGTCGATTTGCCGGACGCAATCCCACCGGTCAGCGCCATTACTTGCATGGGGCGCAGGATCCGCGGATCGGGGTCTGGAATCAAGCCTAGAAGAGGATTTCAGCAGGCCGCTGCAGGGCGTTAGGATTGAGGCCCGCATTCGTTGCAACCACGTGTTAAGTAACTTGGACTTGCGCCACGGGCTCAAGGAAGGGCGATATCTGATCGCCCATGTCCATGTGAGTGGCAATGCTCAGCGATCCTCTCACTTCATGGACTTGCCACGGACATCGGCGGACGGACTCCGCCACTCCTTGAATGCAACGAATCAACAGCGGGCTCCTGCACTTGTGCCCGGACTGGCACACCGCATCCCGCCAGCACGAACCCGGTCCGGGCCGGCGGCCAGAGCTCGCCTATTGGGCAGAAGAGGAGGCGGGAGCGCGGGAGACGCGGAAGAATGCGCGGGCCGGCGGGCTGGTGGTGGGATTCCACTGGGCCGTGATGGTCGGTGAGCTGAGGTCCACCAACCATCCCGCGGTTGGCGCGGAGGCATCCACCCAGCTCACGGCATCCGTGCTGACCTC
>JBAXBG010000226.1:0-4916 GCA_037142115.1 Verrucomicrobiota bacterium | reverse complement strand
CCCGAACAGGGCGATGGCGGACAGGCGGAGGAACGGATTGGATTTGGTTTTCATGATCGGTGTGGAGGAGATTTTGGATTTTGGATTTTGGATTTTGGATTTTGGATTGGTGAGAGGGGACGTGGCTCTCCGAAGGAGGGAGGCGCAATGAGCGTCCCCTACCCAGAAGATGACGATTTTTCGGAATCTGTCTATTGGCCGATCGGCCAATGGGCGTTTTTTATGGAAAAACAGGTATCCGGCCAGTGAGGACAGACAGCGCGTACCGCGCCCTCAATCTGCGTCCTCAGCGAGGCCGAGGCAGGGCGACCACGCCCCGCGCCCAGTAGGCGCGCTGGTGACAGCGCGCGGGCTGCGCGCTAACCGCCCTGCGTCACCCAACGGCACCCGAGGAACTCAGCACCCGGCGCGCGCGGTATCGAACGCAGAGTAACTTGGGCGGCCGCCATGGAGCGCGGGCTTCAGCCCGCCGAGTCCGGGGGCGGGCTGAAGCCCGCGCTCCGCAGCCAAACGGCCAAGTGAGTCGGGAGGTTCGCCGAAACACCGCCGCCGCCCCTGATATCGTGCAACAAAGCATTGCATATTGCCCGTGAGTTCATGACGCTGCCAGCCTCATCCGCGCTTCCAATCTAACCTTCCCGCCCACCCGCCAGCTCGTGAAATTGCCCCCATCCGCACCCCTTCGGTTCGTTCTCACCACACTGGGGCTGGCCGCGTGCGGTGCCTTGGCCGCGCCCGCCGCGCCCGGGCGACCGGTGCCGGCCGCCCTCTATCACGACGGCTGGATTGATTTCAACAAGAACGGCAGCAAGGACGTGTTTGAGGATCCGGCGGCACCGCGGGACCAGCGGGTGGAGGACTTGCTGGCGCGGATGAGCGTGGACGAGAAAACCTGCCAGCTCGCAACCCTGTACGGCTACCGGCGGGTGCTCAAGGACCCGCTGCCCACGCCCGATTGGAAAAACCAAATCTGGAAGGACGGCATCGCCAACATCGACGAGATGCACAACGGCGTCGCCCGCTCCGGCGATGCCGACAACCCGCATGTTGCCACCCCGGCCGCCACCGTGCGGGCGCTCAATGCCGTGCAGCACTGGTTCATCGAGGAAACCCGGCTGGGCATCCCGGTCGAGTTTTCCAACGAGGGCGTGCGCGGCGCATGCTATCGGAAAAGCGTCAACTTCCCCGCTAACATCTCGCTCGGCGCCACCTGGGACCGCGACCTGCTCACCCAGGTGGGCGAGGTGGTTGCGCGCGAGTCCAAGGCCATCGGCTACCGCAATGTCTATGCGCCGATTCTCGACCTGTCGCGCGACCCGCGCTGGGGCCGGGTGGTCGAAACCTACGGCGAGGACCCCTACCTCGTCGCCGAGCTCGGGATTTGCATGGCGCGCGCGATCCAGTCCGGCGGGCTGGTTGCCACCGCCAAGCATTTCGCGGTTTACAGCGAGCCGAAAGGCGGCCGCGACGGCGATGCCCGCACCGACCCGCACGTCGCGCCGCGCGAAATGGAACTGCTGCACCTGCAGCCGTGGCGGCGCATCGTGCGCGAAGCCGGCCTGCTTGGCGTGATGAGTTCGTACAACGACTACGACGGAGTGCCGGTCTCGGGCGACAGCGACTTTCTCATCGAGAGGCTGCGCAAGCAATGGGGGTTCCGCGGCTATGTCGTGTCGGATAGCGAGGCGGTCGAGTTCCTGCACACCAAGCACCACGTGGCCGGCACGCCGGACGCGGCCGCGGCCATGTTCGTGCGCGAGGGCGGCAATGTCCGCACCAACTTCGTGCCGCCCGAAACCTTCATCCTGCCGCTGCGCCGCGAAATCGCCGCCGGCCGGTTGGCCATCGAGGTGGTCAACGAGCGGGTGCGCGACGTGCTGCGCGTCAAGTTCATCGAAGGGCTGTTCGACTCGCCCTACCTCGACCCCGCGGCGGCGGGCCAGGAAATCGGCGCGGCCGAATCCAAGGCGCTGGCGTTGCGCGCCGCGCGCGAATCGCTGGTGCTGCTCAAGAACGCCGGCCACGCCCTGCCGTTAGGAAAAAACCTCAGGCGGCTGCTGGTGTGCGGCCCCACCGCGGAGATGAAGGAAACCTCCTTTGACCGCTACGGATCTAACGGCGGCACGGTGGTCTCGCCGCTCGAAGGCATCTGCGCGGCGCTCCAGGGCTCCGCCACCGGGGTGGTGTTCGCGCCGGGCTGCGCGGTCACCGACACCCGCTGGCCGGAATCCGAGCTGTTCCCCGAGCCGCCGACCCGCGCCGAGGCGGCGCAAATCGACCAGGCGGTCACCCTCGCCGCCAGCGTCGACGCCATCGTCGTCTGCGTGGGCGACTCGAACGCGACCCTCGGCGAGTCCAAGAGCCGGACCAGCCTGGAGCTGCCGGGCTATCAGAACGAGCTGGTCCGCGCGCTGATGGGGACCGGCAAGCCGGTGGTGGCGGTGCTGCTGACCGGCAAGCCCGCCGCGATCAACTGGATCGACCGGCATGTTCCGGCGGTGCTGGCGGCGGGGATCCCCGGCGAGGCCGGCGGCACCGCCATCGCCGAGGCGTTGTTCGGCGATTACAATCCCGGCGGCAAGCTGCCCGTCACCTATCCGAAAACCGTCGGCCAGATCCCGTTCAATTTCCCCTGCAAGCCGTCCAGCCAGGCGGCCCAAGCCAAGGCGGCCGGTCCCAACGGCTGCGGCAACAGCATGGCCGAGGGCGCGCTCTATCCGTTCGGCTTCGGCTTGAGCTACACCACCTTTGAATACCGCGGCCTGCAGGTCACCCCCGCGCGCATCCCCGCCGACGGCGAAGTGACCGTCACCTGCCAGATCACCAACACCGGCGACCGCGCCGGCGACGAGGTCGCCCAGCTCTATTTCCACCAGGAAACCAGCAGCGTCACGACCTACGAACTCAACCTGGGCGGCTTCGAGCGCGTCCACCTCCAGCCGGCCGAGTCCAAGACGCTGCGCTTCAAGCTGCCGGCCGCGGCGCTCGAGCTGATCAACCGCCAGGGGCGGCGCGTGGTCGAACCGGGCACCTTCGCCGTCAAGCTCGGCAGCTCGTCGCAAGACCTGCGCCTGACCGGCGAATTCGAGGTCGCGCCCGAATAGTGCCCGCCTAACGGGCAAAGTCCCCTGATTGATTCGAGAGGGGATCCGTAGTTCGCCGGCGCAAGCGACTTTCCGGCATCCCGAAAGTTGGTGAAGCCAGCGCCATTACGCTTTGCGCCAAGACCGGAGTGCGCTAGGTATTCGGCCATGCGTGGTTCACTGGTGTCTTGTCTGTCGCTGAGCGTGTGGTTACCGGGCACCAGTTTGTTAGCCCAAACCGCCGTCAAAGCCGCGAGCGCCCCGTCCAAAATCGAGCCGGGCCTTGAGCTGGCGGTGAATTGGAAATGGCGGGTCGCGCCACCGGCAAAAAATGAGTGGGGCATGCCGCTGCCGGAGGCGCTGCAGCCCAAGCCGCCCGGCTCCCCCGAACTCAAACCGGTCCCGCCCGCCCCGGTGCGCCCGGAGACCTACGCCGTGAAAAAAGGCGACGCGATCATCAAGATCGCGAGAAAGTTCGGCATGACCGCGGCCCAGTTGAAGCAGTTCAACAACCTGCAGGACGACCTCATCCACATCGGCGAGGTGCTGCGCATTCCCACGCCGGGGCAGTTGCTCACGCTGGTGCCGCCCCCTGCGCCGCCTGCGGAGCCGAAAAAGGAAGCCGCCGGGAAGAAGCCGCCCGACCAGTCGGCGGCAGCCCCGCCGCCCGATCCCGCCCCCAACGGCGAGCCGCAGCGCGAGCTTGAGAACGTGCGGCTGCAGGTGTTCCTGGACCGGGAAATGTTCAGTCCGGGGGTGATCGACGGCAAGTCCGGCGCGACCTATCTGAAAATCAGCCAGATCTATCAGAACAGTCATGCCGACGCCGCCAGCCCCGGCCTGCTGAAAGCCAAAGCCGAAGCCGCGCTCAAGCAGCCGTACACGCGCTACATCCTGCGGGCGGAGGATTTTAAATTCATCCAGCCAGCCAAGAACGAACTGGAGGCGACCCATAACGGCAAATCCTCCGCGGCCGGCAAAAAACATTCCAAGGCGGACCTCGCCACACCCACACCCGCGCCACCGCCGGTCACGATCGACGGGTTGGTCGCCGCGGACTTCCTCGGCTACGCCAACGCTTGGGAATTCGTCGCCGAGCGCTTTCATTGCGGCGAGGCGTTTCTGCATCACATCAATCCATCCCTGAAAGGAACGCCCGGCGTCGGCACCGAATTCCAGGCCCCCAACGTCATTCCCTTCGAAATCGAAAAAGCCCTCGTGCTGCCGCTGCAGCCGGTCGCCGACCCGAAAAAACCTGTCACCGCCGCAGTGGTGCTGGTATCCCGCTTGGAAATCTCGCGCGAAGGCAAACTCATCGCAGTCATGCCGCTGGCCACGGCGCGCCCGGGCCTGCACGGCCGCGGCTCATGGACCGTGCTCAATGCCATCCCCCAGCCGCGCCTGGCCACCAAGCGCGAACCGCGCGAGATCCCCAAAGCAACGCCCGCCGCGCCCATCCCAAGCCCGGCCACTCCGGGCGCGATGCCCGCGATGACGGGACTGGCCACTCCGGGCGCTGAGCCCGCCGCGCCCGCCGCGCCCGCCGCGCCCATTCCGAGCGCAACGCCGGTGGCTGCGGCCACTGACATTCCGAGCGCGCCGCCCGCGATCGCCCCGCCGCTGGAGAACGAGCAATACCTCGCGCCCGGACCTAACAACCCCGTCGGCATCATCTGGATCAACCTCGCCAAGGCCGGCAGCACCGAGCCCCTGCCCTTCGGCTTGCACGGCACCGGCATCCCCGCGCAGATGGGAACCCTGCAGGGCATCGGCGGACTGCGCCTCACCAACTGGGACATCGCCCGCGCCATGCGCTTGATGCCCGCCGGCACG
>JBAXBG010000225.1:0-4974 GCA_037142115.1 Verrucomicrobiota bacterium | reverse complement strand
GCGAGCCCCCCTTCAAGGAGCGGCGGAATCCGTCCGCCGAGGCCCATGGCCAGTCAACGAAGTGAGAGAATCGCTCGGCCTTGCCCACGCATGGACTTGGGCGATCGGATATCGCCCCTCCTTGAGATAGCCGACCCGTCCAAGTTGCTCCCCGTTCCACACCCCAGCGCGCCGCGCAGGTTCAGGGATCAGACCAGCCCCTGGCGCAGCGCCTTGGACACCGCCTCGGTTTGCGAGCGGACGTGGAGTTTCCGATAGACCGAGCGCAGGTGCATGTCCACCGTGTGCTGGGAGATCGCCAGATGGTCGGCGATTTCCTTCTTGATGAAGCCCTTGACCAACTCGCGCAGCACTTCCTGCTCGCGCGAGGTCAGCGGTTCGATTTCCTCGACCAGCCCGTAGCGCGAGAACCCCTCGAGGATCATCTTGGCAATCGGGCTGCTGAGCGCCGACGCGCCGTGGATCACGTCGCGGATTCCGGCGAGGATCTCATCGGGGTCGGCGGTTTTGAGCAGGTAGCCCGACGCGCCGTTGCAGATCGCGCGGTAGACCTTCTCGCGGTCGTCGTAGGCAGTTAGAATCAGCACCTTCAGGTCCGGCAGCACGCCGCGCAGGTCGCCGAGGATTTCCAGTCCGTCGCGGCGCGGCAGCCCGAGGTCCAACAACAGCAGGTCCGGCCGCTCGGGATTGGCCTTGAGCTGATCGAAGAACGCCATGGCGCAGGTGAAGTGGTGCGGGCAGGCCATGTCGCTCTCGCCATCGATCAGACGGCGGATTTGTTTGGCGAAAATCTCGTGATCTTCGATGATCCAGATGGTGGTGATGGCGGCTTGATCGATCATGAGAAGGTGTTGCTGGAGGTGAGATGGGACCGGGTGACGAGGAGCTGGATGCGGGTGCCGGTTTCCTTGGAGGAGGTGATTTGGAGCAGCCCGCCTAACAACCTGGCGCGCTCCTCCAGCTTGCTGAGGGCGGCGGGGCGCGCCGCCGCGTCCATCGGGATGCCCACGCCGTTGTCGATGATCTCGAGGGCCAGTTGGTTGCGCTCATCCCACAGGCGGATCGAGACGCGGGTGGCCTGCGAGTGTTTGAGGATGTTGTGGATCGACTCCTTGTAAAACAGGAACAGGTGGCGCTTCGCATCGAGCGAGAGCTTGGTGGCACCCTTATGGGACTCGCATTCGAGGGTGAACTGAATCTCGCGCAGCAGGCGGCCGGCCGTTTCGCGCATCCGTTGGACCAGGTCACCAATGGAATCCTGCTTGCGTTCCAGCAGCCAGACGATGTCGCGCATCGCCAGCGAGCTTTCGCGGGCGATGGTTTCCATCTCGCTGAGGTCGGTGGCGATTTGCGGGGGACCGTCGAGCCGGAGCAAATCCTTGCGGGCGGTGCGCGCAATCAGCGAGATGCTGCCCAAATTGCTGCCGACATCATCATGGAGGTCAGCCGAGATCCGCTTGCGCATCTGATCGAGCTGATCCTTGGTCATCAAGCGGCGGCGCTCGATGAGGAAGACCGGAATCAGGAAGGTCAGACCGAGGGCCATCGAGCAGCCCCAGATGGTGTTCAACTCGCTGTTAGACGCCAGTTGCCGTTGCGCGGAACGCAGCGGTGCCAGTTCGCGTTCCAGCCGGTCACGTTCGTGCAGTTGGTGGAGCCAAATCGCCACTGGAATGATCTTGCCCTCCGAGCTGTAGCCATCGGTCAAGCTGCCAAGCGTGACAGCCTGGCCGGCGTGCTCGCGCCTGACCGGTCGGTCGGCGGCCAGGTTGGTCCCGTGCGACCAGACTTCAATTTCTGACAGGGCGTGGAGTTGCCGCGCGCCCAGGATGAAGGGGCGGCTGGCGGTCAGGCGGAGGGTTTTGGCGGCTTGACCGTGCAGGGGAATGACCAGCGGGGTCAGGTGGCTCTCGCCAGCCCGCGGCGCGGTCCACGTCACCTCGGTGGCGGGCTGACCGTCTTGCGGGTCGAGACTCACCACCAGCGACTCGGGAAAAATCGACACATTGCAGGACGCCGCTGCCTGATAGGGAAACAGGATGATCCGGTCGAGGGGCGCGGTGGCATCAAGCTGAAGCGTCCAGGTGGTGGCTTCACCCGGGTTGGCGAGCGTGACGACCTCGCCAGGATCGAGCTTGGGGTGGCTGCCGTGCTGCCAGATTCCCAACGGCATGCGCCCGTCGGTCAGCGCCTCCGGATACCAGATTCCCGGGGTGTTGAGCGCGCCCACGGTGCTCACCGCGGCCCCGAAGGAGACCGGCTCGCCATGCGAGATCACGACGAATTCCGACAGCCCGAACAGATCCAGGCTGCCCTTGTTGAACCCTTCCTGCACCGTCAACCTGACATAGCGGGCGGTCTCACTGGCCTGGAACGACACCGGGATCCCATCCGGCGCGCGCTGCGGGATGGCACCCGACTGATAGAGCCGCGTGCACCGCTGGAAGTCCGCCTGATTGGAAAGCTCCAGGGTGTAGCGCCGCGGGAAAACCTCGGAATCTTCAACCAACTCGGTTTGGGCCGGGACCAGAAACACGGCCTCAATGGGCACCGGGGCACCCAGATCCATGGTGATGGAAGGATCCGCGGCACCCGCATGGCTGCGGCATCCCCGATAGCCGAGTCCCGCAGTCAAGGAATGTTTTGAGAGTTGAGCCAAGGACGAGATTTCGCGGGCGAGCACCCCCATGCGATCCTCGACCTCCACCAGTTGCGGATTGAACAGCCGTGCAATCCGCGCGACCGGATTGTGGTCCTGTTGGGCCTGCACCTCCTCCACCGCCAAACCCGATGCGCATGCCGCGATCAGCAGCATTCCGCCGACCAAGGGATGAACTGGGTGGTGGGGTATCAGCATCGAAGAAGGATCTGGTCCTAGGCTGGTTCTTTTGAAAAAAACAATCAATGGTTTTTAATGGAAAACGCATCCGCACGAGGCGCGACGGCCGGCGCTTCCGGCGCGGGCAAGAAACCCGGCGCGGGCCGGTGGAGGAAGCGTTTGACGGCATCGCGTTTCAACCGGAGCTCGCGCCATTCGTTGACGAGGCGGCTGGCCTCAATGATGCCGCAACCCGCCGGAATCCGCAGCTGGGTCCCCTGCCACCAAACACCGCGGATCGCCACGATGGCGTCGAAGCGGCCCTCATCCCAGAGACCGAAGGGCGCGCCGAACTGCGACGGACAGCCGAGACGCTGACGCCATTCCAGCAGCAGATCCAGGGTGCCGTCGGTGCGCGGCAATGGCCCCAGCGCCGGCGTGGGATGGAGGCGCTGCAGCAATTCTTCGGGAGCCATGGCGGCGTGCAGATCGACCTCGATGAGGGTCAGGAAATGCACGATCGGTCCGAGCTCGAGAATCTCGCGGGTGTGGCGCTCGAGCCGGCCCAGGTGCAGCAGCTTCGACACCAGCGTTTGGGCGACGTATTCGTGCTCGCGGATTTCTTTTTCATCAACGGCGAACACGTCGCGGTCCTCGCAGCGGGCGGTTCCGGCCAGCGCCATCGTCTCGAGGCGGGTGCCATCCAGCGCGACTAACAATTCCGGGGTGGCCCCGGCAAAGCCCGACTCCGGCTCGACCCAACCGTAGGACTGGAGGGGAGTGCCCTGAGCGCACATGGCGGCGAGGATCGCTGGCCCGGGCGTGCCCTCGGCGCTGCCGGTTTCGGTGACCACCGGCACGGTTTTTTCAAACACCCCGCTGTGAATCGCCGCCATCACCTCCTGAAACACGCCCGCAAACGGTGCCGCCGCCAACGCCTGCCACTCGCATCGACACGGCGGAGTGCCCGCAACCCGCGTGGCAAGCTCGTCCACGGTCGTGCGCTCGACGCGCGCGGGGATTTTCCATGGCCGCCGGTCGCCCAGTGCGAAGTCCTGCACGTAGAATGCCACTCCACTGGCAGGGGGCGCGGCCAGCGCCTCAAACGGCCCGTGACCGATCACGACACTGCCGTCCCGTCGTGCCAGCCAGGCCAGTGAATCCTGAGAAATTGCCATGAATTGCTGACAAATCCTGGCGCGCGGAGCGACCGCACGCAAGTGCCATCCGCGCAACGAGCGCCCCGCGGCGAACCCTCGCCACGCCGGGCTCACGCGCGGCTGCGACGCCGACGGACCAGCGTCACGGCGGCCAGGCCCGCCCCTAACAGCAACCCTGAGGCGGGTTCGGGAATGACGGTGAGCGTGCCGTTAGTCAGAAAATTGCTCGTATCCCATGTGAGCGCTCCCGTGAGGGTTGGCAGAGTTCCCAGCGTCGCTCCGGAAAAGGTGCCGCTGGTGAAATCAAAGGAGTCGTTGAAGCCGCCCGTATAGGTGCCGCCGATATTGATGGTGCCAGTGACGTTGGCGGTGCCGGCACCCAGCAATCGGCCGTAGGTCGTCAAATTGGTGATATCAAACTCCACCTCGGAAAAAGTGATCGCATTGCTCAAGGTGATTTGGCTGGTGCCAATCCCGGTCTTCGCCGTGAAGTTGAGCGGGCCCGTCCACACCGCGTTTGCTCCCGCGATGACCGCCAACGAAAACGAGTCGGTGTATGCGGAATTGTTCGTGATCGCTCCATTGACTTGCAGCGTTTGGCTTGCAAGCGGCGCAATGTCCACACTATTGGTGAGCGTGTTGTTGAACGTGAACGACGCCACCGTGACGGATCCGCTGTCGATTCCGATTTGGTTGCCTGTCGGTTGGGTGCCGATTTGAACCGCGGAAATGGAGATGGGGACCGCATCGCCAGACCAGTTCATGGCGTCTGTCCACATTTGACTGCCTATGCCATCCGTCCATCTCCATTGTTGGAGGGCCACCGCGGGGGTGATCAAACTCGCTAGACTCAATAAACCAAGGGTGACGCTTTTTTTCATAGTCAGGTGGTTGGGTGAGGGCAACTGTGGCGTGCGGATTGCACGTTCCCAGAAAACCTGGGTGATCGCATCTCCAGGATCCAACTTTGTCAAACGAATTTTCCGGGCATTTCAC
>JBAXBG010000224.1:0-5006 GCA_037142115.1 Verrucomicrobiota bacterium | reverse complement strand
GTTCTACCACAACAACGAAAGGAACCCCATGTTCAACGAAACCATCAAATCCCTGCGTCTTCAGAAACGTCTCACCCTGCGCGACTTCTGCGCGCAAGCCGGTCTCGATCCGAGCAACTGGAGCAAGGTCGAACGCGGAGTGAATCCACCCCCTGGCGACATCGGGCTTCTGGAGCGGTTGGCGGATTTCTTCGGCCTCGCCGGTGCGGCGAAACTGGCTTTCATGGACGAAGCGGCGCTTCAGAGACACGAAATTCCCGCCGATGTGGCCGACCACGCGATCCTCCAACGGGCGCTTCCCGCCTTCTTCCGTGCCGCCCGTGGCCACGAACTCACCGACAAGGAACTGGCGAGCCTCGCCGAGGACATCAAAAAACTGCACACCGCAGACAGTGAGTAATCCAACCCACCCAATGAATTCGCCGGACGTCTGCTGGTTCCCGAAACGCGACTGGTGGCAATGTTCGACGAATTCGCACCCCAAGCCGAACGGTTAGTCCCGAATTTCATGCAGAGCGGCCCGCTGCGCGACAAATTTGCCGAGAAAATTGCACCTCGGTTTGGCGTGAATTCACAAGTCATCACTGTCCGTCTGGATCGTGACGGAATCTGGCCGGCCACTTGATTCCCATAAAAGACCGGCGAACCTCACCTGTATAAGTTTCATTTGCCAAGCCTGGTAACCGGTCCAAACTTCACGCTCGTCCGCGACTTCCCATGAACCCCTTCCGCGAAGACCTCGTTGCCCGCTCGTTGGCGGAGCCATGCACCATCGTGATCTTCGGAGCCACCGGGGATCTCACCCACCGCAAGCTCATCCCGGCACTCTACAATCTGGCGGTGGATGGCGAACTGCCCACCGGCACCCGGATCATCGGCTTTGCCCGCCGCCCGCTCACCGACGCCGAGTTCCGTGACGGCCTGGCGGCCGGCAACCGTGCGGTTTCGCGCAGCGGCCACGATGAGCGGGTATGGAACCCGTTCATCGAGACCGTGCACTACCATGCCGCAGCCTTCACCGACGAGGCCGGCTACCGCAGCCTGGCGGCAAAGCTCGACGCCATCGACACCGCGCGCGGCGGCCAGGGCAACCGCTTGTTCTACATTGCGTCGGCCCCGGAGAACTTCGAGAGCATCCTGGTCCAGCTGAAAAGCGCCGGCCTCAACCAGGCGGCGGCGGGCTGTTGGTCGCGGGTGATCGTCGAAAAGCCCTTCGGCACCGACCTCGCCACCGCCCAACACCTCAATGCGATCGCCAACGCCACCTTCCCGGAACGCGACACCTATCGGATCGACCACTACCTCGGCAAGGAAACCGCCCAGAACCTGATGGTGCTGCGCTTCGCCAACGCCATCTTCGAACCACTCTGGAACCGCCAGCACATCCGCCACATCCAAATCACCTGCGCCGAACACCTCGGCATGGAAGGCGGCCGCGGGGCCTACTACGACGGGGCCGGGGCCTTGCGCGACATGGTCCAGAACCACCTGCTGCAACTCCTCAGCCTGGTGGCCATGGAGCCCCCCACCGACCTCAGCGCCGACGGGGTGCGCGACGAAAAGGTCAAGGTCCTGCGCTCGCTGCGCCGCTGGGACACTCCGGAAAAAGTCGCCGCCAACTGCGTGCGCGCCCAATACACCGCCGGCCATGTCGATGGGGTACCCGTCCCCGGTTACCGCGAAGAAGAGCGGATCGACCCGCAGTCCGCCACCGAAGCCTACGTCGCGGTGCGCCTGCTGGTCGACACCTGGCGCTGGAGTGGCGTGCCATTCTACATCCGCATGGGCAAACGCCTGCCCAAAAAGTCCACCGAGATTTCGATCCATTTCAAGGATGCTCCCTGCGTGCTGTTCAACACCCCCTGCGGCGGCGTCCCCGGCGGCAACGTGCTGGTCATCCGGATCCAACCCGACGAGGGGATCTCGCTGCGCATGGTCTCCAAAATCCCAGGCAACAGCCTGCGCCTCGAACCCGTCAAAATGGATTTCCACTACGCCTCGAGCTTCGGCAAATCCAGCCCCGAAGCCTACGAGCGACTGCTCTTGGACGCGGTTGCCGGCGACGCCACCCTGTTCGCCCGCCGCGATGAGGTCGAGGAAGCGTGGCGCTTCATCGACCCGATCGAGCGCGCCTGGCACCCGCCTGACAACCCGCCGCCGATGGCCGAATTCGTCGCCGGTTCCTGGGGCCCCAAGGAAGCCGACGATTTATTACTTCAGGACGGCAACGCCTGGCGCAGGTTGTGAGAAAGCACGCGGCGGTCCGCAATCGTCACCGCTTCCAGACGCACGGCAACCACCCTGGATCCGGGGCCACGAGCAGGCGGGTGATTATGCGCTTGCACGGGTGGGGGCGTCCCGGGACTCTCTGGGCGTGGTTTCCCCGTTGGATGTCGTCGCGTCGGTGCTGCCGGTCTATTTGTTGATTCTGGCGGGTGCGTTGTTGCGCCGGGCGGGCATTGTCCGCCAGGAGCACGACGAGGGCGTGATGCAGGTGGTGTACACCGTGATGCTGCCGTGTTTCATGCTCGATAAAATTCTGGGCAGCGCGGTGCTCAAGAGCGGGACGGTGGTGCTCAGCTCGATCGGGCTCGGCTTCGGCCTGATCCTGGTCGGCATTGCGATCGGGTTCGGGGTCGGGCGGCTCATCGGCTTGGAGCGGGGCACGGGCATGCGCACCTTCGCCCTCACCGCGGGCAGCCAGAACTACGGCTTCACTGCGGCACCGGTGGTGCAAATCCTGTGGAGCACCGGGGCCTTGGCGATCCTGTTTGTGCACAATATCGGCGTCGATCTGGCGCTGTGGTCGATCGGGGTGATGCTTATGAGCGGCAACCGCGGCATCCCGTGGCGCAAGCTGCTCAACGGGCCGGTGCTATCGGTGGCTGGCGGACTGTTGTTAGTCGCGCTGGGCTGGGACGTGCACTGCGTCGGTCCCGCGCGCACGGCGCTGTCGATGATCGGCATCGGGGCGTTTCCGCTCGCGGTGCTGATCACCGGTTGCACCATCATGGATCTCGTCGCCGCCGAAAAACCCAGCTGGAAAATCATCGCCGGCTCCGCCCTGGTGCGGCTGGTGCTGGCTCCCTTGGCGATTCTCTGCGTCGCCAAATTCCTGCCGATGGCCACTGAACTGCGCCAGGTGCTGGTGGTCCAGGCGGCCATGCCCGCCGCGATGACGCCGATCATGCTCGCCCGGCTGTATGGCGGCCGGCCCGCCATCGCCGTGCAAATCGTGGTTTTCACCACGGCTCTCAGCCTCTTCTCGCTGCCCTGGATCATCACCCTGGGCTGCCGCTGGATCGGCCTGCAGCCGTTGTTGGTTAGGTAAATCATCCGCCAGAATGATTCCGCCCGCGGCACGTAGGCGGGCAATCCCTCCAGCACCAGAACCCGCGCGGCACCGGGGGGTGGAAGTCAGAGTAACGTTGGCTGCACCATGGAGCGCCGACTTTAGTCGGCAATTCTGGCGGGCTGAAGCCCGCGCTCCGTAGCCAAACGGCCAAGTTCCCAGGGAGGGTTAACCGTCCCTGGCCAAGCTGAGGGCGCGCGCGGCGAGGCCGCGGATCATGCCGCCGAAGATCAGGCCGTGAAGCGGGTAGAGCAGATACCAGTAGGCGAGGCCGGCGAGTCCTTTCGGGGCGAAAATCGCGGTTTGGGTCAGCAGCGGTCTCGGCTCGTGATCCTGGGCCACGACTTCAAATTGCAGCCAGGCCTTGCCCGGAACCTTCATCTCCGCACGCAGCCGCAGCATGCGCCCGGGTTCGATGGCTTCGACACGCCAGAAATCCAGCGCCTCGCCCACCCGCAGGTCCGCGCCATCGCGCCGCCCGCGGCGCAGGCCCACGCCACCGCAGAGGCGGTCGAGGGCGCCGCGGATGCGCCACGCCCAGTTCATATACAACCAGCCGCGGGTGCCGCCGAGGCCGGTGAACGCGCGGAAGATGGCATCCGCGGGCGCGTCCACGAGCAGCTGCCGGCGCTCGATGATCATGCCCTCGCTGGTGGTTAGGGTGACCGGCTGGGTGCCGCGCTGGCTGGTGGAGAGGGCGTCGCTCCAGGCGGTTTCGACCGCGTGGGTGTCGAGTTTTTCCAGCGCGAGTTTGACCGCCGAGCGATAGTCGAGCGGTTGGATTTGCGGGAACAACTGCCGCGCCAGGTCATCGCGGACGATGATCTCGTTGCGCAAGCCGGCGATGAGCGGCCGCGCGATGGCGGCGGGGATCGGCGTGACAAAGTGAACCCAATAGGACGAGAGCTTGGGCGTCAGGACCGGCACCGGCACCAGCCAGCGCCGCAGGCCGCGGACTTCGGCATAGAAGGTGAGCATTTCGCCGTAGGTGATGACGTCGGCGCCGCCGATTTCGATGATCCGGCCGGCGCTGGCCGGGACCCGCAGGGCGTCGGTCAGGTAGTCGAGCACATTGCGCACCGCAATCGGTTGGATGCGCGTGTAAACCCAGCGCGGGCAAATCATCACCGGCACCCGCTCGGTGAGATAGCGGATCATTTCAAACGACAGACTGCCCGAGCCGACGATGACCCCGGCGCGGAACTCAGTGACGGATAGACCGCACTCCCGCAACGCATCACCGGTGAGCTGGCGCGAGCGCAGGTGCGCGGAGAGCGCCGTGGCGGGATCGCCCAGCCCGCCAAGGTAAATGATCCTGCCCACACCCGCGGCGCGTGCCGCGGTGCCGAAATTGCGCGCGGCCTGCACATCGCGTTCGGAAAAGTCCGAGCCCGCCCCGAGGCTGTGCACGAGGTAATAGGCGGCCGCCACGCCGTCCATGGCCGCAGTGAGCGAGCCGGCCTGCAGCACGTCGCCCTCGACCAGTTCGACTTGCCCGCGCCACGGCCGGCCCTGCAGGCGGGAGACGTCGCGCACCAGGCAGCGCACGCGCACGCCCGCCTCCAGCAATCTGGGGACCAGGCGGCCGCCGATGTAGCCGGTGGCGCCGGTGACGAGGACTAACGGGCTGGGGGGCGGGGGCGTCATTCAGGGG
>JBAXBG010000223.1:0-5055 GCA_037142115.1 Verrucomicrobiota bacterium | reverse complement strand
AGTCGCCCCCTTCGCGGGGGGCGCGGATTCAAACGTCTGCAACACCCTCTACATCACCACCCCCGAGGGCAAAAAAATCGAGGGCCCCGAAATCCTGTGCCAGCTCGAGGACCGCTTTACCCCCCTTGATCTCACGCCCCGATACCCAGGGATAACGCAACACGATCTCCGTGTTGCACGCATTCCGCGATTGGCGGATGGCCCAGGCTGGGGTAGGTTCACCCCGTGGCCGCTGATCCATCCAAATCCGACCTGCCGCAACAGTTGCGTGGCCAGCTGTTGCTTGCCGACCCGTCATTGCGCGACGGCACATTCAACCGCTCGGTCATCCTGCTCACCAATCACGCGCCGGACCAGGGTGCCTCCGGCCTGATCCTCAACCATCCGCTCGGCAAGGTCGTCGGCGACTACCTGACCGGCAAGGAATTCATCGCGCTGCGCCAGCTCGCGGTGCACGCGGGCGGGCCGGTCAGCCACGACCAGCTGACGTTTTCCTCGTTCTGGTGGACCAAAAAGATCGGCCTCCACTGGGCGTTGCGGATTTCCGCCGAGCAAGCCGCGATCCACGCCCGCCGCCCCGGGCGGATCGTCCGCGCCTTCCTCGGTTATTCCGGCTGGAGCACCGGCCAGCTCGAAAACGAACTGCGCCACCAGTCATGGGTCCCCATCGAGCCGTCGCCGGACTTGCTCGGCCACAATCACGACAGCAGCCTGTGGTCCACCTTGCTGCGCCGCGTCTCACCACTCCACCACATCCTCGCCGAGGCACCCAACGATCCGTTTTTGAATTGAAATCTCCCGTCCATGCCCGCTCCCTCGATCCTGTTTAGTCCCATTGATGAAATCATTGCTGAAATCGCCGCCGGCCGACTGGTGATCTGCGCCGACGACCCATCCCGCGAAAACGAGGCCGATCTCATCGGTGCCGCCTCGTTGTGCACGCCCGACATGGTCAACTTCATGGCGATTCATGGCCGCGGGCTGATCTGCGCGCCGCTGGCCACCGGCCGCACCGAGGAACTCGACCTGCCACAGATGACGCGCCGCAACCACGAGGGGCTCAAAACCGCCTTCACCGTGAGCGTCGACGCCGCCCAGGGCATCACCACCGGCATCTCCGCCGCCGACCGCGCCCGCACCATCCGCCTGCTCGCCGACCCCGGAGCCCACGCCAACACCTTCGTCCGCCCGGGCCACATCTTCCCGCTGCGCGCCATGCCCGACGGAGTGCTGCGCCGCGCCGGCCACACCGAGGCCGCCATCGATCTCACCCGCCTGGCGGGCCTGCCCGAAGCCGCCGTGATCTGTGAGATCATCAACGACGACGGCACCATGGCGCGCGTCGGCGAGCTCGGGGCCTATCAGGCGCGCCACGGCCTTAAAGCCTGCACCATCACCCAGCTCATCGAATACCGCCGCCGCTCGGAAAAACTCGTGGTGCGCGAGGAAACCGTCCAAATGCCCACCGACTTCGGCGACTTCGACTGCCATCTCTATCGGGTCATCACCGACGCCTCCCACCACTTGGCGCTGAGCCGCGGACCGATCAACCCGGAGGTGCCCACGCTGGTGCGGGTGCATTCCGAGTGCATGACGGGCGACGTCTTCCACTCGCGGCGCTGCGACTGCGGCGGCCAACTCGCGGCCGCGCTCGAGCGCATCGCCGCCGAGGGCGGGGTCCTGCTCTACCTCCGCCAGGAAGGCCGCGGCATCGGCCTGTCGGCCAAAATCCACGCCTACAAACTCCAGGAACAGGGGCTCGATACCATCGAAGCCAATGAAAAACTCGGCTTTGCCTCCGATCTGCGCGACTACGGCATGGGTGCCCAAATCCTCGCCGACCTCGGCCTGCGGCGCATCCGCCTGCTCACTAACAACCCGAAGAAAGTCATCGGACTGGAAGGCTACGGCCTGGAAATCGTCGAGCAGCTGCCCATTTCCCTGCCCGCCAACCCGCACAACGAAAAATACCTCGAAACCAAGCGGGTTCGGATGGGCCACACCTTGTGAAGCGAGGGGAGCTAAGGGCTCTTACTGGAATCAGTTCTCTGTTCTCAGACCTCTGCATTCCGCCGCGCGTCATATACATACCAATCCTCGAGGCGCTGGCGCGCCCACGGGGTCTTGCGCAGGAAGGTCAGACTTGAGGTGAGCGTCGGATCGAACATGAAGCAGCGGACCGGGATCCGCTCCGCCAACTCCTGCCAGCCGTAGCGGTCCACCAGCGTGCTCAGCACGGTGGCCAGGGTTACGCCGTGCAGGGGATCATTCGGGTGGGCTTGCATGCCGGCGACCCTAGCCTCCCGCCCGACAAACGTCAAAAGGCAACTGGAACCTCAAGCGCCTGGCACAGCTGGCGCCAGCCGGGGAAGTTCCACTTGTTAGGAAAGCCGCCGCACTGTTCGGGCTTCACCGGATGGATCCGGCAGGTGTCGCCCTCGAGCATGATGCACTCGTCGTTGTCCTTCTCGGTGAGCGAGAGCCCCTGGCGGTTCGAGCGCAGGCGGGTGAAGCGCGCGATGAAGTCCGCCTCGGACAGACCCAGAAACCCGGCGATGCGCGGGATCTCGTCGTCCTCGAGGCGCACGTCGCCGGGCCACTTGCAGCAGGCGGTGCAGCGCTGGCAGACGTAGTGGACGTGCGGGTCGAGCGCGCCGCCCCGGTTGCCCGGGCTGCCGTGGTCGTTAAATCGCGCGCCGTTCATCCCGTCCTCCGAGTTTGGTTGATCCCATGCCGCAAGGAAATGGCAGATTAGGGGCGGGCAGCGTGCCCGCGCCACGGTGGCCCGGGCATTCTGCCCGGAGCCCACCGCGCCCGGTAAGAAGACGATCGGCCAAGGTCATGGGAGTCTAGCCATTCAACCGCTTGTAGTAATAATTCACCCGGCTCAGGAAGACCCGCCACTTGTAGCCGGGATGGCCGTGTTCCATCAGGAAATGCGGGCAGTTCTTGTTAGGCGGGTGTTTGCCCGCGCGCGGCCAGTGGTAGTGGGGCACCACGTTGCACAGCGGGATGCCGTTGCGCTTCATCAGCACGGCGGTGAGCTTGGCCGAGCGCTCGACGGTGGCGGTCAGGTTGCCGCCGCGGTTCTCGCACATCTCCAGGCCGATCGAGAGCCGGTTGCCCGGGCCGTGGAAATCAGCATGTTCGCCCTGCTCGTTGGTGGGCATGTGCTGAACGGCCAGGTGGTCGTCGATAGTGAAGTGCCAGATCAGATAGCCGATCCGGTTGCCATTTTTGGTCTTGGGCGAGCGCAGCGCGCCGTTCTTGAGCGCCAGCGAGTGTTGGCGGGCCCCCGCCGAATAATTCTCGGTGCTGTGGATCGTGATGTAGCGCGGCGTCATCGGGCGCACCACCTTGCGGCCGTGCGTGCCGCGCGGCACCATGTCCACTTTCAGGTTCACCTCGCGCATCATCTGCTTCATCGACTGTGGACTGCCGGGCCCCGCCTCCGCCGGCGGCGGCAGATAGCAAACGTCGGGCCGGCCACCGGGCGGGCCGATTTGGCCGCACTGCGAGCAGGCGAACGCCAGCAACCCGAGCAGGAAAATTTGTTGAAGCGCCTTCACGCGCGAACCCCTACCACGGATGGCGCGGCGCGGAAATGGAAAATCCGTCTAACACGCAGGCCCGCGCGCGACGAAGCACACTGCAGCGTGGACCCCGCGGTCCCCGGGGCCACCGGCATCGGCCCGGCTGACGCGCCAGGCAGTGCATAAAAAAGACCAGCCCGTCGAAACGGGCTGGTTGGTTCTGGAAATCAGCAGGTCGCCGGCGGCTCAGGGCAGCAGGTTCACCGCACGCGACTGTTTGATCGCATTGGTGATCTTGCGGTGCAGCTTGGCCGACACCCCGGTCACCCGGCGCGGCAGAATCTTGCCGGTTTCCGAGGTGAACTTGGTGAGAAGCTCCGGATTGGTGGGGACGACAAGATCCGCAGGAATGTCATGGCGACGATGCGGCATCTGCCGGTTCGCCTTGCGGAAGTTGATACGACGTTGAACGGTTTTAGGCTCGGACATGGGACAAATCAGCGGAGTTCGCGGTGAAGGGTGCGGCGCTTGAGGAAGTGATTGAATTTCACTTTCTCCAGACGGCCTGGCGTGCGGAGGCTCTTTTTGTTACGGGTGGTGACGTAACGTGAAGTCGGCTTGCCCTCGGCTTTCGCTTCGGTGCATTCTAGGATGATGATCTCGCGTGGCATAGGAAGAACTTGGGAGGCGGGGTGTGACTTTAATCTTCGTCCTCGTCAAGAGAAACCGTTTCAGAATCTTCATCTTCGACGTATTTCCCGCCGCTGAAGCCCACTTCGTTGGACGGGCGGAAGCGGCGCTTGCCGTATTCCTTCTCCCATTGGGCCTGGCATTCGACGGTCAGCCGCGCGAAAGGAATCACTTCGAGACGGGTCTGGAGGATTTTACGCGCGGAAATTTCGCAAATGCCGTAGGTCCCGGCTTGGATCCGGCGCAGGGCCTGTTCGATTTCGTAAAGTGCGTCCTGTTCCTTGGCGAGCACGGAGAGCGCGAAATCGCGGTCATAGGCGTCGCTGCCGGCATCGCCCTGATGCTGGCCGCTGCCGGAGGCTTCGGAGCCTTCGGGGGCATTGCGGATGGTATCGCGGGTCATGCCGGACATCGAATCCACCAGTTCATCGCGCAAGTCCAACAGGCGTTGGCGTTGTTTCTGAACAAAAGCCGGACTGTGCGAACCGTTGCCGTTGGCAGCGCCCGAGCCTCCCGCCGGGACGGTCACGGTTTTCGGTGGAACGAACGGAGGCCGCGGGGGAGCCGGGGGTGCCGGCGTCGTCACTAGCGACGAGCGGGGTTTGGTCGCGGCCACCTTGGCGACCGGGACCTCGGCCTTGACCACTGGCTCAGGCTTGATTTGCGCAACGACCGCCTTGGCGGCTGGCTTGGTCACCTTGACTGGGGCCACAACTGGCGGCACCGCTTTTTTGACGGCTGGCACCACACTTACCTTGTTCTGCACCGCCGATTTGGCGGCCGGAGCCGCCTTGGCCGTGGCCGCCGCTTTTGCAGGTTTGGCCGCCGCTTT
>JBAXBG010000222.1:0-5120 GCA_037142115.1 Verrucomicrobiota bacterium | reverse complement strand
CATTGCCGAGCTGAAGCCAGTAGGTTCCTGCGGGCAGAGTAATTGGCGTCACCGCAAAACTGGCTGTGTTGACGCTTTCATAGCTGGTGGTGTCCAGCCTCGACGGTCGGGCCAACGAGGGCATCGACCCGCTAGCTGAGAACCTGCCAAGCACTGATTGAGAGTAAAGAACCTCGGGGCAAGCCCCGAGGTTCTTTACTTGAGTGGTGAGATCACCGGCTTGACCCGCTTGCCCCACAGCCCGAGGCGCGCAACAAATGCATGCCATTGGCATCCCGCTGCGCGGGCGAGTCTGGAGACTCGCGCTCCCGGCATGAAGTGGTCCCCCTGGCTGCGCCAGGAGAGGACTGCTTCAGATTGAGGTTGCGGCCCTGCCCTAGAAGAGTATGGTCCCGCGTGTGCCGCGGAAGATCCGCGACCTCCTCAAAGACCTGCGCAAAGCGGGATTCATCCTCGTGGATGGCGGCAAGGGGAGTCACCGGAAGTTCCAAGGAAAAGCCGGAAAAGTCATCATGATCGTTCCCGGACGTGATGGCGACGACGCCCAGCCCTATCTCGAACGCCAGGTTCAGGAAAAAATCAAAGAATCACAGCAATGAAAATCACCCCGGAAATCCGCCGCAGAGCTGCCGCCTATCCCAAGGCGGTGCGTTGGAGCGATGAAGATGGTGTCTTTATCGGCAGCATCGAAGGACTTTGTGGCGACTGCGATCACGGCAGCGACCCGGTTGTCGTATTCCGAGCCCTCAAGCGCTTGGCTGAGGAAACCATCGCCCAATGGGACGCCGCAGGTTTGACCCTGCCAGATTCTCCGTCGCCAACCCCTACGGAAGTCGATCCCGCTAGCATCCGTGGCTCGATGGGAATCAGTCAGGCCAAGTTTGCCCAACTCATCGGCGTGAGCGTCCGGACTCTGCACAAATGGGAGCAACACGCCAGCAGCCCAAGCGGAGCCGCCAAGACCCTCCTGAAAGTCGCCGCCTCCAATCCTCAAGCCGTCCGGCACGCGCTACGTTCCGCCTGATCCTCGCCCGACGATCTGGGTCGTCGCAGAAGTCAAAGGAGCCGATTGCTGGCTCATCACCGGATAGTTTGCTAGACCCAAAACAAATGAACCTAAATGGGGGAATTGAAAACGGCAGGCCGGCTTTTCCGGTGATCGAGCCTCACCGCAGGTGCCCGATGGCGTCGCGGAGGTCGGCGGCGGTGAGCGACGCGGCCACCATCGCGCTGCCCGGTGCCTCGAGCAGCACGAAGCGGATCGCGCCGGCGGAGAATTTTTTGTCGCGGGCGAGTTTGGCCATGACGGTGTCGGTGGTGATGGCCGGCGGCAGGACCAGCGGGAGGTGGAAGCGCTCTAACAATGAAACGATCCTGGCGGAGGCGAGCGGCGCGAGGCCGGCGTGTCGTTCGGATAGGAACAGGGCGGCCTTGATGCCCAGCGAGATGGCCTCGCCGTGGAGCATCTCGCCGTAGGGGACGGCCGCCTCGATGCCATGGCCGATGGTGTGGCCGAAGTTGAGCAGGGCGCGGATGCCGCGGGTTTCATGTTCATCGGCCTCGACGACGCGCGCCTTGATGGCGATGTTGCGGGCGATGAGAGCGGCGGGCACCTCGCGGCTCGCCGGGTCGAGGGCGGCGAGGTCGTCGAGCATGGCGGCGTCGCGGATGGCGGCGTGTTTGATCGCCTCGGCGAAGCCCTCGTGGAATTCGCGGTCGGGCAGGGTGAGCAGGGTTTCGGGGTCGACGAGCACCAGCCGCGGCTGGTGAAAGGCACCCAACAGGTTTTTGCCTTCGGGGACGTTGACGCCGGTTTTGCCGCCGACTGACGAATCGACCTGGGCGACGATGGTGGTGGGAACCTGCACCAACGGCAGCCCGCGATAGAACATGGCCGCCACGAAGCCGGCGAGATCGCCGACCACCCCGCCGCCCAGCGCGACCACCACGGAATTGCGGTCGTGGCCGGCGCGGATCATCTCGCGGCAGACGGCTTCGGCCTGGCCCAGCGATTTGGAGGACTCGCCGGCAGGCACGGTGTGCAAGGTGGGGTGGAAGCCGGCGGTGTCGAGCGAGTTGACCAGGGCGCCGGCATGCAACCGGGCGACCGTGTCGTCGCTGATAACCGCGGCGCGGTGGCCGGCCAGGCCCGCTTGACGGAGGCGCTCGCCGGCTTGGAGCAGAATAGCGGCCTCGACGATGACGTCATACGAGCGGTCGGCGAGGTCAACGTGGACAGTGGGCATGCCGGTGAGCATGGAAACTGCGGCGCGTTTGTCGATCCCGGCGTGTAGGCCCGCGCAAAATCACCCCGGAGCGATTTTCCAGCGGGCGGCGTGTTGCGCCGAGAAATCCGCTTGCCCTGGGTGGCGGGGCGGCGCATATTCCGCGGGCACCAAGGCGGCTTGGCGGAATTGGTAGACGCGCTCGACTCAAAATCGAGTTTTAACGAGTGTGGGTTCGAGTCCCACAGCCGCTATCTTGCCAATGCTGCGCGGGGCCGCCGGATTTTCCACTCACACGGCATGGCCCATCCCCGACACATCGGCATCATCGCAGGCAGCGGAGTCTATCCGGCGACGTTCGTCGCGGCCGCGCGCAGGAATTCACCGGGCGTGAAATTGGTGGTGGCCGCCTTCCAGGATGAGACCGATCCCGCGCTGGCCGGGCAGGTCGATGCGCTCGAGTGGTTCCGGGTGGCGCAACTGGGCAAGGTGCTGAAGTTTTTTCGGGGCGAGGGGGTGACCGAGGCGGTGATGATGGGTCAGATCGCGCCCAAGAACCTGTTCAACATGCGGCCGGACCTGCGGGTGCTGATGATTCTGGCCCGGCTCAAAGAGCGCAACGCCGAGACGCTGTTCGGGGCGGTGGCGGATGCCCTGGCCAAGGAAGGAATCACGGTGCTGCCGGCCACCACCTTTCTCGACGACCTGCTGCCCGGCCCCGGTCACGTCTGCGGGCCGGCTTTTAACAAGCGCCAACTCACCGACGCGGATTTCGGCTTCCGCATCGCCAAGCAAACCAGCGCCCTCGACATCGGCCAGAGCGTGGTGGTGCGCCACGGCACGGTGCTGGCGGCCGAGGCGTTCGAGGGCACCAACGCCTGTATTAAACGCGGCGGTGAAATGGGCCACGGCAAGGAGGTGATGCTGGTTAAAGTGTCCAAGCCGAACCAGGATTTCCGGTTTGATGTGCCGGTCATCGGCCCGCAAACCATCGAGACCTGCGCCGCGGCGGGGGTCTCGGGCATCACCATCGAAGCGCACAAGACCCTGCTGCTGGAAAAAGCCGCAGTGGCGGCGTTGTGCGCGCGCCATCACATCGGCATCCACGCGATCCTCTAGCGGCCGGCGCGGCTACTTGAGGCCGAGCACGTCCTGCATGTCGTAGAGGCCGACGGGTTGCTGTTGGAGCCAGAGGGCGGCGCGGACGGCGCCGGCGGCGAAGGTGAGGCGCGAGGACGCCTTGTGGGTGAGTTCGACGCGCTCGCCGTCGGCGGCGAAAATCACGGTGTGATCGCCCACGACATCGCCGCCGCGCAGCGTGTGCATGCCGATTTCATGGGGCTTGCGGGGGCCGATATTGCCGACGCGGCCGTGGCTGACATCGTTCTGATAGGAGGTGTGGGTTTCCTCGGTGAGGATGTCGAGCAGGCTGCGGGCGGTGCCGGAGGGGGCGTCGATCTTGTGGCGGTGGTGCATCTCGACGACCTCGATGTCGAAGCGGTCCTGGGTGAGGATGCGGGCGGCCTGGCGGGTGAGCCAGAACAGGGTGTTGACGCCGACCGAATAATTCGAGGCGCAGACGATGGGCAGCACCGCGGCGGCGTCGCGGATCAGGGCGCGCTCCGCATCGCTGTGGCCGGTGGTGCCGATGACCAGCGGGGTGGAGTGTTTCAGCGCGGTGGCGAGAACCTCGGCGGTGAACGAATGGACGGTGAAGTCGATCACGCAGCCAATATTGCGGAAGGCGGCGTCGAGATTCTCGCCGACATCGTGGGTGGCGGCCACGGTGACATTGGCTTCGGCGGCGGCGGCCTGCAGCAGGGCGTGGCCCATACGGCCGGATTTGCCGGTGATAAGAAGGTTGAGCATACGGGGTGTTAAAGGTTAGAAGTTGATTGATATTAGTTGCAAAGTTGCCAAGCGCGCGACCGGAAATTTCAGCTTTCAGCTTTCAGCTTTCAGCTTTCAGCTTTCAGCTTTCCAAATTTACCCCTCAATCCTCCCAGATCATGTGTTGGAGTTGGAGTTGGGAGGCGCGGGAGGCGGCTTCTTCGGCGCGGGGGCCGTGGAAGGAGGCGATTTTATTGGCGCAGGCGATGGCGGCGGGCCAGCGGCCGGCCAGTTCGAGCAGGGCGAGGGCGCGGAAGCCGCAGAGTTCGAAATAGTGCCATTCGGCGGGCGGGGTGGTGGTTTCGAGGACCGAGTCGTAGGCGATGAAGGCCAGTTTGGAGCGGGGTTTGGTCGGTTGCTGGTCGTCGGGGATTTGTTCCAAGGTTCGGCCGCGGAGGTATTGCAGGCGGTTGAAGACGGTGGGGTATTGGTTGGAGTGGCTGAGGAGTTGGTCGTAAACGGCGAGCGCTTCGGTGAGTGAGTGTGGGTTGACGCTGCCTTGGGCGTAGATCGCCTCGCCTAAGAGCAGGCCGGCGGGCAGGTGCAGCGGGTCGGTCGGCGGCAGGGAGTCGAACCAGGCGCGCAGGAAGGAGGCGGCTTCGGCGAGGCGGTTCATGTCGATCATGAGCCGGGCTTTTTCGAGCTGGGCGATGGCGGCGAGCGAGCCTTTGGCGGCGATCACCTTGTCGAACAGAATGAGGGCTTCCTGCTGTGATTGGCTGGTTGGGACGAGAGCGGCCGAGCGGGCGGCCAGCAGTCCCGCGGCCTGGGCGCGGGCCGGATCGGGATCGGTGGCGGCGAGCTTTTCCAGGACCAGCCGGGCGTCGTTGTAGTTATGGTTTTGGAACAGACTGCGGCCGAGGACGAGCGCGGCCTCGGGGGCGGTAGCAGCAGCCGGATAGGTCGCCAGGAAGGATTTGGCGCGGGCGATGGTGGCGGCGGGGTTCTTGGTGAGGTCCACGAGGCGGAGTTCGAGCCAGGCGATGCGCGCGGGGTGGAGGGCGG
>JBAXBG010000221.1:0-5130 GCA_037142115.1 Verrucomicrobiota bacterium | reverse complement strand
CTTCTAACTTGTAACCACTAACCTACAACTTCCACCCCATGAACCTAGCCAAACTGATGAAACAAGCCCAGCAGATGCAAGCCGGGCTGGCCGCCAAACAAGAACAACTCGCCCTGCAACTCGTCACCGCCGCGGTGGCCGGCGGCAAAGTCCAGGTCACCGCCACCTGCGCCGGCGAGGTGCTGGCCATCAAGATCGACCCCTCGCTGGTCGATCCCGCGGATGTCGAGTTCCTCGAGGAGCTCGTCCTCAAGGGGGTGCAGGAAGCCATCGCCAAAGGCAAGGACCAGTCCGCCGCCGAAATGAAAAAACTCACCGGCGGCCTCGGAATACCGGGGATGTAAGCACTCAATTCTAAACGGAAGAAATGCGCCAGGCCGTTTCTCTTCTCTGACTATTCGTTTGGAATTTAGAATTTAAGATTTAGAATTTCTAGAATGCGTCTCATCGGCCGGTCATTGTTAGCGGCCTCGCTGCTGCTCCTCGGGCTCACCGTCTGGTGCTTTGCCACGCTGCCGGACCACTTCGCGGCCTTCACGCTGCTGCCCATCTGGATGTGGGGGGGCGGCGGCCTGCTGCTGTCGCTCCTCGGCTGTTATATCCTGCGCGGCCGGTGGTCGTGGCTGATGTCCGCGGCGTGGGCGCTCACCCTGCTCGGCGGCGCGGACGAAGCGTCTGTGCTCGGCCATCTCGGCACCGCGCCCCCGCTGCCAGGACCCGCCGCGCCATCTAACGGGAAAGCCGTGATCCGGGTGATCACGATGAACTGCGCCATTTTCGCCCTCGGCGACCCGTTGCCCGACCTGGCCGCCTGGGCCCCGGACATCGTCCTGCTGCAGGACGCCTACCCGGACCGGGTCCGCCGCATCGCCGAGGCACTCTACGGCGGCACGGGCAGCTCCTGCGCGAATGTTTCTAACGGCATCGTCACCCGGTGGAAAATCCAGCGCGACGTCCCCCACCCCACCGCGCGCGACCAGCAAGCCACGATCGTTCTGCCGGATGGATCCGCCGTGGAGGTCGTCAACGTGCATCTCGCCAGCGCCGCCACTGACCTGCGGTTCTGGCGGCGCGCCACCTGGTGCGACCACCGGATCAACCGCGCGCTGCGCCTGCAGGAATTGGCCACCGTCGAGCAGGTGCTCGCGCGAACCAGCGGATTTCCTAACGCCCCCACCCTGTTCGGCGGCGATTTCAACTCCGCCGCCTCCGACATCGTCCACCGCCAACTCGCCCGCGATTTCGTCGACGCCTTCACTGCCGCGGGCACCGGCTGGGGCGACACCTACCACCGGCGCTTGCCGATCCTGCGCATCGACCACCTGTACGCCACCCGCCACTTCACCCCGGTCCGCTGCCACACCGTTACCACCCGCCACTCCGACCATCGTATGGTGGTTGCGGATTTCGTCCTGAATCAAGAGCCTGGACTCATCCCTCGGAACAGATAGCCGAGGCCCAGGACCGTTGCCTGCGAGCTCGCCGTCATTTCTGCCATCGTCCTTGCGTCCGCGCGCTTTGCTCCCCATCTTGCCGCGGCCAGCGCCTCCTTGCCATGTGGATCGTCCTCTTTGCCCTACGCTACAAATACACCATCGGGGTGCTCGCGATCTTGATTTTGCTGTTCGGGATCATGTCGGGCCGGCGAATGTCCACCGACATTCTGCCGCGGGTTGACAGCCCGGAGATCACCTTGGTGTGGACCTACAACGGGCTGAACGCGGCCGAGATGGCCTCGAAAATCACCTCGTTCTCGGAAATCGCCACCCTCAACAATGTGGACGACCTGCTGGAAGTCCGCTCCGAGACCTCCAACGGCGTCGGCCTGGTGAAGCTGAGGTTCCAACCCTACGTCAACATCAACACCGCCATGTCGCAGGCGACCGGCGTTTCCCAAACGATTTTGCGGCGCATGCCCGCGGGCACGACGCCACCGCTGATCGTGCGCACCAGCCCGTCGAGCGTGCCCATCGTGCAGTTGGTGATGTCGTCCAACACGATGACCGGCGGCCAGCTCTACGACTATTCGCGGCTGACTTTGCGGGCCCAGCTCCAGAGCGTGCCGGGCATGCGCATCTCGCTGCCCTATGGCGGTGCGGCGCGCCAGATCATGGTGGACCTCAACCCGGAAGCGTTGAACGCGTTCGCCATCTCCGCCGCGGATATCAGCGCCGCGGTGAGCCGCCAAAACATCACCCTGCCCTCCGGCACGCTGCGCGAGGGTGCCCGCGAGCTGCCCGTGGAAATCAATGCCAGCCCGGAAAACATCCAGGCGTTTCTCGACATCCCACTGCGCTCGGTGGACGGCAAAATCATCCTGTTGCGCGACGTGGCCAACGTCCGCGATGGCGAGGCGATCAGCACCAACATCACCCGCCTCAACGGCCAGAACGCGGTGATGATCTCGATCCTCAAACTCGGGTCCGCCTCCACAGTGGACATCATCGATGGCATCCGCCAGCGACTGCCCGAGATCCGCGCCTCCGCGCCTCCAGGGATGAACATCGAACCGATTTTCGACCAATCGGTCTTTGTGCGCGCGGCCGTGACCGGCGTGAGCCATGAAATCCTGCTCGTCGGCGGGCTGGTGGCGCTGGTGGTGCTCCTGTTCCTGGGCTCCTGGCGCTCCACCCTGATCGTGCTCACCTCGATCCCGCTGGCGCTGTTGTGCTCGGTGTTAGGCCTGTTCCTCCTCGGCGCCACCTTCAACCTCATGACCCTCGGCGGCCTGGCCCTGGCCATCGGCATCCTGGTGGACAACTCGCTGGTGGAAATCGAGAACATCAAACGCCAGATCGCCCTGGGCAAGGATGTTCACCAGGCCATCGTCGACGGTGCCCGCGAGGTGGCGTTCCCGGAGTTCGTCTCGACCATCTCGATCTGCATCGTGTTCCTGCCGATCTTCCTGCTCAGCGGCACCTCATCGTATGTCTTCCGGCCGCTCGCCCTGGGGGTGATCTTCGCCATGCTCGCGAGCTATCTGTTAGCCCGCACCCTGGTGCCCACCCTGGCCTCCATCATCCTGCCCGCCGAAATCCGCGCGGAACGCGCCCGCGGCGACGCCAAACCGCGCGGCCTGCTAGGAATCCACCACCTCATCGAGCGCGGCACGTCCCGTCTCGCCCGCGCGCAGGGCCGCATCCTCCGCTTCATCCTGGTCCGCAAGGTGCTGATCCTGGTTCCGGTGCTGCTAGCCGTGGCGCTTGGGGTGTTTGCCGTGAGGCACTCCGGCCGCGAGTTTTTCCCCAAGACCGACGCCGGCCTCATCCGGCTCTTCGTGCGCATCCCCAGCGGCGTGCGCATCGAGGACACCGCCCAGGTCGTGGCCGACATCCAACGCGAAATCCGCGGCCTCATCCCGCGCGACGAACTCCAGTTTGTCGTCGAAAACATCGGCACCCCCAGCTCGGTCAACCAGGCGTGGGTGGAAACCACCGCCATCAGTTCCTCCGACGCCGAAATCCTGGTGCAACTCGCCCTCGGCCATGGCCCGAGCGACGGCTATGTGGCGAAAATCCGCTCGATGCTGGCGGCCCGGTTCCCTGCCGTGCAATCGTTCTTCCGGCCGGCCGATGCCACCAGCCAGACGCTGGCCTCCGGCGCGCCGACCACCTTTGAAGTCCGGCTCATGGGACGCGACGCCCCGGGCAACCTGGCTCTCGCCCGCGACCTGCGCGCGCGCTTCGCCAAGGTGCCCGGCGCCGTGGATGTGACGTTGCGCGAGGTGCTCGACCAACCCGGCTACGCGCTGCGCATGGACCGGGCGCGCGCCGGCAGCCTGGGCATCAATGCCCAGGACGCGGCCAACGCACTGTTAGCCGCACTCGGCAGCGGCGGCTCGGTCACCCCGAATTTCTGGTCCGACCCGGTGACCGGCGCGGCCTACGACGTCCAGATCATCGCCCCGCCCGCAAAACTCGTGGCCATCGAGCAGTTGCTCAACCTGCCGATCCGGCCATCGACCGGCGGCGGGGCTCCCGTGCCGCTGCGCGCGTTTGCCACCGTGCTGGAAAAGCGCGCCCCCGCGAGCGTCAGCCGGACCTCGCTGCAACCGACCTTCACCATCGTGGCCAACGCCGCCGGCCGCGACCTGGGCCGCATCACCCAGGACCTGGAAGTCATCCTAACGGACCTGCGGACCAAGCTCAAACCCGGCAACAAGATCGAGCTCGCCGGCCAGGCCGCGCTGATGGAGCACGCCTACGCCGAGCTCATCGGCGGGCTGGGTCTGGCCTCGGTGCTGGTGTTTCTGGTGATGGTGGTCAATTTCCAATCCTGGACCCTGCCGTTCGTCGCCATCTCCGGCCTGCCGGTGTCCATCGCCGGCGCGCTGGTCGCGCTGTGGCTCACCGCCACCCCGTTGAGCGTGCCCGCCCTGATGGGCATCATCATGGTCGTCGGCGTCTCGACGGCTAACAGCGTGCTGGTCAGCAGCTTCGCCCGCGACCGCTTCGACCAGGGCGAATCCGCCCACGCCGCCGCCATCGAGGCCGCCACCACCCGCCTGCGACCCGTGATCATGACCGCCCTGGCGATGATTCTGGGCGTGATACCGATGGCGCTGGGCCTCGCCGAAGGTGGCGAACAAAACGCCCCGCTCGGCCGCGCGGTCATCGGCGGACTGCTCTTCGGCACCTTCGCCTCGCTGTTCCTGGTGCCCGTCGCCTTTGCCGCGGTGCGCGGCTTCACCCACCGCCGGCAGCTCCGCCACCAGGCCCGCCTGCGCGAATCTAACATAACCACGGCAGGCGAGAACCACTGATTTCACTGATTGTACTGAGCCAAATAGGTTAAAGCGCCATGCGCGCCCATCCGAAAAACGAGCAACCAACTGTTATATCGTTCTGATTCCTTCTGTGTAATCAGTGCAATCAGTGGCAAAAAAAGCCTCCTCAACCACTCTGACTTTCTTTGTAGTATCACTCAACCCTCACTCCATGAACTCTCCCGCCTCCGCCATCGCCCTGTGGTTTCTGCTAGCCACCACCGCTCCGCTCGCGGCCCAGGAGCCCGCCACCGTCCACACCGTGCTGCCGGCCCCCGCCACCGTGGCCAGCGGCTATGAACTGCCCGGCCGCACCGAGCCGCTGGCAAGCGCCACCCTCTTCACCCGCGCCACCGGCATCGTGC
>JBAXBG010000220.1:0-5141 GCA_037142115.1 Verrucomicrobiota bacterium | reverse complement strand
AAGTGCTCGAAAGAGGACTCGAACCTCCACAGGTTTCCCTACTAGATCCTTAGTCTAGCGCGTCTACCAATTCCGCCATCCGAGCATCCGGTTGGGTGGGCGGATGTGTTACGTTCCAGGGCTTGGCTTGGCAAGCAAATGTTTGGAAAAAAGTTTTTTTTGCCAGGGAAGTCCGCCCGTTGGGATCGGCCAGAAACGGGCGGCGGGGCGAGTTTCGGAAAGGGATGGAATTTTTTCTCAAAGTGCGCTTGCGGGCGGCGGTGCGGCGGACATAATCCACGGCGATCCCGCCGGACTTAGCAGCACAGCCCGTCCGGCGGTTCCATTGAAGCCATGAGCGACACACCTTCGGCCACCGCAGAACTGAAACTGCCCAAAGATCTCGCGGCGGCAGCCGGGCGGGTCAACGTCCAGATTGACGGGGTCTGGCGGCAATTTGCCAAGGGCACGCGGATGATCGAGGCCTGCCGGCAGGCGGGCACGGTCGTGCCGCATTATTGCTATCACCCGAAGCTCAGTTCGCCCGGGAGCTGCCGGATGTGCCTGGTTCAGACCGGGCTGCCCCCCCGCCCCGCTCCCGGCCAGGAGCCGCAGCGCGACGATCTGGGCTACGAGATCATCGGCTGGATTCCGCGGCCGGTGATCGCCTGCGCGAACACGGTGTCGGAAAACATGGGCATCCGCACCGGCGGAGAGATCGTGGAAAAATGCCGCGAGGGGGTGTTGGAGTTTTTGCTGATCAATCACCCGCTGGATTGCCCGATCTGCGACCAGGCCGGCGAATGCCGGCTGCAGGAGCACTCGGTCGAGCACGGCCGCGGGGCGTCGCGCTTCGTGGAGATGAAGGTGAAGAAGCCCAAGAACGTGGACATCGGTCCGCGCATCCGGCTCGACAACGAGCGCTGCATCCTGTGCGGTCGCTGCATCCGGTTCATGGCCGAGGTCGCGGGCGATCCGGTGCTGGGGTTCAGCCAGCGCGGCACCCACACCACTCTCACGGTCTATCCGAACCGCCGGCTCGACTCGAACTACTCGCTCAACACCGCCGACATCTGCCCGGTAGGCGCGCTGACCTCCAATGATTTCCGCTTCCAAATGCGGGTCTGGTTCCTCAAGGACACCCCGACCATCGATGTGAACTGCGGCACCGGCACCAACATCAACGTGTGGACCCGCGGCAACAAGATCCACCGCATCACCCCGCGCCAAAACGACGAGGTCAACTCGTGCTGGATGCCCGACTCGCACCGCTTGAATTTCCACGCCATCGACAGCGACGCGCGCTTCACCGAGCCGCTCGACAAGCACGGCGTGCAGCACTCGCCGATCGACTGGGTGGAGGCACTGCTGACCGCGGCGACGATGCTCAAAGCCAACACGCCGGCCCAAATCGCCGTGATTGGTTCGGGCCGCATGACCAACGAGGAGCTGTTCCTGACGCGCGCCCTGGCCGCCGCGCTCGGCACCGAGCAACTGTCGCTGGTGCCGCGCAGCGCGGAGGCAGACACTCTGCTAGTCGCCGCCGACCGCAACCCGAACACCACCGGGGCCAAACTCATCCTGGAAACCCAGGACCCGTATGCCAATCTCGACGCGATCCGCGAAGGCGTGCGCACCGGGACGATCAAAGCGCTGATCGTGCTCGGCGAGGATCTGATCACCGACGCCGGCTTCCGTTTCGACGACCTGGCGAAACTCGACTTCCTGGTCCAATCCCACACCCTGGCCAACCCGACCGCGCTGGCGGCCCACCTGGTGCTGCCGGCCGCGGCGTTCACCGAAAAGCGCGGCTCGATGGTCAATCTATCCGGCCGGCTGCAGCGCCTCAACCGCGCCGCCCAGCTCCCCGGCCAGGCCCGCGACGATTGGGAGATCCTGCGCGACCTGACCCAGGCCATCACCGGCCAGCCAAGCGCCCTCGGCCGCATCGAGGACGTGTTCCATGCGATCGCCGCCGCCCACCCCGCCTTCCACGGACTGACCCTGGCCAAAATCGGCGACCAGGGCACGCCGGTCGTGGCCACCGGCTATCAGATCCCGCTGCTCGCCAACGAACAGGCGGCCATGGCCGCGGGCCGCATCAACGGGTAATGTGTTGAGAGTTAAACGTTAAAAGTTAAGAGTTATTAGGACCCCATGGACATCCTCATCCTCCTCCTCAAAATCGTCGCGCTCACCTTCCTGGTGGTGCTGCCGCTGGTGCCCATCTCGGTGTATTTCGAGCGCCGCTTCTGCGCCATCATCCAGGACCGGGTGGGGCCCAACCGCACCGGACTGCCGCTCACCTTGCTGGGCTTCAAGAAGGACTATCACTTTTTCGGGCTGATCCAGCCGATGGCCGACGGGGTGAAGCTGTTTCTCAAGGAGGACTTCACTCCGGCGCACGTCCGCAAGGCGTTCTACTGGCTGGCACCGGTGCTCACCGTCGCCCCCGCGCTCATCACCGTCTGCGTGATCCCCTTCGGCTCGTCCATCCAGCTCTTCGGGCGCAGCGAAAACCTGACCATCGCCGACATCGACATCGGCCCGCTGTTCATTTTCGCGGTGTCCTCGCTCACGGTTTACGGGATCACCCTGGCCGGCTGGTCGTCGAACTCGAAATTTCCGTTTCTGGGCGGGGTGCGCTCGTCGGCGCAGATGATCTCCTATGAGATCGCGCTGGGGCTCTCGATCGTGCCGGTGCTGCTCTACTTCGGCGAGCTCAACCTCGGGCGGATCGTCCAGTATCAGGCAGACAACGGCTGGCTGTTGTTGCCGCTGTGGAAAAACGGGCACCTCGGGCTGCCGGACCTGCAGACCACGCTGTTCCTGATCCCGGCGTTCATCGCCTTTGTGATCTTCACCATCTCGATCTTCGCGGAAACCAACCGCATGCCCTTCGACCTGCCGGAGTGCGAAACCGAACTCGTCGGCGGCTATCACACCGAGTATTCGTCGATGAAGTTCGCGCTGTTCTTCATGGGTGAATACGCCGCCATGGTCATCGGCTCGGCGCTCATCGTCACGTTGTTCCTGGGCGGCTGGTCGATCGGCTTCGGCCTGGACCCGTGGATCCACAACCTGCATCTGGGCAGCTTCCATTTCGGCGGGCTCGTCCACCTGCTGACGTTTGTCGTCAAGCTCATCGTCTTCATCCTGTTCTTCATCCTGGTGCGCTGGACGGTGCCGCGTTTCCGCTACGACCAGCTGATGAAGCTCGGCTGGGTCATTTTCTTCGAGGCCGCGCTGATCAACGTCTTCCTCGCCGCGCTCATCATTGCCGCGCCGCACCTCACCCTGGCCATCCTCGGCCTCAGCGCCGTGCTGCTCGCCGGCGTCACCGCGGCGGTGATCTGGGTGGCCAAGGTGGCCGAAGAGCGCCCGCGACCACTGCGCTGCTGATTTTTCATCCAGACCCCTCCCCATGCCCGTCATAAAACTCCAGCGCCCGAAACTCAACTTCGGCGAGAAAATCTATTTTGGAGCCCTGGCCAAGGGGTTCTGGCTCACCCTGACCCACGCGGTCAAGACGCTGCGGGGCAAATCCGCCAGTGCCGACTCGCTGGCGTCGTCGGGCTTGGGAGTGACCATGCAGTTTCCCGAGCAGCGCTGGGACGAGCATCTGCCGGAATACTACCGGGGTGCCCCCGCGCTGGTGACCGACGAACAAGGCCGCGAGCGCTGCGTTTCGTGCCAGCTGTGCGAATTCATCTGCCCGCCCAAGGCGATCCGGATCACCCCGGGCGAGATTCCCTCCGACGACCCGTGGGCCAAGGTGGAAAAGCGCCCCAAGGAGTTCGAGATCGACATGATCCGCTGTATCTACTGCGGGATGTGCGAGGAAGTCTGCCCGGAACAGGCGATCTATCTGCGCAAGGATTACCTCATCACCGGCCACACCCGCGCCGAGATGGTTCACGACAAACAGAAGCTCTATGCCATCGGCGGCGTCCGCTCCGGCCTGGTCAACAAGTGGAACGAATTGAAATAGTCATGGGTCACGGGTCATTAGTCATTGGTGAATATGCGTCGCTCATTTCTTGCTCCGCACCCATGACTCACGCCTCGTGGCTGACACCTACTAACTGATAACCTTCGACTTCACACCCCATGCCCACCTACCTCTTCTGGCTGTTTTCCCTGTTCATGCTCTTCGGCGGCGTGGCGGTCATCCTGTTCCGCAACCCGGTGTCCAGCGCGTTGGCGGTGGGTGCCTGCTTTGTGGGACTGGCCGGGCTATTCTTCAGCCTGAGCGCGTTCTTCATCGGGATCATCCAGATCCTGGTCTATACCGGCGCGGTGATGGTCTTGTTCCTGTTCATCATCATGCTGCTGGACCTCAAGGATGAGCAAAAGCGCGCCAAATCGCTGGCCCCGCTGGTGGCCGGCCTCGGCCTGGCGGTCGCCTTCATCGCCCAGCTCGTCCACGTGCTCGGCGCATCGCCGGACAAGACCGCACCCACGCTGGACCCGGCCACCCTCGCCGCCGCCGCCGGCCATTTTGCGCGCGGCGAGAAGATCGCCAGCGCGCTCAAGGGCGGCCGCCTGCCCGACGTGCAATTGATCGGCCACACGCTGTTCACGGATTACAACCTGCCGCTGCAGATTCTGGGCATCATCCTGCTAGTCGCCACGGTCGGGGTGGTGGTTCTTTCCAAAAAGCAGCAAAATTAAATCCTGAATCCCAAGCACTAAATTCTAAACTGGCCCGCACCTCCGCTGTCACACTTCTACGTTTTGAATTTCATGCTTAATGCTTAGTGCTTCAATCCTTAACGCTTCAATATCATGGCCACCCTCAACGACTATCTGTTTGTCTCCGGAATGCTGTTTGCCATCGGGCTGGCGGGCGTGGTGCTGCGGCGCAACATCATCGTGGTGTTCATGTGCCTGGAGCTCATGCTCAGTGCGGCCAACCTCAGCCTGGTGGCGTTTTCGCGCTTCAACACCGTCGAAGGGCTGCCGGATTACCGCGGCCAGATGCTGGTGTTTTTCGTGATCACCGTGGCCGCCGCCGAGGTCGCCGTGGGCCTCGCCATCATCATCGCCCTCTACCGGTCCCGCCAGACCGTCCACACCGACGAGCTGACGTCGTTGAAGGGATAAAGTGCCGTTTAACGGGAGGCAGGCGGAAACCACTGATTGCACTGATTGCACTGATT
>JBAXBG010000219.1:0-5239 GCA_037142115.1 Verrucomicrobiota bacterium | reverse complement strand
TCAGATATCGCCCCTCCTTGGGCCTGGGCGATCAGATATCGCCCCTCCTTGGGCCAGGGCGATCAGATATCGCCCCTCCTTGGGCGCTGCGCGCCCGCATGTCCCCCTCTAACATCCCGCTCACCACCCACTCACCCACCCACCCATGAAACGCGCACTCATCACCGGCATCACCGGCCAGGACGGCTCCTACCTCGCGGAATTCCTCCTGGCCAAAGGCTACGAGGTCCACGGCATCAAACGCCGCGCCTCGCTCTTCAACACCCAGCGGGTCGATCACATCTATGAGGATCCCCACGTCGAGAATTCCCGCTTCCGCCTGCACTACGGCGATCTAACCGACAGCTCGAACCTGACGCGCATCCTCAGCGAGGTGAAGCCCGACGAAGTCTACAACCTCGGCGCGCAATCGCACGTCGCCGTCTCCTTCGAGGCGCCGGAATACACCGCCGATGTCGACGCCATCGGCACCCTGCGCCTGCTGGAGGCCATCCGCTTCCTGGGCCTTGAAAAGACGACCCGGTTCTATCAGGCGTCCACCTCCGAGCTCTACGGGCTGGTTCAGGAGATCCCGCAATCCGAAACCACGCCGTTCCACCCCCGCTCGCCCTACGCGGTGGCCAAGATGTATGCCTACTGGATCGTGGTGAACTACCGCGAAGCCTACGGCATGTATGCCTGCAACGGCATCCTCTTCAACCACGAGTCGCCGCGCCGCGGTGAGACCTTCGTCACCCGCAAGATCACCCGCGGCCTCGCCAACATCGCCCAGGGCCTCGAATCCTGCCTGTTTCTGGGCAACATGGATTCCCTGCGCGACTGGGGCCACGCCCGCGATTACGTCCGCATGCAATGGATGATGCTCCAGCAGGACCAGCCCGACGACTTCGTCATCGCCACCGGCAAACAGATCACCGTCCGCCAATTCGTCCGCATGGCCGCCCGCGACGCCGGCATCGAAGTGGAATTCAGCGGCTCCGGCCTGGATGAAATCGCGACCGTCACCGCCGTGTCCGACCCGGCCAAAGCCCCCGCGGTGCAACCCGGCCAGGTGATCGTGAAGATCGACCCGCGCTACTTCCGGCCCGCCGAGGTGGAAACCCTGCTCGGTGACCCGTCCAAGGCCAAAGCCAAACTCGGGTGGGTGCCCGAAATCACCGTCGAAGAAATGTGCGCCGAGATGGTTGCCCACGACCTCGAGGAAGCTCGCTGCCACTCGCTCCTCAAGGCCCACGGCCATCACGTCACCGTCTCCAAGGAGTGAGCGAACCCTCACCTCACCCACCTATGAAAAAAGTATTTGTCTCCGGATGTTACGACATCCTGCATGCCGGCCACCTCCAGTTCTTTGAAGAGGCGCGCGCGCTTGGCGATTATCTGATTGTGTCCTTCGCCTCGGCCGAGGTGTTATGGCATCACAAACGCCGCAAGCCGTCGATCCCCGACGACCACAAGCGCGCCCTGCTGCAAGGCCTGCGCATGATCGACGAGGTGATCGTCACCCAGGGCCACAAGGCCGGCTTGGACTTCGAGGAGGATTTCCTGCGCATCCGCCCGGATTTCCTCATCGTCACCGAGGACGACCAATACGGCCAGGTCAAACGCGAACTCTGCGAGCTCGTCGGCGCCCACTACACCGTCCTGCCCAAAACCCCGCCGCGCTTCGAGCCCGTCTCGACCAGCTCGATCGTGCGCTGGGTCCAAGCGCCGACCGAAGCGCCCCTGCGCGTCGATTTCGCCGGCGGCTGGCTCGACGTTCCGCGCTTTGCTCGCCCCGGCGAGTTCATCGTCAACTGCGCCATTTCCCCGCTGGTTTCGCTGCGCGAATGGCCATTTGAAAAACAAGCCGGTCTCGGTGGCAGCGGCGCCTGGGCCTTGCTCAACGGCCGCGATGGCGTCGAGTCGGAGCTCGACCTCGGCGTCGGCTGGCAGGACCCCGCCGTGATCCGCGAAACCGGCCTCTGTGTCTGGCGCTCCGGCCAATCCCCGGTCCTCGATTTCAAACGCAACGGCGACTTTCTAACCGGCCGGATGGCGATCTACTGGACCGGCACCCCGCACGACACGCCGGGCGTCGCCAACCACCCGCGCGACTTTGACCGCATCGCCCACAGTGCCCGCATCGCCCGCGAGGGGGTGTTGCTGGCTGATATCGCGCGCCTGGCAGAAGGAGTCGCGCTCTATCACGCCGCCCAACTCGGCGAAGGCATGGACCCGCTGCCGGACCTCCCCGGTGCTCTCGCCCGCAAATACTGCGGCGGCGGCCACGGCGGATACGCGCTCTATCTGTTCAACGAGCCCGAGTTGCGCGACGCGGCCGTCGCTGCCACCCCGGAACTCCGCGCCATCGAACCGTTCTGCCGGATCTGACCGGTAGGACGCTCACTTAACCGCCTGAAGGCGGCACGACATACCTCCCCGAGCCACGTCGGTTCCAGCGTAGGTAGTCCCGCCTTCAGGCGGACTCTTCCTTTCCGCTTTCCGCCATACCCATGCGCCTCCTCACCGTCATTGGCCTGCCGATTGCCGCCACCGATTATGCCGGGGCGGTCGACTGGATCCTGGAACACGCCGCGATGGCGGACCGGGCCTACGCGGTGGAAGCCGCCAACACTCACGTCGCCGCGCTCGCCCGCCACGATGCCGCGTTCGGAGAAACGATGCGCAGCTTCGATCTGATCTGCCCCGACGGCATGCCGCTCATTTGGGCGCTCAACGCCCAGCTTCCAGCCGGAGAGAAACTCACTGACCGGGTCTATGGTCCCACCTTGATGCTCAAAACGCTGGAGGCCACCCAAGATCGGGGCGAGTTCCGCCACTTCCTGCTCGGCGGCAGGCAATCCACCCTGGAGAAACTCATCGGCGTCTTCGCCACCCGCTTCTCCGGGGTGACCATCGCGGGCAGCCATTCGCCACCGTTTGGTGACTGGCCCGCCGACGAGTTCGAGCGCGTGTGTGACGCCATCCGCGCGTCGCGCGCCAACCTGATTTGGGTCGGCCTCGGCTGCCCGAAACAGGAACACTGGATCGCCCAACACAAGGATCGGCTCCCGCCCGGCGTCTATTTCGGCATCGGCGCCGCCTTCGCCTTCCACGCCGGCGAAGTCAAACAATCGCCGCCGGTGCTCCAACGCCTCGGCCTCGAATGGGCCTACCGCCTCGCCATGGAGCCCCGCCGCCTCTTCAAGCGCTACCTCACCTACAACTCGATCTTCCTCTACCACCTGCTGCGCGACCGACTTGCAGGTAAGTAGTTCATTGGCGGAACCCCAAGGAGCGGCGGAATCCGTCCGCCGATGACCCTGGGAAGTCCATGAAGTGAGCGAATCCGCCTCGCATGGCCACCCCATGGGCATGGGCGATCGGATATCGCCCCTCCTTGAGCCTGCTCCAGGAAGCAGACGAGACCCAACTGTGGATTGAGCTTCTCATTGAAGATTGCCACGTTCACGATCCCAACCTTTCCACCATTCACCGCGAAACCGGTGAGCTCATCGCCATCTTCACCACCATCGTCGCCAAAGTCAGGCGATCCCTCTGAATTTCAGCATTTCAGCAGTTCAAATTTTCAGCTTTTACTTTCAGCTCCCATGAAAATCAAATCCATCTGTTGTTTAGGTGCCGGCTACGTCGGCGGACCCACCATGGCGATGATCGCCGCCAAGTGCCCGGACATCCAAGTCACGGTAGCCGACATGAATGTCAAACGCATCGACGCTTGGAACTCCGACGTCCTGCCCGTCTATGAACCCGGCCTGGATGAGGTGGTCGCCTCCGCCCGCGGCAGAAACCTGCATTTCACCACCGACATCCGCGCCGCCATCGCCGCCGCGGATTTGATCTTTGTTTCCGTGGGCACGCCCACCAAGGACTACGGGATCGGCGCCGGCCGGGCCGCCGACCTGCGCTACATTGAGTCCGCCGCCCGCCTGATCGCCGAGGTTTCGCACGGTCACAAGATCATCGTCGAGAAGAGCACCATCCCGGTGAAAACCGCCATCGCCATCAAGAGCATCCTCGCCGCCAATTCGTCGTCCACGGCCACCTTCGACGTGCTTTCCAATCCGGAATTCCTCGCCGAAGGCACCGCCATCGCCGATCTGGAAAATCCCGACCGCATCCTGATCGGTGGGGAAACCACTCCGGGCGGCCAAGCCGCAGTCGAAGCCCTGGTTTCCATCTACGCCAACTGGATTCCTCGCGAGCGCATCCTCACCACCAACCTGTGGTCGTCCGAGCTCTCCAAACTCGTCGCCAATGCGTTCCTCGCCCAACGGATTTCCTCGATCAATTCGATCTCCGCGCTCTGTGAAGCCACCGGCGCCGATTGCGATGAAGTCGCCCGCGCCATCGGCATGGACTCGCGCATCGGCCCGAAATTCCTCAAATCCTCGATTGGTTTCGGTGGGTCGTGTTTTCAAAAGGACATCCTCAACCTCGTTTACCTCTGCGAATCGTTCAACCTTCCCCACGTTTCAGAATACTGGCGGCAAGTCGTCCATCTCAACGATTGGCAAAAATCCCGCTTCGTGGAAAAAATCGTCCGGTCCCTTTTCAACACGGTCAACGGCAAGCGCATCGCCATCCTCGGTTTCGCCTTCAAAAAAGACACCAACGACACCCGCGAGTCGCCCGCCATCCAAGTCTGCCGCGATCTCCTGCGCGAACATGCCCAGCTCGCCATTTATGACCCCCGCGTCCCGGCGGAGGTCATCCACCATGACCTCATCCAGGCCGGCATCCCGGAAAAACTCCTCGCTTCCAACCTCGAAATCTGCACCGATCCCTACGCCGCCGCCGCCGGAGCTCACGCCCTCGCCACCCTCACCGAGTGGGATGAATTCCGCTCCCTCGACCTCGCGCGCATCTACGATCTCATGCTCAAGCCCGCCTTCGTCTTCGACGGCCGCGCCGTCCTCCCCACCGCAGCCCTCAAAGCCCACGGCTTCGACGCCTTCACCCTCGGCAAGGGCGAGTGACTGGGTAAAGCTGAAAGTTGAAAGCTGAAAGCTGAAATAAGAGAGGACACCGCAATGCTCGCGCCGCAGATTTTTGAACAGGAGGCAACAGAGGGAACGGAGGGGCTGGCGCACCGGGCATTCGCTTCAATTCCCAGGTTCTGAGTCCGTGGAGTTGAAAATGGATGGCTGGCACATCCTCCCTTGTCTCCGTTTGCTCCTGTGAGATTCTTGGAATCTCAGCTTTCAACTTTACCTCCCAGCTCTACCTCTTCATTTCA
>JBAXBG010000218.1:0-5258 GCA_037142115.1 Verrucomicrobiota bacterium | reverse complement strand
CGCACGCTGCCGGGTGGTTTGCGGTTGATCCGGCCCGCGGCGCAGGCCTCGCCGAAATGCAGCGTGATGGCACTAATGGCCGACGCGGGCGGGGTGAGACGCAGATTGCCATAGGCGACCTTGCCAAAATCCACCAGCCATGTGCCCGGAGCCACCAGGGTGATGGCCACCGGCACCTCATCGACGAGACGCACGGGCGCGCCGTGGGCGATCACCGCGCTGGCGGCCACGGCGGCCAACCGCGTGAGGTGCCCCGGAAAGCAAGGTTTAACTAACAAGCATATCTCACGAATGGCATGGATTGCCGGCCTCGCGACCGTGCCACGCGCGACCATCCGCCGGGCAAACGCCCATTTTTCATCAGGAACCTGTGGCAGGAGCAGCGCGAGTTGCATGGGGTTTTTGAATTCCACTAGCGAACTTCTGATTTCAACGCCCACGTTCGTCAATGCAAACCCGCCAAAGCGGCCTGACACGATGGCTACCCGACACGGGACGCTGGAAGTGAAAAACCTGCGCGACAAGCTCGGACGTCAAAGTGGGATGTATCGGCTGGCGCGCGCGATCAGCGACGCCGGAGCACAGCAACTCGTGCGGGAGGTCTGCGGCCCGGCCCACCAGTGCGCCAAACGGATTCTATGGCGACTCGACGCCAACACGCCGCTGGAGCACAGCGAGGCGAGCCGCTTCAACGGGATTTCCGGTGACGTGCCGCCCGGCGAGGCGATTCCCCTGCTCTGCCGCGAGGCGTGCAACCATTTTGTCGCCGAGTGCCGGCGGGTGGCCAAGGCGGAGGCTTCGCCATCTTGAACCACCGGGCCCGCTTTAGGGCCGTGTTTACAGGAGGGGGGACATTTTTGTCCCCCTCTTCTCTTCCTAACGACGACAAGAATGTCGTCGCTCCTTAATTGCCGCTGCTGGAAAATATGATCGCTATTCCGGTGGGGCTGTGCCATGGCTTCAGGGCTCCATGCACGACATCATCGAACAACTGGCAGAGAAACGTGCCGCGGCCCGCATGGGCGGGGGCCAGAAGCGCATCGACGCGCAACACCTCAAAGGCAAGCTCACCGCGCGCGAGCGCCTCGAGTTGCTGTTGGATCCGGAGTCCTTCGAGGAATGGGACATGTTCAAGGAGCACCGATGCAGCGATTTCGGCATGGAGAAGCAATTGATTCCGGGCGACGGCGTGGTGACCGGCTATGGCACGATCAACGGCCGGATGGTGTTTGTTTACAGCCAGGACTTCACGGTGTTTGGCGGGGCGCTATCGGAAGCGCACGCCGAGAAAATCTGCAAGGTGATGAATCACGCGATGACCACCGGCGCACCGCTCATCGGCATCAACGACTCGGGCGGCGCGCGCATCCAGGAGGGGGTCGCCTCGCTCGGAGGCTACGCCGATGTGTTTCAGCTCAACATGCTGGCCTCCGGCGTGGTGCCGCAGATCTCGATGATCATGGGCCCCTGCGCGGGCGGGGCGGTTTACTCGCCGGCCCTGACGGATTTCATCTTCATGGTGAAGGATTCGTCGTACATGTTTGTCACCGGCCCGGAAGTGGTCAAAACCGTGACCCATGAGGAGGTCACCGCCGAGGAACTCGGAGGGGCCGTGACCCACAGCACCAAGTCCGGGGTGGCCGATCTCGCCTTCGAGAACGACGTCGAGGCGCTGATGATGCTGCGGCGCCTGGTGAGCTTCCTGCCGGCTAACAACCGGGAAAAACCCCCGGTGCTGCCGACCGACGATCCGGCCGGGCGCCTCGAACTCTCGCTCGACAGCCTGGTGCCTGACAACCCGAACACGCCCTATGACATCAAGGAGTTGATCGTCAAAATCACGGACGAGGGGGATTTCTTCGAACTGCAGCCCGACCACGCCAAGAACATCGTCATTGGTTTCGGGCGCATGGTCGGCCACACCGTGGGCATTGTCGCCAACCAACCGCTGGTGCTGGCCGGCTGCCTGGATATCAAGAGCTCGATCAAAGCGGCGCGCTTCGTGCGGTTCTGCGACGCCTTCAACATCCCGGTGGTCACCTTTGTCGATGTGCCCGGGTTCATGCCGGGCACGGCCCAGGAATACGGCGGCATCATCAAGCACGGCGCCAAGCTGCTCTATGCCTATGCCGAATGCACCGTGCCTAAAATCACGGTGATCACGCGCAAGGCCTATGGCGGGGCCTACGACGTGATGGCCTCCAAGCACTTGCGCGGCGACGTCAACTTCGCCTGGCCCTCGGCCGAGATTGCGGTGATGGGGCCGCGCGGCGCGGTGGAGATTATTTTCCGCGAGGAAAAGGGCGACGCCGCCAAAATCGCCGCCCGCACCGCGGAGTATAAGGACAAGTTCGCCACCCCGTTTGTCGCCGGCGCGCGCGGCTTCATCGACGACGTGATCATGCCCCACGAGACGCGCAAACGCCTTTGCCGCTCGCTGGCGATGCTGCATGACAAGAAACTGGAAAACCCGTGGCGCAAACACGGCAACATCCCACTCTGACCGCCAAGCCGACCCCATGTTCACCAAAATCCTGATCGCAAATCGCGGCGAAATTGCGTGCCGCATCATCAAGACCGCCCGCAAGATGGGCATCCAGACGGTAGCCGTGTTCTCCGAGGCCGACCGCCGGGCGTTGCACGTCAGGCTGGCTGACCAAGCGGTCTGCATCGGCCCGGCACCCTCCAGCGCGTCCTATCTGGTAGTCGATAAAATCATCGACGCCTGCCGGCAGACCGGCGCGCAGGCCGTGCACCCGGGCTATGGATTTCTGTCCGAGAATGCGGAGTTTTCCCGCCGCCTGGAGGAGGCCGGCATCATCTTCATCGGCCCGAAGCATGATTCCATCGCGGCCATGGGCGACAAAATCGCCTCCAAGAAGCTGGCGTTAGAGGCCAAGGTCAACACGATCCCGGGCTTCCATGAAGCCATCGACACCCCGGAGCAGGCGGTCCGCATCGCCGCTGACATTGGCTATCCGGTGATGATCAAGGCGTCCGCCGGTGGCGGCGGCAAGGGCCTGCGGGTCGCCTTCAACGACCCCGAGGCGCACGAGGGATTTGGCAGCTGCCGCCATGAGGCGCAAAACGCGTTTGGCGACGACCGGATCTTCATCGAGAAATACATCGAGCAACCGCGCCACATCGAGATCCAACTGATAGGCGACGCCTTTGGCAACTGCGTCTATCTGCAGGAGCGCGAGTGTTCGATCCAGCGCCGGCACCAGAAAGTCATCGAGGAGGCGCCCTCGCCGTTTCTCGATGATGCGCTGCGCCAGGCGATGGGCGAGCAGGCGGTCGCCCTGGCCCGGGCGGTGAACTATCAGTCCGCGGGCACGGTGGAGTTCATCGTGGGCAAAGACAAACGCTTCTACTTCCTGGAAATGAACACCCGCCTGCAGGTCGAGCACCCGGTGACCGAGGCGATCACGGGCATCGATCTGGTGGAATGGATGATCCGCGTCGCCGCCGGCGAAAAACTGCCGCTCACTCAAAATGAGATCCCGCTCAACGGTTGGGCACTCGAGTGCCGGATCAACGCGGAAAACCCCTTCCGCAACTTCCTGCCCTCGGCCGGACGCCTGACGCGCTACCTCCCGCCGGCCGAAATCAACGGCGTGCGCGTCGACACCGGGGTGTGCGAAGGCGGCGAAATCTCGATGCACTATGACTCGCTGATAGCCAAGGTCATCACCCACGGGGCGACGCGTGACCAGGCGATCACCAAAATGCGCGACGCGCTCAACGCCTTCGTCATCAGCGGCGTGTCAGCTAACATCGCCTTCCTGGCGGCGCTCATGAAGCATCCCCGCTTCCAGGCCGGCGATATCGACACGGATTTCATCGCCGCGGAATTCCCCGCGGGATTCAGTTCGGAACAACTCCAACACGCCGATCCCCTGCTGCTCGCCGCGGTCGCCGCCTTCGCCCGCAGCCGCTATATCGGGCGGGCCGTCAAAACCAGCGGCCGACTGGCCGGCCACGACCGCAAGCTGGTTAACGAGTGGGTGGTGCTGATGGGCGAGCAGCGGTTTGCGCTGACGCTGATTCCCATCGACGGCGGCTATGCCGTGAGCCACGACGGCCAGACCCGCGAGCTCAAATCCACCTGGCGCCTCGGCGAACACTTGTTTCACGGCAGTTGGCACGGCGAACCGGTGTGCCTGCAGGTCGAGCGCATGGGCATCCGATACCGCGTGGTCCACTGGGGCACGCAAGTCGACATGATGGTCATGACCGCCAGCGCGGCGCGGATGCTGGCCCTGATGCCTAACAAGCCAAAGCCCGACCTCTCCAAGTTCCTGCTTTCACCTATGCCGGGCATGCTCGCCGAGATGGCGCTGCATCCCGGCCAGGAAATCAAAACCGGCGAGAAACTCGCGGTCATCGAAGCCATGAAGATGGAAAACATCCTCAAGGCCGACCACGATTGCACGGTGGCCGAAGTGATGGCCCAGCAGGGCGACACCCTGGCCGTCGACCAACCGATCGCGCGCTTCGCGTGAGGCAAGCGGGCGACTCAATCGCTCTCGACGCGCGCCAGGATCCACAACAAGTCGGCCAGGCGGTTGAAAAACAAGCGCACCGGCTCTGGAACCGGCTCGCCCGATTCGTGCAGCGCCAGCACGCTGCGCTCCGCCCGCCGCGCCACCGCCCGCGCAAAATCGATATTCGCCCGCGCCAGCGAGCCGTCGGCACCAGGCCGTGCCCAACCGGTGAAGCGCACCCCCATCGCCTCGAGCCGGTGGGCCTCGACGACGACCCACTCGACATCCGCCGCCTCCAGCAGTGCGAATTTTTGCTCCAGATAACGCGCGGAGTCCTCCGGCAGGGTGGCGAGTTGGCCCATCAAGCCGACGAGTCGTTGCTGGATGGCGTCGATCAGGGCGATCCACTCCGCTTGGGTGGCGGCGGCGCGAGCCACTCCGAGCGCGGCGTTCAATTCATCCACACATCCAAGCGCCTCGATGCGCAGCGAGGATTTGGCGATGCGTTTGCCAAACAACAAATCGGTATCGCCCGAATCCCCGCGGCCAGTGATGATGCTCATGCCGGGGATCATAGCCGGGGATCGGTCGTTGTCCATGCGCGTTCGTGGACCGGTTGATCGGTGTTTCGGTGTTTCGGTAAGAGCAGAGAGAAAGCTACGTGCATAGCAACTGACCCTTTCGCTCTTACTGAAACACCGAAACACCGGGCCGCGCAGCGGCGACCGAAACACCGAAACACCGGGCCGCGCAGCGGCGACCGAAACACCG
>JBAXBG010000217.1:0-5326 GCA_037142115.1 Verrucomicrobiota bacterium | reverse complement strand
CCCGTCCCGGCTCACTTGATGGTGAACTTGCGGCCGCGGCCGGTTTCCCAGGCGGTGCGGACGCTGTTGTAGAGGCCGGTGAGTTCTTCGGCGGAGAGCACCCGATACTCGATCTCGCGGGCGTGGGTGGTTTCAGGAAATTTTTTGACCACCATGTTGTGGACGTCGGTGCCGGCATCGGCGGCGCCTTTCTCGACGAGTTGGCGGGCGCGGTCGACGATGCGGGAGGCGGCGTTGCCGGCCGCGTTGCCGGTGACGGCGTCGGTGATCGGCGCGAGGAAATAAAAGCGCACCAGGGCCTGCCCGAGGGCATCGACGGTGACTTCATCGACGATGATGGCACCATCGAGCAGATACTTGTGGCGGCTGATGGCGGAAATACGGTCGATGGCCACCATGTAGTCGCCGCCGCCGACGCTGGCCTGCCAGAAGCGGTTCGGCTGCTGGGTGTCATCGGTTTTGGTGGTGGTGGCGGCAGTGGGGGTGGCGGTGGACTTGGTGGTCTGGGCCCGCAGCAGAGTCGGGTTGGCGAGGAGCGACACGCCCAGCACGAGGAGGAGTGGTTTGAACATGACAAAAAGATGGCAGCATCAGAGCCGCTTGACCAGCGCGAGTCACAAAGATTCGTAAAAGTTAAGGATTGTCAGCGGGCAGCAGACCGGGCAAATTCAGGTCATGGTTCGTTACCGCTCCAACGTCGCGGCCCTAGTGATGAATCCAGCGGGCAGCCTGCTGATTTGCGAGCGGGTGACGATCCCCGGCGCGTGGCAATTTCCGCAAGGCGGCGTGGACCCGGGCGAAACCCTGGAGCAGGCGCTGTTCCGCGAGGTGCGCGAGGAGGTTGGCTTGACCCCCAGGGATTACGAGGTGATCGCGCGCCGCGAGGGCTACCGCTACCTCTATCCACAGCATGCCCGGGGCAAAAAACTCCTCAAGCACGGCAGCCATGGCCAGGAGCAAACGTATTTCCTGTGCCAACTCAAGGCGGATGCGCCGCAGGTCAACGTGCATCAAAAGCCGCCTGAGTTCCGGGCCTACCGCTGGATCCTGCCCGAGGAGTTCGATCTCGATTGGCTGCCCGCCTTTAAGCGCGACGTCTATCGCGAGGTGATGCGGGATTTTTTCCAGATCGAGCTGTGATCAGCGCGGGTGGCCGACGCCCGCGGGATCGCGGCCGACGCCCAACAGCAACGCGACGACCCGCAGCGCGAAGCCCGCGCGGGATCGCCATGGCCGGGCGGGCCGCACGATCTCCCAACCGGACATCGCCGCGAGCCGGGCGAGTTCGGGTGACGGATTGACCACGGTGGCCGCAGCGCACAGCGCGAGCATCGGCAAGTCCGCACGACTGTCGGTGTAACCGTGACAGTGGCGGAGTTGGCCGTGGTCGAAATACGCCGCCGGCAGCACTTGATGCAAGCGCGTGACTTTGGCCGTGCCCTTGTGATTGACCAGCGCGGGAAACAACGCGCCCACCGCCACCGGCGTGCCGAGCGCAAGCTCGAATCCTAACAATCGCGCGAGTTCCACGACGTAGAACTCCGGGCTGGCGGAGGCGAGAATGAGCAGATGCCCCGCCGCCCGGTGGCGTTCCAGGCGTTCCCGCAGCTCAGGATAGATGGCAGGCATCAGCGAGTGGGCGAAGTCCCGCGCGTAAGCCGCGAGTCTGGGCGCGGGCATCCGCCACAGGTAGCTGAGGAAAACCCGCTTCATCCGGGACGTCCCCAGCACGCCAGCCAACGGCGCGGCCACCAGGAAGAGCAGCAGGAAAACCCCGCGCCAGGGTTCCTGGCGGAGCACGAAATTCCGGAATAACAGCTGGCTGTCCCAGGCCAGCAGCGTGCCGTCCAGGTCAAACAGGGCTACGCCTGGGGGCGGATCAGGAGCTAAGGTGGCGAGCACGGCGGGTCATGGGTGGCGGGAGCGTGGCACGAACCCGCCCACGCCGCCATGGGAAAAAGCCAAAAGCGCAAATGCTTGCTTCCAAAGCCCGGCGAAATCTTGCACCGTCCGACCAGCAACTTCTCACCGCCGCCCGCGACTCTTCCGACCCGTTGGCTCCAGCCGTGCGATTCTTGATTGCCGCCCAAACCGATCTCTGTTGCGAATTCCGTGCTTCGAATTTAATGCTTTCTTCAAATATGTCCTTTGAGCCCTTCAATATCGGCAACGTCCCGGTCGGTGGACCCGTCCCGTTTTTCATTCTCGGCCCCTGCGCCTTGGAATCCGAAGCATTCGCCTGGGAAATGGCCCGCGCCCTCAAGGACATCGCCGAGCGCACCGGCATTCATTTCCTGTTCAAGGCGTCGTTTGACAAAGCCAACCGCACCGCCCTCGGATCGTTCCGCGGCCCGGGCATCCACGAAGGCTGCCGGATCCTCGCCGAAATCTCCAAGGAACTCGCGATTCCCGTCACCACCGACATCCACACCGCCGAACAAGCCGACATCGCCGCCCAGCACATCGACCTGCTGCAGATCCCCGCCTTCCTCTGCCGCCAGACCGACCTGCTGGAAGCCGCCGCCAAAACCGGCCGCGCCGTCAACGTCAAAAAAGGCCAATTCCTCGCCCCCTGGGACACCGTCAACATCGCCAACAAAATGCGCGCGTTCGGCTGCGAGCATTTTCTCATCACCGAGCGCGGCACCACCTTCGGCTATAACAATCTGGTCGCCGACATGCGCGCGCTCTACTGGATGCGCAAGGAAGGCTTGCCCGTCATCTTCGACGCCACCCACTCGGTGCAACGCCCCGGCGGACTCGGCGGCACCACCGGCGGCGATGGCGAACTTGCGCCCGTGCTGGCCCGCGCCGCCGTCGCCACCGGCGTCGACGGCTTGTTCATGGAGGTCCACTCGGACCCCGCCAACGCGCTCTCGGACGGCCCCAACCAAATTCCGCTGGAATTCATCGAAGACCTGCTTGTCAAGCTCATCGCCATTCACCATGCCGCGCATTGAGTGAATGGCGCCGAACCCCAGCGAACCCGCCTTGCGTCCCTTTCTTCCAGTCCTGTTCCTGCTCGCGCCCGCGCTGCTCGCCGCCGAGGAGCAGTTGCTTGCGCCCAAGTCCAAGTTATCGACGGTTTCCCTGCTGCCCGATGGCAGCCAGCTCCACGGGGTGATGTTTCCGCGCTATGACCCGCAACACCGCCTGCTCAACGTCTTGAAAGCGAAGATCATGACGCTCATCAACGCCAATTGCTTCTCCGGCGAGGCCGTGATCCTCGAGTTTTTTGCGGCCGACGGCAGTTCTCAGGGACGCATGGACATGGTCCGGGCACTCTGTGACCAAGCCAAGGGCACGCTGGAGACCCAGGACCCCGTGACCCTGCAAAGCGACCGCATCTGCGCCCGCGGCCGCGGCTTGTCCTATGCATTTAACCAAGGCGAAGGATTTCTCCGCGGCCCCGCCACCACCTGGATTAAGCCTAACCCCGAGACCACCATGAACCCCAGCCATTCCCCAATCACCACCGCCGCCACTGTCGGAATGTCGCTGCTCACGCTGCCCTTGGCCGCCACTCCGCCACCGGCCGTCACCGCTCAGGAACTCATCGCCCTGCACACGGAGGCGGGTTCCAAGGTGCCCGTTGCCAACCAGGCCGCCACCACCGTCCGAGCGGATCTGCTCAAGGATCGCGGCGAGGCCGCCGCCGCTTCCGCCGCCGCCACGCAGTTCGTCACCCAGGTCGGCCTGGCCGCGGCGACCGCCCCGCCACCAGCCAGCGAGGCCAAACCCTTGGATCTGCAACCCGGCCCGAGTGACACGGTGATCACCTGCGAGGGCGGGATGTATTTCGATGCCGATGAGGGGATCTTTGTTTACTTCAAAAACGTCCATGTCAGCGATCCCCAGTTCTCCCTCTCCGGAGCCGACGAGCTAAAAATCTTCCTCAGCCCCAAAGCCGCCGATCCCAACCCGAAAAAGCCTGCTGCCAAGAGCTCCTCCAGCCTGGGACTCGGGGCCAAATTCGGCGAGGTCGACCACATCGTCGCCAGCGGCGCGGTCCGGATCCTCCAAAAGCAACCGGAAGCAGGCAAGGAACCGGTGGAGGCCAGCGGCGCGTATTTCACCTACCACACCAAGACCGGCCAGATCATCCTCAGCGGCGGCTTCCCCTGGGTCAAACAAGGCAGCACCTTCATGCGGGCCAAAGAACCCAACCTCAACCTGCGCGTCCTCAAAAACGGCAGCTTCGTCACCGAAGGCAATTGGGACATGAGCGGTCAGCTCAACCGCAAATGAACCCCCGGCGCTTACCCCTTTGAACGCTGAACTCCCCGCTCTTCCCGCTCCCGCCATGCACGATCCCGGCTCAAGCCTCGCCCACACTGAAACCGCCGTGCTCTACGCCAAGGGCCTGCGCAAAACCTACGGCGGCAGGGCCGTCGTGGACGGCGTCTCCATCACCGTCCAGCCCCGCGAAATCGTCGGGTTGTTAGGACCCAACGGCGCGGGCAAAACCACCTCGTTCTACATGATCGCGGGGCTCATCCCGGCGGACGCGGGCAGCGTGTGTTTCGGCGGGCATGACATTTCCAAGTTGCCGATGCATCGCCGCGCCCGGCTCGGCCTCGGCTACCTGCCGCAGGAGGAATCGGTGTTCCGCAAACTCTCGGTCCTCGACAACCTGCTGGCCATTCTTGAAACCCGCCCCAAACTCAGCCGCGCCGACCGCCTCGAGCGCGCCGACTATTTGTTGGACCGCTTCGGCATCACCCGCCTCGCCAAATCGCTGGCCATCACCCTCTCCGGTGGCGAGAAACGCCGCCTCGCCATGGCACGCTCGCTGTGCTCTGACCCCACCATGCTCATGCTCGACGAACCGTTCGCCGGCATCGACCCGATCGCCGTCGAGGACATCCAGCGCATCGTGCGCGAACTGCGCGACCGCGACGGCCTGGCCATCCTCATCACCGACCACTCGGTGCGCGAAACCCTCAGCATCACCGACCGCGCCTTCCTCATCCATGACGGCCGGGTGATCCTCGAAGGCGCCTCCGATGAACTCGTCAACGACCCGATCGCCCGCAAGCACTACCTCGGCGACGATTTCAGAATGTGAGGCCGGTGGCCGCGTGCCCCAGCAGGCGCGTTGGTGAGCACGCCGAAATAGTCCCTCCCTCAAGCATGCCGTCACCAGCACGCCTCCGGTTGCGCGCATCCTGCCAACTCGTGCACAATTCATGTGCCATCCATCCGCCTCAAGCGTCGCTCCGCGACGCGCGGTCCGTCCCATTCGTCAGACCGTGGGTTGAAACCCACGGCTACCGTCTACGGTCGCGCCGCGACCACACAACCGGGCTCGGAGGCACCAATTGCG
>JBAXBG010000216.1:0-5342 GCA_037142115.1 Verrucomicrobiota bacterium | reverse complement strand
AATCCGTCCGCCGATGACCCTGGAAAGACCATGCAGTGAGTGAATCCGCCTCGCAGGGCCAGCCCATGGACATGGGCGATCGGATATCGCTGCTCCATGGCATGCGGCTCAGGCCAGCGAGCGCCAGATGGCGGCGACCACGGCGCACAGCGCGCAGCCCATCACCAGCGGCAGCAGCGCGGACAGCGTGGTCCATTTCACGCTGCGGGTTTCCCGATAGATCGTATACAGCGTCGTCGAGCACGGGTTGTGGCACAGGCTGAAGAGCATCAGGCACACCGCGGTCAGCGTGGTCCAGCCCCCGGCGGTGAGAATCGCGCGCACCGACTCGTTGTCGGTCTCGAACATCACCCCCGCGCCGTGGCCGCCGCCCGCGCCCGAGATCAGCACGGTGAGCATCAGGATGGTGGGCACCACGATTTCATTGGCCGGGATGGCGACGATGTAGGCTAACAGGATCACGCCGGTCAGGCCCATCGACCCGGCGAAGGGATCGGTGGCATGCACGAACCAGGCGGCTAGGCTTTGGTCGCCGACCGGGATGTGGGCGCACAGCCAGATGGCGGCGCCGGCGGGCATGGCGAAGACGACCGCCCGCCACAGCACGATGAGGGTGCGGTCGATGAGCGAGGTGTAGAGGGTTTTCCAGAAATTCGGCGGGCGGTAGGGCGGCAGCTCGAGGCTGAACGAGGTGGCCTCGCCGCGCAGCACGGTGCGCGCCAGCAGCCACGAGCTGAGCATCGCGAAGCCGAATCCTAACAACGCAACGACCAGCACCGAGAGCGCGGCGATCGACTCGCCCCAGCCCTTGGGGGCGAGGGTGCCGATGAACACGCTGGCCATCAGGATCTGGGTCGGCCAGCGGCCGTTGCACAGCGAAAAGTTGTTAGTCAGGATGGCGATGAGGCGCTCGCGTGGCGAGTCGATGATGCGGGTGGCGACCACGCCCGCGGCGTTGCAGCCCAGGCCCATGGCCATGGTGAGCGCCTGTTTGCCGTGGGCACCGACTTGTTGGAAGATCCGGTCGAGGTTGAAGGCCACGCGCGGCAGAAACCCGAAGTCCTCCAGCAGGGTGAAGCACGGGAAGAAGATCGCCATCGGCGGCAACATCACCGCGATGACCCAGGCGGTGGCCAGATACATGCCGTCCACCAGGATCCCGCGCAGCCACTCCGGCGCGCCGGCGGCGACGAACCAGCCGCTGAGCAGCGAGTGGCCGTGTTCGACTAACAACGACGCCAGCATCGCCGAGGGAATGTTGGCGCCCACGATGGTCAGCCACAGGATCACGCCCAACACCCCGACCATGATCGGAAAGGCCGTCCACGGGCTGGTCAGCAGGCGGTCGAGCTTTTGCTGCCATGCCAGGCGGCGAGATCCGTCGCGGCGGGTGATGCTGCGTTCGGCCAGGCGCGCGGCCTCGCCGTAGATCGACTCGGCGATCCGGTCGTGGAGGTTCTGCGGCAGTTGCCAGCGCAGTTCCTGGGCTTCGCGCAGCACGTCTTCGGGAGTTTTCATGAATCTGGAAAAGATGAAACCGCGAATTCACACGAATGAACACGAATTTGCAATGAGTTACAATGAGTCACAATCAATCTAACGTCTCTCCGCCCAGTGAACCTATCGCTCTGCGCAAGCCGGTGACCATGAATATTCAATTCGCGTTGATTGGCGTTCATTCGCGGTTGCTAGGATGAATGGTTCGGTTCCAGCTTGGTATGCGCCGGTTCGGCGAGCGCGCCGATGTCGCCGGAGAGCACCGCATCCATGATTTCCCGGTCGCCTTCCAACAGCCGCAGCGCCACCCAGCGCGGTTGCGGCAAGCGCGGAAACACCAGCTGCAAGTCGGCCTCCACCCGGTCCAAGGCCAGCCGCAAGCCCGGCACTTCCAGCGGCAGGCGGCGCGGCGATGGCGCATCGGTGCGCACGGCCATGGCGGCGATTTCGCGGATCAACTCGGGGATGCCCTCGTTGGAGCGGGCCGCGCACGGCACGACCGGCACGCCGAGATCGCGGGCCAGGTTGCGCACGTCGATCTCGATGCCGTGGGCCTTGGCCTCGTCCATCAGATTGAGGCAAACCACGGCGCGGCGGGTGATCTGGAGGACTTGCAGGATCAGGTTGAGATTGCGATCCATGCAGGTGGCGTCGGCCACGATCACGGTCACGTCGGGTTGGCCGAAGAGCAGGAAGGTCCGCGCCACCTCCTCGTCGGGCGAGGCCGACAACAACGAGTAGGTGCCCGGCAGATCGACGAGTTTATAGCGCCGGCTCTCGTAGGAAAACCCACCCTCGGCACGGCTGATGGTTTTACCGGGCCAATTGCCGGTATGCATCCGCAACCCGGTGAGGGCATTGAAGACCGTGGTTTTGCCGGTGTTGGGATTTCCTGCCAGCGCGACCACCGAGTCGCTGTCCTCGACGCGCACGCCGAGTTTGCGCAGCTGGCTGTAACGTGACGGGCAGGTGACGCAGGCCGCGCCGGGGTCATGGAGATCGGCGTCGTTCATGCGGTCGGCGGGCTGGGAGAGTCCGGCGGGTGGATCAAGACGCGGTCCGCCTGATGGTCTCGCAGCGCGATGAGCGCGCCGCGGATGTCATAACTGCGCGGACTGCCAAACGGACTGGGGAACTCGCAGCGGATGCGGGTGCCCGGCACCACTCCCAGGTCGAGCAAGCGCCGGCGTTCCGGGCCGATGCACGAGGGGGCCAGCGCGTAAACCACCGCCTCGCCACCCACCGGCAAATCCGATAGACGGCCGAGGTTGGTCGGCGGCTCGTCCTCCCGATCCGGCCCGGTCACGTGAATCAACGGCGCGATGGCCGCAGGAATCGTGATCCGCCGGCCTTCTAACTGGGCTTCCAGCGAGCCATCGGCGAGATGCCGGGGGCCGTCCAAGCGCGTGCCGGGGGCCAGGCCCAGGGCCTCGGCCTCGCGAAACAAGGTTTCCGGCTCATCCTCGACGTGTTCGATGCGCGCCGCCTGCCCGTCCGGCCACGATGCCAGCGAGGTGAGCGAGCGCTTGGGCAGATGCCCCTCGCGGGTGGGAATCGGGTCGCCGTGCGGGTCAAACCGCGGGTTGCTCAGGCGGTCGGCCAGGGCGTCCACCGCGGCGGGTTCCAAATGGTGTTCGGCCTTGTGGGCCTCGCGGTGCCAGTCGGCCGCGGGCGTGCCGGTCTCTCGCGCCAGCCACGTTTCGTAGAGGCGGTGGGTCCGCACCACCTGCAAGGCATACAGCCGCCCGTCCTCGGTCAAATGGTGCGCGTCGCCGGCGGCGGTGGCCAGCTCGCGCCCCCGCAGGTGCCCCAAAATCTCCGCCGCGTGCCGCCGCGACCGGCCCAGCGCGCCGGCCAGGCTGTCGATGGTGGCGCCGCGCCCGGATTCGTCACAATCCAACAGGTGCTTGAGCGCATCCTCTAACTGGATCCGCAGCTGCCCGGAGGATTCTTGTTGCAAGCGGTTCATGAGTTCACATAACAGGAATACGGGTGCCACCGCCAATCCGCAAGGGGAATCGCGCCGCTCCAGGCCGCGTGGCCGTGCGCGGCGGGGGAGTTGCCACTCCCGCAGCCGCCGCATTCTGACGAATGCGCCTACGTATCCGGGCTCAGGCGTCGGTGAGCGTCTGGTCGTAGAACGCCAGATAGTCGTCGGGGGTGGCGCCTTCGCGCCAGTCCATGGCGCTTTTCGGGTGGCGGTTCATCTGGCCGGTGATGTTGTAGGGGAGGGATGGCCCCCAGTCGAACTGCGAGCGCATCGGCAGGATCGTGTTCTGGATGCAGTCGATGACCGGGCGGAGCTTGAATTTCGGGTTGCGCAGGAAGCCTAGCAGCAGCTCCATCGGGCAGTTGCCCGCGCCGCGGCCGAGGCCCATCAGGGTGGCGTCGACGCGGTTGGCACCGAGGATGATGGCTTCCACGGTGTTGGCGAAGGCGAGTTGCAGGTTGTTGTGGGCGTGCATCCCGATGTGCTTGCCGGTGCCCTCGACGGCCTTGGTGTATTTGCGCACCAGGTGGTCGATCTGCTCGCGGAACAAATTGCCATAACTATCCACCACCACGATGGTGCCGGCGGAGGACTTGGCGGCGATTTCAAGCGCCTGGTCGATGTCGGCATCGGCCACCACCGAGATGGCCATGATGTTGAGGGTGGTTTCGTAGCCCAGCGCGTGGCAGTGCTCGACCATTTCCACGGCGTCGACGATCTGGTGGACGTAACAGGCGACCCGGATCACGTCGAGCACGCTGTCCTTGGCGGCGATGATCTGGTGGCGCCAGTCGCACTTGCCGCCGGCGTCGGCCATGGCCGCGAGCTTCAGTCCGGTGGCCTCGAAGGTGTGGTCGCCGACCACCCGCCGCATGTCCTCTTCCTCGCAATGCCGCCAGGCGCCGAACTTGGTCTTGGGAAACTGGGCCGGCGCGTTCTTGTAGCCGATCTCCATGTAGTCGACCCCGGCGGCGAGGCATGTCTCATAGACCGCGCGCACCTGGGCGTCGGAGAACTGGGAATTGTTGATCAGGCCGCCGTCGCGGATCGTGCAGTCGAGCACTTTGAGATCGGGCCGATAGGTAATCCAGGGTGCTTTGTCGCTCATGGGGCGGGTGTTGTAAGCGGGGGCGGGGCGGGATGGCAAGCCCAGAAGGTGCATCAGGCCCAGTCTTCACGGCCGCGCGTGTTGGTTCGTGTTGGGTGCTTGACTGGTAGGGGATTCTCGACTAGGGAAAGCCCGTCCGGTGTGCAAACGAAGGAGATGGCTCCCTTGGTAAACCGCTTCTTGAGGATCATGCGCATTTCATTTGATAGTCTGGTGCGCCTGGTCGGCACGGCTCTGGTGGTGTGTGGGGCGTCGTGCCAGGTGGCGGGTCCGGTGGTGAACCGGCAGCGCGTGCTGCACGAGTGGCATGACGATGGCGGCCCTGGCAAAGTGTCCGTGACCATCAGTTTGCCCGATCAGATTGCGGAGTTCGAGCGGGGTGGGCGCGAAATTGGCTGGTGTTATGTGGCCACCGGCAAGGAAGGGCACGGCACGGCTCCGGGCAGCTACCGGATCACCGAAAAGCTGGTGGACAAGGTATCGGGCAGCTTTGGCTGGATCGAGGATGAGTTGGGCAACGTGGTCAACGGCGACGCCACGCCGCATGCGCGGGTGCCCAAGGGGATGGTTTATGTGCCCGCGCCGATGCCTTATTGGATGAGGTTGACCGCGCAGGGAGTCGGCATGCACGGCGGTTTGATCCCGGATCCCGGGAAGCCGGCATCGCATGGCTGCATCCGGATGCCCAAGGATTTTGCGCCGCTATTGTTTGAGGTGGTGGAAGTGGGGACGCCGGTGACGATCACC
>JBAXBG010000215.1:0-5364 GCA_037142115.1 Verrucomicrobiota bacterium | reverse complement strand
CTGCCCGCCGCCTTTCTTCACCGTGGCGCGGGCATTCTGCCCGCCGCCTCTCTTCCTCCTGGCTCATGGGATTTCCTCCGAGTTCAGGATGTCTGAGGCTTGCGTTGTCTGCGCATCCCACGCAGTTTCAACTCATGCCCGACGTGATGATCGAAACGATTGACCTGCACCGCAGCTACCGGATCGGCAAGAAATCCATCGAGGTGCTGCATGGGATCGATCTGCGGATCCAGCGCGGCGAGCGCGTGTTCCTGTGTGGTCCCAGCGGCGCGGGCAAGACCACTTTGCTCTACACCCTGGCCGGATTGGAACGCCCCGAGCGCGGCAGCGTCCGCATCCACGGCGCTGACCTCTACGCCATGGGCCGCCGCGAGCAGGCCCGCTTCCGCAACCGCGAAATCGGTTATATCTTCCAAAACTATCATCTCCTGCCCGAGTTGACCGCGCTGGAAAACGTCGCAATTCCCGGGGCCATTGCCGGCAGGGATTCGTCGGACGCAGCCCGCCACGCGCTGGCCCGGGTCGGCTTGGCCGAGCGCGCCGACCATTTGCCCGCCGAGTTGTCCGGCGGCGAACAACAGCGCGTCGCCATCGCCCGCGCCATCGTCAACGAACCCAAAGTCCTGTTCGCCGATGAGCCCACCGGCAATCTCGACTCCAAAAACAGCGCCGAAATCATGGCCATCCTGATCGACCTGGCCACCGAACATCACGTCACCCTCATCGTCGTCACCCACGATCAGACCCTCGCCCAGGCCGGCGACCGCACCCTCATCATCCGCGACGGCTCGATCCACCCCTCGGTCCTGATCCAGGACGAGGTGGTCTCTGCCGTCTGATCTCTGGTCCTCTGGCTCACTCGGCATGCGACAGCCGGGCAATGCCGCGTTGCAGCAGCTGCGCGTCCACGCCGGCCGTCACCGCGTCGTCCAGATAGACGGTGAGGTTTTCGTCGGCGAACTCGATGGCATGGAGCGCCACGCCGGAGCCCTCGAACGCGGCGATGAGGCCTTGGATGTTTTTGATCTCCTTGCCGTTGACCTTGCGGACCACCAGATTGCGCAGGCGCTCGTAGCCGACGGTGGCGGGCGTCGGGATCACCCCGCTGAGAAACACGATGCGATCCACCAAGTCCCGGTATTTCTCCGGGTTCTGGTAGGCGTCCAGCAGGTTGAGCGGCGCCCGGGCCTGCCAATCCTCGCCGAAGCTTTCTAGCAGGGGCAGCGAGAGTTCCTGAAAGAGCAGCCCGCCCTTGAGCAGGAAGTTGGGCTCCCGGTCAAACAAATGGTTAGGCACCAGCCGCGTGACTTCCTCCTCGCGGGTCAGGGTCGCCTTGAGCTCCAACGGTTGCCCGTCGCGCGACATCGCCAGCGTGACCGCATCCCCGGTGGATTTCCGCCCGCGGATCAGGTGCCCCCATGACAAACTGCCATAGTGCGGGTGCTGGTAATAGCCGCGACGATCGATGGCTTGCCCATCCACCGCGAGCAGCACGTCCCCGGGTTTCACCCCGGCCACATCCGCCGCGCCGCCCTTGCGGACACTGTGAATGTAAATCCCGCCCTGCGCGTCGCTGAGCTTCAACCACTGGCGGAACGATGCATCTTCGGTGCGCGCGATGGTCACTCCCAGGCTGGGAAACCCCGCGTAGGCACCGCCGCCCGCTTCCGCTAGAAAGCGGGCCACGATGTCGGTGGCGGCGACGTCGCAGATCTGGTCCTTGGCGTTATAGCTGATCAGCACGCCGGCGAGCTTGCCGGCGTGGAGCACCGGCAGCGAGTAGCTGCTCGCCGCGTTCTGCATCGAGGCCTTGACCATGTAAGTCAGAAAGTTGTGGCCGGGCAGCAGGTTGGAGGCGATGTCGATACTCTGCAGGCTGCCGGGAGTGAGCAGCGTGAGCCCGTTATCCTCGAGTTGCAGGATCTCCAGGGTGTTGCCGATTTTGGGCGGCGCGGTGATCTCAAAGGGCACCGTGCCGGAAAACAAGACGTTGCCCTCGCCCTCGGATACCGGCCCTAGCAGCGCCAGATTCGCCTCGTAATCCACCGCAATGACCTTGGCCGCCGCAAACCGCGTGCCGTCCGCTGATTCAAATTCCAGATAGGTGGCGTCCGACACCAGTTCGGACGTGGTGAGCACGCGTTGCGGGCCGACAATGGCCGCCAGCGCTCGGCACTGGCGCGGCGGGTTTTTTTCCCATGGCTGCCGCGGGTTCCAGGATTGCTGGGTCGAGTTGAGTCGCACCACCGAGGTTTTCACGTCCGCCGCCGCCGCGGGGGCTATCACAGCCGCCGCTGGCGGGGCGGGGCACGCGGCCTCGCGCTTCGGCGGCTGGCAGGCCAGCAGCGTGAAAATCAATGGCAGGGTGAACAGCGGGCGCATAAGAAATTCAGAAGGATGAACCATTGCGAAGAAATCGCCGGCCGCCTCACCGTGGAGGTGCCCGTGCCCGCAGAATAATCTCCTGCCCGCCGAACACCACGGGAAAGTGGAATTTTTGCCCGGACCTGCCGTAACTTCCCGATTATTGATGCGATCGCATCAATAATCGGGAAGGCCGAGGCGCGGCGGGGGGGAGGGTGAGGGAATCGAGTTCCGCAGCCGATCCACGCGACGGTTTGGAACTACCCCTCTTGGACAATTGTGTGACCTCGCGCCCGCGTGATAGAATGCCGTCAGGACTCCCGTATCCCGGGCGATGAAACCCAAGCTGCTGCTCGCCGCCATTCTGCTGCCCGCCTTGCTTGCCGCGGCGGAACCCGTCTCGCTATTCAATGGCAAGGACCTCAGCGGTTGGACCCCGGATGTGCCCAAGTTCGACAAGGATCCCACGCTGCCTCCAAGTTTCATCGTCCGCGATGGACTACTCGTAAGCATGGGCCTGCCCCTCGGCCACTTGGTCACCGACAAGGTGTTTGCCAACTACCAGCTGGTCGTCGAATACCGCTTCCCGAAAAACGGTGGCAATAGCGGCGTGTTGGTCCATGCCTCGACTCCGCGGGTGCTCTACGGCATGTTCCCCCAATCCATCGAATGCCAAATGCTCCATGACAACGCAGGGGATTTCTGGTGCATCGGCGAAAATGTCGAAGTACCCGACATGGCCAAACGTCGGCCGTGCAAGGAAGGCCAGAAGTTTGGTGGCACCGCCGCCGACGCCCGCCGGATCGCCAAACTGGTCGATGGCATCGAAAAACCCCTCGGCGAATGGAACACGATGCAAATTGAGTGCAAGGGCAGTGAAATCACCGTGCATCTCAATGGAGTGCTGATGAACCACGGCACCAACTGCACCGCCAGCTCGGGAAAAATTGCCCTCCAGGCCGAAGGCACCGAAGTCGAGTTCCGCAAGCTCGAGCTGACCCCGCTTCCCAATCCTTGATGCGGCCGCATCAAGAATCGGGGTTTGGGGGGACTTGAGAGACCGGGATATCCACGACTCGAGACCTAGATGGCGCGCCCTCGACGCAGGCCGCCGACCAAGGAAAGCACTGAATGGTCCACGGCCAGTCCGACCGGCGGACTTTGGACTTGGCGCGGGATCGCCTTTGACGCGCGCTCTCGGCGAGAGCGCGCTACCTTGGAGGGCTTCAGCGACCCGCCTGCTTGCCCCACGAATCGCGCAGCGCGACGGTGCGGTTGAAGACGGGTTTGGCACCCGGTTGGTGATCGACGCTGTCCGCGACGAAGTAACCGATGCGCTCGAACTGGCAGGCGAAGCCGGGTTCCGCCGCGGCGAGCGCGGGTTCGACCTTGGCGGTGACCGTGGTGAGAGAGGCAGGGTTGAGCACGCTGGTGAAGCCGCCCTCGGCGGCGTCCGGGTCCTCGACGCTGAACAGGCGGTCGTAAAGTCGCACTTCCGCATCCACGCCGGTGGCGGCATCCACCCAATGGATGGCGGCGCGGCATTCGACGCCCGCGGGAGTGTCCACGCCGACGGTGCCCGGGAGGATTTCCGCGTGGATCCGGGTGATGTTGCCCGCGGCGTCCTTGTCGTGGGACACGTAGCGGATGATGTGGCCGCCGCGCAGGCGGACGTGGCGGCCGGGGCCTAACCGATAGAACTTCTTCGGCGGGTCCTCCATGAAGTCGTCGCGTTCGATCCAGAGCTCGCCGGAGACGGGCACCGCGCGCTCACCGGCGGCCGGGTTCTGCGGGTGGTTGGCGACCACGACCGAGTCCAACGGCTCGGCGGCCCAGTTGGTCAGCACGACTTTAAGCGGGTCGAGCACGGCCATGCGGCGCGGCGACGAATGATTGAGGAAATCGCGGACCTCGAACTCGAGCAGCGCGACGTCGGTGGTGCTGTTGAACTTGGTGAGGCCGATGCGTTTGCAGAAATCGCGGATGGCCGGAGCCGGGTAGCCGCGGCGGCGCAGGCCGGAAAGGGTCGGCAGGCGCGGATCGTTCCAGCCGCCGACGAGCCCTTCCTGGACGAGCTGCAGCAGCTTGCGCTTGCTCATCACGGTGTAGGTGAGGTTGAGCCGCGCGAACTCGATCTGGCGGGGCTTGCACGGCACCGGGCAGTTTTCAATGAACCAATCGTAAAGCGGCCGGTGGTTTTCAAACTCCAGCGTGCACAGCGAGTGGGTGACGTGTTCGAGCGCGTCCTCCAGCGGGTGGGCGAAGTCATACATCGGATAGATGCACCACGCGTCGCCGGTGTTGTGGTGGTGGGCGTGCATGATCCGATAGAGCACCGGGTCGCGCAGGTTCATGTTGGACGACGCCATGTCGATCTTGGCGCGCAGCACGCATTCGCCCTCCTGGAAGTCGCCGGCGCGCATCCGGGCGAACAGGGCGAGGTTGTCCTCCACCGCGCGCTCGCGGTGGGGCGAGTGGGTGCCGGGGGTGGTCAGGTTGCCGCGCTTGACGCGCATCTCCTCGGCGCTGTCCTGCTCGATATACGCCTTGCCGTCCTGGATGAGCCGCACCGCGCAGTCGTAGAAGAACTGGAAGTAATCGCTGGCGAAATACAGGTTCTCGCCCCACTCGAAGCCCAGCCATTGGACGTCGGCCTTGATGCTCTCGACGTATTCGCTTTCTTCCTTTTCCGGGTTGGTGTCGTCGAAGCGCAGGTGGCACCTGGCATTGACCGCGGCGTGTTCCTGGGCGATGCCGAAGTTCAGGCAGATCGACTTGGCGTGGCCGATGTGCAGATATCCGTTAGGTTCGGGCGGGAAGCGGGTGATGATCGTCGAGTGCTTGCCGGCGGCAAGGTCCTCGGCGATGATCTCGCGGATGAAGTCGAGTTTGGCGGGAGTGGCGGGAGTGGCGGAGTCGGACATGGGGAAGTGAATGGATAAGTGAAACCACGAAAGGCACGAAAATTCACGAAATCATAACACCACACGGCGTACTTCA
>JBAXBG010000214.1:0-5369 GCA_037142115.1 Verrucomicrobiota bacterium | reverse complement strand
GATCGGTCGGATCGGTCGGATCAGTCGGATCTTTGACCAGTGCGCAGCATCTCCCAATCCTCCGCCGTCAGGCAGCACGGGTCGGCGGCGACCCAGTGACCGGGGGCGATTTCGCGCAGGGCGAGGTCCAGGCCGACGGATTCCTGATAGAGCGGGTGGTTCATGCGGTGGCCAAACGCGCTGCCGGCCGGCGGGTCGATGGGCGAGGGGACATCGCCCTCGAGCAGGATTTTCGGGCGCTTGGAGCGTGGGTCGGGCGAGGGAATGGCCGCCAGCAGAGCCTTGGTGTAGGCGTGGCGCGGGTCCCGATAGATCGTCTCGGCGGTGGCGAGCTCGACGATTTTCCCGAGATACATCACCGCCACCCGGTCGCTGACATGCTTGACCACCGACAGGTCGTGGGCGATGAAGAGGTAGGACAAACCGAAATCCTGCTGGAGCTCCACTAACAAATTCAGGATCTGGGACTGGATGGAAACGTCGAGGGCCGACACCGGTTCGTCACAGACGATGAGTTTGGGCTTGAGGGCCAGCGCGCGGGCGATGCCGATGCGCTGGCGCTGGCCGCCGGAAAACTCGAACGCATAGCGCTCGGCGGCGGAGCTCGGCAGGCCGACGCGGTCCAGCAGGGCATCCACCCAGGTGACGCGCTGGGCGCGGGACCCGAGGCCGTGGATGATGAAGGGTTCCTCGATGATGGCGCGCACGCTCATGCGCGGGTCGAGCGATTCGGCGGGATCCTGGAAGATCATCTGGAAGTCCCGGCGCAGCGGTCGCAACGCCCGCTGGCTGGACTGGGTGATGTCGGTGGCTCCGAAGTGGATGCTGCCGGAGGTCGGCTTGAGCAGCCGCACCACGGCCTTGCCGAGGGTGGATTTCCCGCAGCCCGACTCGCCGACCAGGCCGAGGGTTTCCCCGGCGGCGATGTCCAGCGACACGCCGTCCACCGCGCGCACCGCGCCGGTCTGGTGCCGCAGGACGCCGCCGCGCAGCGGGAAGTGGACGCGCAGTTGCGAAACGGATAGAAGCGGGGGTGCGGTCATGGCTGGTAACATTCCGGACAGGTTTCCACCCAATGGCCGGGCGAGACTTCGGCATAGCCCGGGCGTTGGCGGGAGTCGGCGGACGCCCGGCCCATGCGCTGGCAGAAGCGGCAGCCATGGGTGTGGTCGGCGAGCGAGGCGACCATGCCGGGGATGGTGTTGAGGATCGACTTGGATGGGGTCTCGAGCGTGGCAATCGAGTTGAGCAAGCCGCGGGTGTAGGCATGCAGCGGGTGGGCGAACAATTCCTCTGCCGCCGCCCGTTCGACGACGCGCCCGGCATACATGACGACGACCTCATCGCAGGTCTCGGCGATGACTCCCAGATCATGCGTGATGAGGATCATCGACATGTTCATCTCCGACTGGAGCCTGGCCATCAGGTCGAGGATCTGGGCCTGCACGGTGACGTCGAGCGCGGTGGTCGGTTCGTCGGCGATGACCAGCGACGGACGGCAGGCCAACGCCAGGGCGATGACGATGCGCTGGCGCATCCCGCCCGATAGATGGTGCGGGTAGTCGAGCATGCGTTTTTCCGGGGCCGGGATGCGCACCAGATGGAGCATCTCGGTGGCGGCGTCCCAGGCGTCGCGTTGGGAGATTTTCTTGTGCAGGCGGAAGACTTCCGCGACCTGCCGGCCGATGCGATGGACCGGGTTGAGAGCGGCCATGGGTTCCTGGAAAATCACGCCGATTTCGCCGCCGCGGATGCGCCGGATCTCGGCGTCGCTGGCATGCACCAGGTCGCGCCCCTTGAACATCACCCGCCCGCCGAGAATCTTGCCCGAGGGCTGCGGCAACAGCCGGACGATCGACATCGCGGTGACGCTTTTGCCACAACCCGACTCGCCGACGATGCCGAGGGTTTTGCCTTCGGGCACGGCAAAGGAAACCTGATCGACCGCGCGGATCAGCCCGCGGTCGGTTTCAAACGAGGTGATGAGCTTGTCGACCTCGAGGATGTTGGGGGGGGCGCCGCTCATGGTTGTTTGGGCTTCGGGTCTGGCGTCAGGCGATAGACATCCACGGTTTTGGTGGATTCCGGGAAGGTGCGGCCGGTGCGGCGGGCGAGTTGGGTTTCCTGCTTGAGCTGCTCGTCGATCCAGAACACGAACACCTCGTGCGGATCATACACCACTGGGGGGCAGAACCGGGTCGCCGGGCAATCGGGCCAGCGCAGCCAGCGCCATGACCCGACGCGCATGAAGTCCACCGTGTAGCCGGGCACGAAGATCGCCTCGTCGTGGATGATGCGCTGGAGTTTCCAGGCGGCATCCTTGAGTTCGGCGGCGGTGCGGCCGGTGCGGGCCTGGTCACATAACAGATCGGTGTCAGGGCGGCCCCAGACAAAGGTGTTGTTGGTCTGAGGTTTGAGGTTGCCCTTCTCGTCAAACGCGTTGGTGGAATGGAGAAACTGATGGAAATCGGGCACCGGCGGGGTGATCAGCCAGCCGCCGAAGGCCATCTCGTGCTGCTTTTGCATTTCCTTCTTGTAGGCGACGGTGGCCTCCAGCCCGTCGAGGCGCAGGTCGAAGCCGCAGGCCTTGGCCTCCTCGCGCAGGATGGCGAAGATCCGGTCGCTGATGGGCATGCTCGGATAGGTCACCGAAATCGACAGCCGGGTGCCGTCGGGCTTGGTCAGGATTCCGTCGCGGCCCTCGGCGGTATAACCGGCGGCGCGGAACGACTCGCGCGCCAGGTCGATGGAATACGGTCGCGCCTTGATCGACGGATCGCTGAAGTTGACATACCCCTCGTTGAAGGCGTTGAGCCGCTGATAGTCGCCGCGGAACATCACATCGATGACCTTCTGCCAGTTCATCGCGTGTTGGATGCCGACGCGCAGGTTGCGGTCGTTGAGCGGCGGCTTGCTGGTGTTGATGTAGATGCCGCGCGGGATTTTCGGGTAGCGGGTGAAGAAGGTCACGCGCTCGATGTAGCCCTTGTACACCGGGTCCATCTCGGATTTCTCATACCACAGCTCCGGGCGGGTGAGCAGGAAGGTGTCGAGTTCGCCGGCGCGGAACAACTCGAAGGCCTTGGATTCGTCGCGCACCACGGTGTGGACGATCTTGTCCGGATTGAACCGGTAACGGTAGTATTTGCGGTCCCGCGCCCACCAGTTCAGGACCCGGCTCTGGGTGATGGAGGCACCCTTGACGATGTCTTCCGGGCGCACCTCGTAGGCGCCGGTGGTCGGCGGGAACTTCCATTGGTAGCGCTCGCTGTAGTCGGAGCCGTAGTCCTGATAGAAATGCGGCGCCGAGGGCGTCAGCCCGCCGGCCAGCACCGGCGCGTAGATCTTGGCCTCCGGCAGTGACACCGACAGGGTGTGGTCGTCATAGACCGCCACCTGGGCGATGTTCTCGCGGAAATACTGCTTGGAATACGGATTGACGATGTGGTCGGAGACCCGCAGATAGATGGCGACGAGGAAATCGCGGGCGCGCACCGGCACGCCGTCCGAATAGCGGGCTTGCGGGTCGAGCCGGAAATAGATCGTGCGGCCGTCCGCGGCGACGGCCCATTCCCTGGCGAGACCGGGGATGATCTCCATGGTCTCCGGGTGGAGCGACACCAGCGGGATTTCGATGTTGTCGTAAAGGTCGCCGCGGAACGAGTTGTTGGAGTTGTCGCCGAAGGGCCGGATGGTCGGCGGGAACGTCGGGATGAACTGGCGGAAAACCCCGCCCTTTTTGGCGGCGGGATCGCCGATTTCCGGCTGGTTCATGCCGTTCTCCCAGACCAGGCCGGCGGGAACGTCGGCCGCCCCGCCGGTTTTCAGATAGTCGCCGATGGACAGGCGGAATTGCCATTTCTCCTGGTCCTGGCGCAGAGCCGCGGCCCGTATGTGCAGCAGGTCCTTGGCGGTGCCCTGGGCGGCGGCCAGTTCGGTGGCGATGCGGGCCACCTCCTTGGCGGTGGCCGCCTGTTGGGTTTTGAGCCAGCCGGCGATGTAGCGGTTGTACACCGGCACGAACGCGTCGTAGCCGAGCGAGCGGGCGGCTGGCGCGGACTCGCGGCGGCAACCGGACCCTAACAGCGCGAGGGCGCTGAGAACTGACATCGTGAGATGGATCGGCAGGCGGCGCATCAGCGGTAATAGGTGAATTTTTTCGGGTCGAAGGCCTCGCGCACGGCTTCGCCCACAAAGGTGATGAGCACCAGCATGCCCACCAGCACCGTGAAGGTGGCCGTGACCAGCCACGGGGCGGACAGGTTGGCCAGCCCGTCGTTGAGCAGGCGGCCCCAGGTGGCGTATTCGGGCGGCAGGCCGAAGCCCAGGTAGTCGAGCGAGGTCAGCGAGAACACCAGGCCTGACACGGTGAAGGGGACCAGGGTCACGAGGATGGCGATGGTGTTAGGCAGCAGGTGGCGCAACAGGATGCGCGGGGTGCCCGCCCCGAGCACCCGGGCCGCCGCAATGTAGTCGCGTTCCTTGTCGCGGTAGGCCGCGGTGCGCATCAAATACGTGATGCCCATCCAGCCGAAGACCGACAGGATCGTCAGGATGACGGGCAGGCCCTTGAACTGGTCGGGCACCATGCTTGAGAAGATGATCACCACGAACAGGAACGGCATGTTGGAAAACACCTCGATCAGGCGCTGCACCGCCAGATCAAACCAGCCGCCGAAGTACCCCATCATCATGCCGATGGTGATTCCCAACAGATAGACGATCGGCAGATAGATCAGCGCCGCCTTGAAGTTCACCTGCAGTCCGCCGTAGAGGTAGGCCAGCACGTCATAGCCCTGGGAGGTGGTGCCCAGCCAGTTCTGGGCTTCCGGGATGGGCGGGGCGGGATGGTATTTGACGGCGCGCAGCGGGCTGACCGGCAGGGCGAGAAACTCCTCCTTGGTGCCCACGCCCAGGAAGCGCTCGCTGAGCAGTTTGCCTTCGAGGTACTCGGCGTTGTAAACCGGCAGTCCGAGGGCGCTGCGGCCCTCGACCGGACCGGACGGCTGGCCATTGCGCAGGGTGTAACGGATGTGGATTTTTGCCTCGTCCACGTCGTAATAACTCGCGGCCAGTCCCCAGTAGGGCTTGCGGCTGCCGGTCTCGTAGTAGAGTCCGTCGCTCTGCACCAGCAGGCGCGAGCGCGGCGGCAGCGTGTCGCCCGTGGGATCGTAGGGGATGAGCGGCAGGATCACCCGTCCTTCGCCGGAGTGGCGGAAGCTCTTCTGGAGTTTGCGGTAGTTGACGGGCGCCTCCGGCGATTCGCCGGTGATGCCGAAATCCTTGTTTTTCAAATCGACGGGCTGAAACGCCGGAAACTGCCAGTGGCCATGGTATTGCACCGCCAGCGCGCGCTTGCCGACCACCGC
>JBAXBG010000213.1:0-5381 GCA_037142115.1 Verrucomicrobiota bacterium | reverse complement strand
GTGCGCAGGGTTCGTTTCCAGGTGAGGTTCATGTGAGTGAGGTGAGGAGCCAACGGGCGAGAAAAAAACAGGCCGGGATGGCGGCGATCAGCACCAGACAGCCGCTGCCGCGGTAGCCGACACCCGTGCCTGGCACACTGAACGCGGAATATCGCCGGCCCCGGGCGCTGGTGCCCACGCGGAAGCCGCGGCCACCCACCGAGTAGCCGACGCCCGACTTGCTCAGATTGACACGGAACGGCCCGACATTGACGGATTTGCGGTCGTCACCATCCAAAATTTCCAGTTTGCTCAGCAAGTCTCCACAATTTACTCATTGCCCTGAGTAAATCCAATGAAACGCAATCACCACCCAACCGCCAAACTCCTCGTCGGTGGCCAGGGCATTCCCATCGCCGAATTCCTCCAAGCCCCCGCATCCCACTGGCTATCTAAACCCGTTAGGTAGGAATGGCCCGAGACGGCCGCCTGTCAGCTGCCAGCGAGTGGATTTCCGGTTCCGGGCCTTCCGGCAGGTGGTCACCGTTGCCGAGGGATTCGATCATGCCGGCAGTCACCGGGCTCGAGTGATCGCAGAAAAACTGCCAGAGCGGGCGCGTGTAACGCACGGCGGGCTGAAGCCGGACGTGCGCGGGCTTGGACCAAATGGCGGCAAGAACCACGGCATCGAAGCGCTCGGCGGCGCGGAATGGCGGGCGTTGGGCGGTGCCCGCGCTTTGCAGGCCGGGGGTCAAGGGAGTTTTTTGCCCAATCTGGATATGATTAATCCTCGCCACCGGCATCGCGAAGCCCTTAGATGGGCCACTGTGGCAAGGAACGATTGCGGCGGGGTTGGCGAAAACCTTGGTAAGGACGCAAGACATTTTCCTGGCTCCTGAATTTAAAAATGACTCCCCCATGAAAACCGTCACCGTCCCTATGTTTGCGGCCTGTGCTGCCATGACGCTGCCCTTGATCGGCGCGCCAGATGCTCTCGACCGCACGATTCTTCCGCTCAAAGAGCGGCTCCGCCAGACGAGCACCACCCTCGACGTCCGCAAGGCCACGCCGCCGCCGCGTTTCGAGGCCAACGCCCCCGAGGGCGCTCCCAATGTGCTGCTGGTCCTGCTCGACGATCTCGGCTTCGCCGGCACCAGCGCTTTCGGCGGCCCGGTCGCCACGCCCACCTTCGACCGCCTCGCCGGGCAGGGGTTGATCTACAACAACTTCCACACCTGCGCGGTCTGCTCGCCCACCCGCGCCGCGCTCAAAAGCGGGCGCAACCACCACGTCAACAACATGGGCGGCATCATCGAAACCGGGACTTGCTTTCCCGGCAACACCGGCAAAATCCCCCAGGAGGTCGCCCCGCTCGCCGAGATGCTCCGCCTCAACGGCTTCGCCACCGCCGCCTTCGGCAAATGGCACGAGACCGCCGCTTGGGAGGCCAGCACCGCCGGCCCCTTCGACCGCTGGCCCACCCGCCAAGGCTTCGACAAGTTCTACGGCTTCCTCGGCGGAGAGACCAACCACTGGGCGCCCTTCATCTATGACGGCACCCATCAGGTCGAACTGCCTGAGGACCCGAACTATCATTTCCTCACCGACATGACCGATCACACGGTCGCCTGGATCCGCCAGCAGAAGGCGCTCACGCCTGACAAGCCGTTCTTCGCCTACTTCGCCCCCGGTGCCGTCCACGCCCCGCACCACGTGCCGGCCGACTGGATCGCCAAGTGGAAAGGCAAGTTCGATGGCGGCTGGGACGCCATGCGCGAGCAGATCCTCGCCCGCCAGATCGAGCGCGGCGTCGTCCCCAAAGGCACCCAACTCGCGCCCAAACCCGATGCGATCCCCGCGTGGGACACCCTCAGCGCCGATGAGAAAAAACTCTTCACCCGCCAGGCGGAGACTTTCGCCGCCTTCATCGACATGACCGATGACTCGGTCGGCCGCGTCATCGAGGCCATCAATCAAACCGGCCAACTCGACAACACCCTTGTCATCCTCATCTACGGCGACAACGGCACCAGTGCCGAAGGCGGCCGCAACGGCATGTTCAACGAAAACACCTATTTCAACGGCGTTCAGCAAACCGTGCCCGACATGCTCAAACACCTCGACCAATGGGGCAGCCCGGCAACCTATCCGCACATGTCCGCCGGCTGGGCGGTGATGTTCGATACCCCCTATACCTGGACCAAACAGGTCGCCTCCGACCCCGGCGGCACCAAGGTCGGCATGGCCATCCAGTGGCCTAAAGGCATCAAGGCCAAGGGCCAACTGCGCACCCAGTTCCACCACGTCATCGACGTCGCCCCCACCATTCTCGAAGCCGCCGGACTGCCCGAGCCAAAGCTCGTCAACGGTGTCGAACAACGCCCGATCGACGGCGTCAGCATGGCCTACTCGTTCGAGGACGCCGCCGCCAAGGATCGCCACACCACCCAGTATTTCGAGATGTTCGGCAACCGCGCCATCTATCGTGACGGCTGGCTCGCCCGCGTCATCCACAAGGCCCCGTGGGAACCCACGCCCCGCCACACGCTCGACACAGACGTCTGGGATCTCTATGACACCACCAAGGACTTCAGCCTCGTCAACAACCTCGCCGCCGCGCAACCGGACAAACTTCGGGAGCTCCAGGCGCTGTTCCTCACGGAAGCATCGAAAAACTTTGCCCTGCCGATTGACGACCGCGCCTTCGAGCGCTTCAACCCCGAAATTGCAGGCCGTCCCGATCTGATGGGCAAACGCACGTCGATCACCCTCGCCGAGGGGATGACTGGCATCAGCGAGAACACCTTCCTCAACATCAAGAACAAGTCCAAGACCATTACCGCGGAGGTGGAGATCCCCGCAGGCATTGTCGCCAACGGCACCCTCATCGTCCAGGGCGGGCGCTTCGGCGGTTGGTCGCTCTACGTCAAGGACGGCGTTGCCGGCTACCACTACAATTTCCTCGGCCTCGAACAGACGTCCATCGTCTCCTCGGAGAAACTCGCCGCCGGCAAATCCACTATCCGCTTCGAGTTCGCCTACGACGGCGGTGGCCTCGGCAAGGGCGGCACCGGCACGCTCTACATCAACGACAAGAAGGTGGCCGAAGGCAGAATCCCACGCACCCAGCCGACGGTCTTCTCGGGCGACGAAACCGCCGACGTCGGCATCGACCTCGCCACTCCGGTCGTCGAAGCCATCGGCTCCGAGCACAAATCCAAATTCACCGGCCGCATCCCGAAGATCACTGTCGAGGTGCAATAAAACCTAACAGTAAAATACAGAATCACCCCACCCCACCCAACATGAATCCCAAAACCATCATCGCATCCGCCGTTCTGCTGTCCGCCACTCCGGCCTTTGCAGGTTCCACTCTGCCATCCCTCACGGAAACACAACCCGTCACCACCACCGACAGCGGCTGGCGGGTCAGCACCGCAATGTACATCTGGGCCACCGATCTGAGTGGCGACATGACCGTTCACGGACAAAACGTCCCGGTGGACCTCGGCTTTAACCAGTTGATCCACCACATGGACTACGCCTTCATGGGCATCGTGGAGGTCGGCAAAGGCAGATGGAGTTTGATCACGGATCTTTTCTACGCCAAGCTGAGCACGGAGAACTCAACCAACCTCGCGAACGTCGAAAGCGAACTCCAACAGTTCATCGGCAACTTCGCGCTGGCCTATCGCTGGGTCGATACCGCCACGACCCGCTTCGACACCTATGCTGGCGCGCGCGTCAATTGGATGCGCACCGATGTCAATATTACCAGCAACGCGGGCGGAACATGGAGCGGCTCCGGTGACCAGGCCTGGGTCGATCCGATCATCGGCGTCCGCTTCAATCACAATCTCTCGGAAAAGTTCTTCTTCCGTGCGCTCGCGGACATCGGCGGATTCGGCGTTTCCTCTGACCTTACCTGGCAGGCCATGGCCTCCGTCGGCTATCGCGTCAATGAAAACAGCTCCGTGGCCCTCGGCTACCGCGCCCTCGGCACCGATTATTCCCACAACGACCTCACTTATGACGTCATCAGCCACGGCCTGCTGTTGGGCTACGAATACAAGTTCTGACCGCGCACACCGGCGATGGCGACGGATACGTCTCCTGCGGTAACGCGCCGCACCGGTTGTTTATCCTACAAAGGAAAATGAGAACCACTCCCGGACATATCTCCATCACCGCCGCTCTTGCCTTCACCGGATGCGTGTCCTCAGGACTTCTCACCCAGAGTTGGAGTCACCGCACCGGTCACCGCGGTTCTCGAGTTCAAGCGCCGGGATGCGTCGCTTTCATTGATAGATCCCACCGCGAAATCCAAGGCGCGCATCGCCGGCAACGAGCGATCCCTGGACGCCGATTACTCCGCTCCATTGGCCTGTTACCCACAGCAATCCGAGCTGTGGGAGGGGCTGATGGGCGCCCTCCGCGCCTCTCAACACATGAGCATTACCGGGCTCTACATGCTGCAACCTTACGATCCGGACCGCATCCCGCTGATCTTCGCGCATGCAGGCCACTAACAGCCCCATTCCTTTGAAACCAATCCTCACCGCAATCGCATGCATCGGCCTGGCGTCCTGCCATGCGGGATCCACTCCGCAGGCCACATCAGTCGTGCCTACGGCGCGCGGTGGGATTGAATGCATTCGCATCACTCCGGCATCTGGGGCCCGCCACCGGATGATCCTGGCGCACGGGTTTCTGCGGGATGCCACGACGATGGAACATCTCGCGAAAGCGCTCGCCCGTCACGGTGTGGAGACCCTTTGTCCGAACCTGCGCCGTTCCCGACCATGGGACGGAAAAGCTGACGACAACGCCCGCGATCTCGTCGCGCTTCGCAAGTCGCTCGGCTGGGATCGCGTCATTTATGCCGGGTACTCGGCTGGCGGACTCTCAGCTTTGTTGGCCGCCGCGCATGACCCGTCCGCTTGTGAAGGCCTTCTTCTGTTCGATCCGGTGGATCGAGCATCCGCCGGTTTGCGCGTCGCCAACCAGATCCATGCTCCGGTGGTCGCCCTGCTAGCGGATCCTGGGCCGGGCAACGCCCGGGGAAATGCCGGGCCCATGCTTGCCGCGCTCGCCCACTGCCGGCGCGTGCAAATTCCGGGGGCCAGCCACTGCGATTTCGAGGCGAACCCTGCCGCGGCGTGCTATCTCATGACCGGCGACAAGATCAATCCCGACCGGGTAACAGAGGTTCACGCGAAGATGCTGACCACCGCCAAACGCCTGCTCGACAATCTCGCAGACTAATAGAAAACGAAGACTGCAACCGTCCACCAAACATATGGCCGCCATATCCGCGACTCCATGGGCATGGCAACCAAGACCACCACCATCAAAGCCCGCTACAGCAAGACCCAGATCCTCGACCAGATCGCAACCACCAC
>JBAXBG010000212.1:0-5426 GCA_037142115.1 Verrucomicrobiota bacterium | reverse complement strand
AACGGCAGCGGATGTATATGCGGATGTATGAGAATTTTTCGGGCAAGCGGGTTTTGTCGTATTGCTTCATGTCCAATCACTCCACATTCTGCTGGAGGTGACGCCGATGGCGGCGGGCGGGCTGTCCGATGCGGAATTGTTGCGACGCCTGGGCGCGATTTATAACGAGGCGCAGGTGCAGGAGGTGGCCACGGAATTGGCGGAGGCGCGCAAGAAGATCCGGGCGGGTGTGGCGGAAGAGTCGTTGGCGGCGGCGATCCACGCGCGGTTCACCTATCGGATGCACGACTTGAGCGAGTTCATGAAGAGTTTCACGCAGCGCTACACGCAATGGCATATTTCACCGACGGGGCGGTGATCGGCAGCCGGGCGTTTGTGAACGAGGCGTTCGCCAGTGCGCGGGAACGATTCAGCAAGGCGCGCCAGGACGGGGCCAGGACGACGCGGGGCAGCGGCTCCGCCGCCCAGGGGCTGTTGTGGAGCGCGCGGGATTTGCACAAGGGCGTGAGTTAGGCAGTCTTGGGTCTTGCGTCTTGCCGTCAGCTGTCTTTCCCTAGTGGCCGATGCCCAAGATCCGCGTGCTTTCTGATATACTGGCCAGCCAGGTGGCGGCGGGCGAGGTGGTCGAGCGCCCGGCCTCGGTGGTCAAGGAGTTGGTGGAAAACAGCATCGACGCCGGGGCCAGGGAAATCCGCGTGGACATGGATCAGGGCGGCGCGGCCTTGATCCGGGTCAGTGACGACGGATGCGGAATGTCGCGCGAGGATGCGTTGCTCTCGCTGGAACGCCACGCGACGAGCAAGCTGCGCACGGCGGGCGATCTCGCCGCGATCCGGACTTTGGGGTTTCGGGGCGAGGCGGTGCCCAGCATCGCCAGCGTCTCGCGCTTCCGGATGGTGACCCGCGAGGCCGCGGCGGTCGCGGGCACCGAGATTTGGGTGGAGGGCGGAAAGATCCGCGACGTGCGCGATGCGGGCTGCGCGCCCGGCACGATCATTGAGGCCAAGGCCTTGTTTTTCAACATGCCGGCGCGACGCAAATTCCTGCGGGCGGAGTCCACCGAGGCCGCGCACGTCGAGCACCAATTGCGCTTGCACGCGTTGGCGGCCCCGCAGATCCGGTTCCGCCTGCGGCGTGACGACCGCGAGGTGTTTGACTTGCCGCCCGCGCCGCGCGCGCTGGACCGGGTGCGGCAGTTGTTAGGGCCGGAGTTGGCGCGCGAGTTGATCGCGCTGCCGCTCACACGCGGCAACGGGATCACGGTCGAGGGGTTTGTGCTGCCTGCGGCCCACGCCCGCAAGGGACGGCGCCACCAATGCGTGTTTCTCAACGGCCGTCCGGTGGAGGACGCGGTGATTTCGCGGGCACTGGCCGAAGGGTTCCGCGGCGCGGTGGCCGATGGCCTGCATCCTGCCGCTTGGCTGTGGCTCGATCTCGAGCCGATGTTGGTGGATGTCAACGTGCATCCGGCCAAGCGCGAGGTCAGGTTCCACCGTCCGCTGGATGTGCGCGAGGCGATTCTGGAATCCGTGATGCTCGGATTGCGGCCGCCCGCGGCGGCGGTTGCGCCGCGCGCGGAGCTAGCCGGGCCGCGGCCCGACCCTGCCGCATCCCTGCCAGAATCGGCGGTGCCAACTCCGTTGATGGCGGGTTTCCGGGCGCCGCAAGCGCTGCTGCCGGCGTGGCAGGCCGCGCCAGCGGAGTTGACGGAAGTCCCGGCCGCCCAAGGCGGGGGAGTGCCGGAGTTCCGGTTGCTGGGGATGCTGCTGCGGCGGTTTGTGGTCCTAGAAAGCGCGGACGGGTTGGTGCTGTTCGATCCGAAAGCGGGCACCGAGCGCATCCTGTATGAAAAGTTGCTGCGCCAGCGGGATGGTGCTGCGGCCAGCCAAGGATTATTAGTGCCGGTGTTGTTGGAGCTGGACCCGCGCGATCTGGATCTGGTGTTGCGTGAGCGCATGGCTCTGGCCGAGGCCGGCCTCGAAGTGGAATCGTTCGGCGGCAACACCGTGCAAATCCGCGCACTGCCAGCCGGCCTTGGCGTTGATGCCCCCCGTGAGTTTGTCGGCGCGGTGTTGGATGAACTGCTGCACGACCCGGTGGCGGGCGCGGCGCGCTTCGGTCGCGAGCGGGTGGCGCGTCTGCTGGCACAACGGGCAGCGGCGCTGGTGGAGCCGCGACTCGCCGAGGCCCAACCGCTGCTGGCGGAGCTGTTCGCCTGCGAACTGCCGTATTGCACCGCCGACGGGCGTCCGACGCTCACTGAATTCGGCGTGCGCGAATTGGAGCGGCGCTTTGGCATTGCCAAGGCCTGAACCTCCTGCGTCAGGCGTGGGATACCTGTTTGTTCCGGCGGGTCAGCAGCAGCAGCAAGCCCAGACTGCCTAACAGCGCCGCGCACGGTTCGGCGATGCCCAGCAGCCCGAGGTACTGCTTTTCATCGGCCGTGATGACGGCGGAGTGGTCCGCCACGCCACTGCTGGCCGGATTGTGGGTTCTGGTGGCGGCGGTGAGCTGCGCGGAGGACACGGCTAGAGCCGCGGTGAGGATCAGGGGGAGAAACGGCAATCGGCGATGCGGGGAACGGCGGCGCGATGCGGCGCCCGGCGAGAAGATTGTTTTCATGGAATCAGCAGCACTGGCTTGTTGGATCAACCCCGTCATTTACACAGCCAAAAAGGATGGCCACAAACCCCGGACGCTGGATATCCAAAAGCGAGTGAGAATCGCGTAACCCATATCGGGCGATAACCGCGTCACAAGTGGAACTACGGGCGCGTGCTGGCGGAGCGCGGCTATCAAAGCGATGGTACGGCCTTAGCGGGCCTTTCTGGCAGGGACGATTCTCACCAACCGATCGGCCAATTCTGGCATCATGACGTGGCTGACCGTGCCATCGATTTGATAGCCGCGCTCCGCGAGCATGCGTCGGAAGGTGGGGACCAACGATGGCTCCAACTCGCGCAGCAGCGTGCAGCGGTGTTTGATGTCGTCAACGCTCTTGTAATGATAGACAGCCCCTCGATCCTTGCCGTGGCTGGTCACTTTGACGTAGCATCCTTGTTCCATGTGTGCGTGTTGCCCATTTGGTGGGATTACCCTCGAAATCCGCCCGATCAATGACTCACCGCAAGCCGCAGGAAAAGTCTGGGCCCTGTCATGGGGACGGTGGCCGTGCGGTAGTTGTTGCCATCCAGCACGGAGATATCGATGCCGCTGGTGGTCCAGGTTTTCAGGTCGGTGCTGGTCTCCACCGAGTAGCTGACTCCGTCGCTTGCGGCGTAGTATGCCAGACTCATTTGCTTCCCGGTTTTCACCGGCTTGGGCATGCTGCCGCTCTGGTTTTTCTTGGGATCGAGATTGAGCGCGTAGTCCATCAGCAGGCTCACGCCATCGCCGTTAGGGGCGCTCGCCAGGTCCGAATCAGCGGGCAGCTTGTTGTCCGACAACCACTTGGTGAGCGGGTCGGAACTGCCGAGGCATGCCGCCGTGTAGCCATTCCAGATCGGCGAGGTGAATCCCGAGGCCCCGCTTTGGTAATACACGGTGAATCCGGGGTCGGTGGAGGCGTTATCAAATAGATTTCCGCCCAATGTGGTGGGGGCGTCGCCCAGAAATGTCGCACGGGTCAGGACGCGGCAACCATAGAACGCACAGTCTAGGATGCTGGTGACACTGGCGGGGATCGTGATGCTCGTCAGGCCGGTGCAGCAACTGAACGCCCAGTCCGCGATGCTGGTGACGTGGGCGGGGATGGTGATGCTCGTCAGGCTAACACAGAACTGGAACGCGCCGCTGCCGATGCTGGTGACGCTGGATGGAATGGTGATGCTGGTCAGACCGGCGCAGTCAAAGAACGCATAGTTCGCGATGCTGGTGACGCTGTCGGGAATGGTTATACTACCGGCTTTGCCTCCCGGACACTGAATGAGCGCCGTCTGATGTTGATTGAACAAGACCCCATCCAAACTGCTATAGGTGGTATTGAGCGAATCCACGGTGATGCGGGTCAGGCTTTGGCACTCACTGAACGCTTGTTCTCCAATGCTGGTGACGCTGGCGGGAATCGTGACGCGGGTCAGGCTGCCGCACCCATAGAACGCAGTGTTGCCGATGCTGGTGACACCGTCTGAGATGGTGATGCTGGTCAGGCCGTTGCAGGAATAGAATGCCGAGTCCCCGATGCTGGTGACGCTGGCGGGGATGGTGATGTTGGCCAGGCCGCTGCACGAAAGGAACGCGCCGATGCCGATGCTGGTGACGCTGGAGGGAATGGTGATGCGGGTCAGGTCGGCGCGCGAGTTGAACGCGCCTTCCCCGATGCGGGTGACAGGCTGACCATTGATCGTGGCAGGGATGGTCACTTCCGTGTCAGTGCCGGTGTAGCCGGTGATCGTTACGACGCCATCCGCGCTGTCGTAGGTGAAAGGGATGAATTCGGCGATGAAACTGCCGGTATCGCTGTAGTTGGTGCCCATGCTGTTGGTGGCGTAAGCGGCGAAGCTGTATTGCGTGCCGGGCGTGAGTTCGCTGACATCGACCGTGAACTCGCCTCCCGTTTCCGTGCCGGTGATGTTGATCACCCCCGTGCCGTCGAGCTGTGGGTTTGGATTGATGGCGGTGGGGGAGATGACCACGCCCAGCGCGGTAATGGCGAACCCACCGTTGAAGGTCACGTTGCCGCCCAGTGTGGCGGTGGTGTTGGTGATATTGACGCAGGTGGGAGTGGTGATCGTTGGCAAGCCCAAAAGAGCGGACGCATAGCCATTCCATCTTGGCGAGGTGAATCCCGAGATCCCGCCATGGTAATAGTAATACACGGTGAATTCGGTGCCGCTGCTTGTGCCGGTGTTATCAAATATGCCTCCGCCCGTCGTGGGCGCATTGCCCAGAAAAGTTGCACTTGCCAGGTATTGGCAGCCATAGAACGCACTGATTCCGATGCTGGTGACACTTGATGGGATGGTGATGCCCGTCAGGCCGGTGCACCAATTGAACGCATTGCTCCCGATGCTGGTGACGCTGTCGGGGATGGTGATGCTGGTCAGGCCAGGGCAGTTAAAGAACGCATTGTCCCCGATGCTGGTGACCGGCTGGCCGCCGATTGTGGCAGGGATGATCACATCCGTGTCACTTCCGGTGTAGCCGGTGATCGTTACCGCGCCATTATTGCTGGTGGAGCTGAACGTGGTGTCTGCGCGTGCCAGGCCGCATGCGGCAATGAGCATGAAGGCGGCAGCGAGCAGCGCCTGTGGGAAGCGGCGGGTGGTATTCATCAGGAGTGGTGGTGGTGGCTAGTGGATGGGGCGTGTTGCTGTCGCGTCGCATGCAAATACTCTCTTGCCAGACGCGCCGCAGCGGTATCTTGGCTGCCATCCCAGCCTTCCGACAATCTGTCAAACTGGGTATAATATGGGTATGCCGGGCGG
>JBAXBG010000211.1:0-5502 GCA_037142115.1 Verrucomicrobiota bacterium | reverse complement strand
ACACCACCGTGGCTTCCCTGATTAGCTCGGGCCCTTCCAGCATCACGTTGGGCGCGGCCACCCTGACTGTGGGCGACGCCACCTCCACCACTTTTGCCGGCGTGATCTCGGGCACCGGTGGCAGCCTGGTCAAGGTCGGCGCGGGCACCCAGACCCTGAGTGGTGCCAACACCTTTACCGGCGGCGTCACGATCAAGGCCGGCGCGCTGACCCAGACGAATATCGCCTCCCTGGGCACGGTCAATATTGGTGACACCAGCGGTTTGGCGGCGGCCACCTACAATGCGGGCTACGCCGGGATTTCCACGACCGCCTTCAACATTGTGGCCGGCGGCAGCGGGACCCGCACGCTCGCCTCCAGCAACGGCAACAACACCTTGAGCGGCGCGATCGTGCTGAACAACGACCTTACGCTGCTGGATTCGGATAATGGCAACACCATCTTTTCCGGTGGCATCACCGGAACCGGCAATGTCAGCGTCAACACCACCCTCACCCTGGGTAATGAGACATTCTCAGGGGCCGCGCTCAACTTCACCGGGGCACTCACCTTCAACAACGACACCGTGGTCAACGGAACGTTCGTTACCGCGGCGATTGGGTCCAATGTGACCGCTCTGATCAAAAACGGCTCGAAAACCCTGACCCTCAGCGGCACTAACCTTTACACCGGTACGACCACCCTCACCGGCGGCACCCTGAGCGTGGCAACCATCGGTGACGGCGGCGTGGCCGGAAACCTCGGCAAAGCCAGCAACGCCGCCAGCAACCTGGTTTTCAATGGCGGCACCCTGCAATACACCGGTGCCACTGCGAGCACGAACCGCAACTTCACGCTCAACAACAGTACGACCGGCACCGTTGACGTGAGCACGAACAACCTGACGCTTTCAGGGGCAACGACCGCTACCTCCGGGGCCCTGACCAAAATCGGTGCGGGCATCCTCACGCTCACCGGCAACAACCTTCACACCGGCCTGACCACGGTCACCACCGGCACCCTGGCCGAGGGCGCGAGCAACGCGCTGGCGACCGGCGACCTAACGGTCAACGGCGCGACGGCGATTTTCGACCTGGGCGCCAGCCACACCGACAGCGTGGGCACGGTGACCCTGGACGGCGGCGGCAGCATCACCGGCACGGGAACGTCCGCGCTGACGAGCACCGGCACCTTTGAAGTGAAGAACGGCACGGCCGGAGCGATCCTGGCGGGCGGCATCGCCCTCAACAAGACCACCAGCGGCACGGCAACCCTCACCGGCGCCAACACCTACACCGGCGCAACCAATGTCTCGCTCGGCACGCTCCATGTGAACAACACGCTGGCCAGCACGACCTACGGCTTGAGCGGCGGCAGCCTGACGTTGGGCGTGAGCAACGTGTTGCCGACCACCGCGGCGATTACCCTCACGGGCGGGACGCTGGCGCTGGGCGCATATAACAACACGGTGGCGTCCGTGAGCCTGATCAGCGGCAGCATCACCGGCAGCGGGACGCTCACCAGCACCAGCGGCTATGACGTGCAAAGCGGCTCGGCCAGCGCGATTCTGGCGGGCGGCGTCGGACTGAACAAGAGTGGCGGCGGCACGGTCACTCTAACGGGTGCGAACACCTACAGCGGCGCGACGGTCATCAGCGGCGGCACGCTGGCGCTCGGCTCTGCCGGATCGATCAACACCACCAGCGGGGTAAACCTCGGCACCGGCGGCGGGACCTTCGATGTCTCCGCCAAGAGCGGCGGCTACACCCTCGGCACTCTAACCGGCTCGGGGACGGTGCTCGGTTCTTTGACGGTTTCCACGACCCTGGCGATCGGCAACTCGCCGGGAACCGCGAACTTCAGCGATCTCACGCTGGGCGCGGCGTCCACCTACAGCTACCAGGTCACCGGGGGCGCAACCACCGCGGACCTGGGCAACGTCGCCGGCAATCTAACGATTCAGAGCGGGGCGATCCTCAATCTGATCCAACTGGGAAGTTATACCCCTAATGACAAGTTTACCCTGTTCGCCTACACCTCCGGCAACCTGAGCGGCACGTTCACCGGATTGGCCGATGACAGCACGTTCACCACCACCGGACTGGGTGGCGGAATCTGGAAAATCGACTACAACGACAAGACCGCCGGGCTCAACGGCGGGGTGGGCACGAGCTTTGTTACGGTCACGGCGATTCCGGAGTCCGGCGCGGCCCTGCTCGGCAGCCTCGGAATGCTCGCCCTGCTGCGCCGACGCCGCGTCAGCTAGGGTGACCAGGTAGCGCGGCCTCGCTGAGGCCGCACGGCCAGGTCGCACCCAATCGGCGATAGTCCGACTATTCATTAGCCCCCACGACTTGCCTTTCGCCTGATGCAGCGTATCTTGCCTTGTAACAGGAGGTATACTATGAAAACGATCGAGCTTAATCAACAGGAGCAGGTTGTATTGGTGGATGTTCTGGAACGGTGCTTGGCGGATCTGAACCATGAGATTCACTATACGGATCATGGTGAGTTCAGACAAATGTTGCGCGAACGGCAGGTGGTTGTTTCTGGGATCATCCACAAGCTTCCGGCGGAGTTCAGTCATGAGCATGCTGCGTGAGCGGGGCGGCTGGAGGAGGTCGACCCGAGCGGATTTTCTGGAGGCCATGAAGATCCGCACGCGCGTTGTGCTCCTGCTTGGGCTGTTCGCGTTGGCGTGGGTGGTTTCCTGCGGCGCGTGGCGGCAGGTGCAAGCAATTGCGCTGAATGACGCCTAGGGCCGGTTTTTGACCAACGAGGGCAAGAGGTCCGACTGGTGGCTGCTGCTGGCCCGCTCCGGCAGGCGGCTGCGGGTTGGGAAATGCCACGCGAATTAAAGGAAGCGACCAAGCTGCCACTTGCCGATCGCCGGGAACCTGCTTTCATTCCCGGCCTGCGCCGCAGCCTTCTCCCGAATTTCCTTCCTACATGACCCACCATCTCGAATCCATCGCCCGCGAAACGGGCATTTCGCTGTCCTCCGTGGCCTCGACCGCCAAACTGCTCGCCGAAGGCGGCACCGTTCCGTTCATTTCCCGCTACCGCAAAGAACAGACCGGCTCGCTTGATGAGGTGCAAATCACCACGATTCGCGACCGCATGCTGCAGTTGGCCGAGCTCGACACCCGCCGCACCGCGATCCTCAAATCGCTCGACGAGCGCTCGCTGCTCACGCCGGAACTCAAGAAAAAGCTCGAGGCGGCCACCACGCTCACCGCCGTGGAGGATATCTTCGCGCCGTTCCGCCCGAAACGCCAGACCCGCGCCACCAAGGCGGTCGAACGCGGCCTGACCCCGCTGGCCGATTGGTTGCTGGATAACCAGGGCGCCGACCCGGCGGCGGAAGCCGCCAAGTTCGTTGACGCGGCAAAGGACGTGCCGGCGCTGGCCGACGCGCTGGCCGGTGCGCGCGACATCATCGCGGAACGGGTGGCCGACGACGCGCCGTTGCGCGGGCGGGTGCGCAAAATCTACGAGGAGGAGGCGACGGTTTCCTCGAAGATCATGTATGGCAAGGAAGCCGAGGCCGACGCGCAGAAATACCGCGATTATTTCGAGTGGAGCGAATCGTTCAAGTCGATCCCCTCGCACCGCACGCTGGCGATCCGGCGCGGTGAAAAGGAGGGATTTCTGCTGATGCGCGTCGAACTGCCATTGGATCGCGTGACCCGCCAGGCCCTGCCGGACTGGGTGAAATCCACCGCCGAGGCCGGCCAGCAGGTCGCACTGGCAGTGGAGGACGGCTGCAAGCGCCTGCTGATGCCCTCAATGGAAACCGAAGCGCGCCTGCTGGCCAAAAAGCGCGCCGACATCACCGCCATCGCGGTGTTCGGTGACAACCTGCGCGAGCTGCTGCTGGCCTCGCCGCTGGGCGGCAAGCGCCTGTTAGCCATCGACCCCGGGTTCCGCACCGGCTGCAAGACCGTGGTGCTCGACCGCTCCGGCAAGCTGCTCCATCACACGGTGCTGCACGCCACCGCCGGATCTAACAACCAGCTCTACGAGGCGGCGGTGGAAGTCACCACCCTGGTCAAGAAGCATGACATCGAGGCCATCGCCATCGGCAATGGCACCGGCAGCCGCGAGACCGAAGCGTTCATCAAGAAACTCAAGCTGCCCGCCGCGATCCCGGTGGTGATGGTCAACGAAAGCGGGGCTTCGATTTACTCGGCCTCGGACGTGGCCCGCGAGGAGTTTCCCAACGAGGACGTCACGGTGCGCGGCGCGGTTTCCATCGGCCGGCGGCTGATGGACCCGCTGGCCGAGTTGGTGAAGCTCGATCCCAAATCCATCGGCGTCGGCCAATACCAGCACGACGTCGAACAGCGCGCGCTCAAGACCAGCCTGGATGACACGGTGGTTTCGTGCGTCAACGCCGTGGGCGTGGAGCTCAACACCTCGTCCAAGCAACTCCTGTCGTATGTTTCCGGACTCAACGCCGCGCTCGCTGAAAACATCGTCGCCTTCCGCAACGAACACGGCGCCTTCACCTCGCGCGCCCAACTCAAAAAAGTGCCGCGCCTCGGCGACAAAGCCTTCGAGCAGGCGGCCGGCTTCCTGCGTGTGCGCGACGGCCTGGACCCGCTGGACGCCTCGGCGGTTCACCCGGAGCGCTACGCGCTGGTGGAACGCATGGCCGCCGACGCCGGGTGCAAGGTGGCCGATCTCCTTACCAACGAGGCCGCGCGCAAGAAAATCGACCTCAAGCGCTATGTCGATGAATCCGTCGGCTTGCCGACCCTGCAGGATATTTTGGGGGAATTGGCCAAGCCGGGCCGCGACCCGCGCCAGCAGTTCGAGTTGTTCTCGTTTGCCGAGGACGTGGAGAAACCCACCGACCTGCAGGTGGGGATGAAGCTTCCCGGCATCGTCACCAACGTCACCGCCTTCGGTGCCTTCGTCGATGTCGGCGTCCATCAGGACGGCCTGGTGCACGTCAGCCAACTCTCCGACCAGTTTGTCCGGGACGCGGCGGAAGTGGTCAAGGTCGGCCAGAAAGTGCAGGTCACGGTGATGGAAGTCGACCTCAAGCGCAACCGGATCGCGCTGTCGATGAAATCCAAGCCCGACCTGGACAGCCGTCGCGCCGCACCCGCTGACGGGGCGTCCGGCCAGGCATCCAACCGCGGTCCGCGCCCGTCAAGCACCCCGCGCCCGTCCGCGCCGACCAACGACTGGTTCTCGCAGGCCATGAGCAACGCCAAGAAGAAATAACTTGGTATAACATTGGTGGCGCGAATTGCAGGAGGTGGCGCGCTCTCGCCGAGAGCGCAGCTCCAGAGAAGTAGGAGCCCGCACGGGCACGGTCGTGGCGCTCCATGGACGGTTCATCCTACCAAGGAAAATTGGACAGGCCGATGCGGCTTTTTTTACCACTGATTATACTGATTTTGACTGATTTTACTGAAAGAATTGAATGGGATCTAACTGAAAATGCGTTCGTTTTTTAGGTGAGTACACATCCCGCTGCAAATTCCTAACCATCAGTGAAATCAGTGGTC
>JBAXBG010000210.1:0-5528 GCA_037142115.1 Verrucomicrobiota bacterium | reverse complement strand
CGATGTTGCCGGTGAGGGTGATCGCATTGCCGCCGATGGTGTAGGCGCTGCCGGTGGCGTTGAAGGTGATGCCCGCAACCGACATGTTAGCGGTGAGCCCGTTGTTCAGGGCGGCGCCGGCGCTGCCCGCGGTGCCGAAGATCCACGAGTCGAGCGAGATCGGCGTGGTGTTGGTGCCGCTCCAGTTGGCCCCGCTCAGATCGGCGGAGGTGTTACCAACCCAGGTGTCGGCGCCGTTGGCGGCGCGGGCGGCGGGCGATGACAAAACCATCCCGAAGGCGGCAAGGCTGGCGCCAAGGGCGGTGAAGAACGGGTTGCGGGTGGATTTCATATAGATTTTGTAATCTCGGGCCATCGGCATGGGTACGACCGCTTGCACTGAGGTGAAGGCTCAACGCTAGGTGAACCAGGGCATTCCGTCATCGACTCTTTCGGGTGAAAATCACGGCCACGGACAGGTGGCCGAGGCGCGCAGAAAACCGCGCGCGGGCCGACCGGCAGCGACGTCCAGGCTGAAGCTGCGGTATTCATAATCGGCCCCCGGCGCGGGCAGGCCGGTGGTCAGCGGCGCGACCCCCACCACGGGACTGACAAACCCGGCGAGGTCCAGGCTGGCTTCAATCCGATAGTTGACGCCATCGGTGGTGGCGCTCAGCGCCGGACTGCCGGTGAATACCGGCGCGGATTTGCGCACGGCCACGGTGAGGACCACCCCGCCCTGGGTGTTAGGCATTGGGTACACCTTGCCCATCGCCGAGGTACCCAGCGGGTTGCCATCGAAGGCGAACTCATAGAGGTTGGTTTTGCCATCGCCATCCGGGTCGTCGGTGGGGGCGTTGTTGTCGGCGGTCAGGCCGGCTTGAGTCGCCCACGCGAGATAGGCGGCGGGGAGTGCTTTGGCGGTGTAAACCAGATCGAGGGTGTTGCCGCTTTGCTGCACCGCCCAGGTGCCGCCGCCGGCGGTGAAGCCGGACGCGTCCACCACCACATTGGCCACCGCCAGGCTGGTGGCCGCCAGAATCGGGAAGGTCCTGGTGCGCTCGGTGAACCCGCTCAGCGAGCTCTGGCTGATGAGGATTTTCACCGGGGCGCTGGCCGTGCCGATGAGGGCCGCGGGACCTGATGTTAGCACCGGGCCGGCCGCCCAGTCGGTGATGACCCACGGCAGGTTCGATCCCGCGGCATAGGCTGTGGTGCCGGCGAGCGTGCCGCTGCCGCCAAGCCCGGCGCCGGCGGCCACCGCGACATTGCCGCTGCCGGTGGTGCCGTTGACCCACAGGGTGCCGGCACTGACCGTGGTGCCGCCGCTGTAGGTGTTGGCACCTGATAGGATCAATGTGCCGGTCCCGACGTGAACCAGGCTGCCGCTGCCGCTGAGAATGCCCGCATAGGTGGTGGACGAGTTGTTATTGCCCACTTTGAGCGCGATCGCGGCGGGGGTCGCGGCATTGTTGGTCAAAGCGATGTCGCGGGTGCCCGTCAGGCCGCCGAGCGTGTAGGTCGCGGACGCGCTGCCGAACCCGAGCGTGCCCGACGCGCGGTGGTCAAGCGTGCTTTTTTGCAGGGCATTGGCGTGGATCAAGACCAGCGAGCCGTTGTCCAGCAGGGTCAAGCCGGTGAAAGTATTAGATCCGGATAGCGTCAGCGTGCCGGTCCCGCTCTTGGTGAGGGCCAGCACCTTGGTGGCGTCGCTCGGGTTGTTGCTGATCGCGCCTGAGAGGATTCCACCGGTGCTGCCGCCATCCACCGTGAGCGTCGTGATGGAGTTCGGAGCTACGCTGTTACCCACGGTGACCGCCGTCACCTCCAGCTTGCCGCCGTTGGTGCCAGCCTGGTCGCGCAGCGTGGCGCTGCCAGCCAGGGTGGTGGTCACCGCCCCAAGCCTGCTGCCCCAGTTCAAACTATCGGCAATATTGAGCACACTGCCGGGATTGAGGGTCAGCGAGCCAAACGTGTATTTGCTCCCCGAATTGCCGGTGGTGGTCACCGGGCGCATGTCGAGGGTCGCCGTGCCGGTAACCGTGATCGCGCTGGCCACAGTGAAATTACGGCCATACCCACCGGTGGCATTCTGAGACACCCGCAAGGTCGCGCCCTGGTTCAGATTGACAACTGCCGCGCCAAGCACGGTGAACGCCGTGTTGGTAGCCTGGGCGGTGGCATTCTGCGCCCACAGCGTGCCGGCATTCAGATCAATCGGCCCGGCAAGCGCATTGCCTGTGTTAGATAGAACCAGGGTGCCGGTGCCGCTTTCCACGAAGCCGGCCGCTGCCGCCACCGGCGCGCTGATCGTGGCGGTGCCGGTCACCACATTGAATCCGGCATTGACGCCGGCAAGCGCGAGCGTGCCCGCGCCGCCGGTGCCGGCGATCGTATAGCCGGTCGCGGTGAATTTCACCCCGTTGACGACCACCCCGGTCGGCGCCTGACCGATGGTGACGGTGCCGCCGACCCCGCTGAAGACCGCGCCACCCAGACTGCCATTGTCCCACATGCTGTTGCTCGCCCCGGCGTCTGCAGTCCAATTGGCAGTGGACGTGTTCCAGTTACCCGCGCCACCCAGCACACCACCCGCCGGATCGGTATCCCAACTGATCGTCGCGTAAAGATCCAGGGAGGTCAGGGTGAGCGCACGCCGCCCAGCCGCCACCACCACCTGCAGGCCGCCATCGCCTAGCAGGGTCACCGGCTGGGCAACCCCATCGATTTTCACCCCCAACCGGCCGGGAGCATAAAACGTGACGACCGTGCGGTTTTTGCACTCGATACCGCCCTCGGCGGCATCCATCCGCACACTCACCGCGCTATCGGCGGCAAACCCGCTGCGTGAAGCCGCGCCGTTGTTGAACGCCTGGCCATTGATGACCAGATAGCTGTTGATCACGCCATTGTCACTGCGATAGCTCAGCGCCTTGCCCTGCCAGCTCACCGGGCCGGTGGTGAGCAGCGATCCGCCGGCACTCTGGACAATGACGTCGTTCACCCCACCGCCATGGGCGACGCTCACCCCGGCGTAGCCGGTCCCGCTGGTGCGGGTCATGGCCGCCTTGGCGTGGGTGGCGTCCGCGGGGAAAACCACCGTCGCCGTGCGCAGCCAACCGTCACTGCCCGCAGCGTAAACCGCCTCCAGGTAGTTGAGCGCCAGGGATTTGACCGACGCGCTGTCGTCGCCATGGTAGCCGACAGGCGTGTTCACCGCCACCGGCGCGGTACCGTAGAAAACCGTCACCTGCTCAGATCCGCCACTGCCAAAATGGTAGGCGTTGATCGGGGCGAGATATTCCTGGTTGGCGGTGACGGCGCTCAGTCCGGTTAGAGTGTTGGGATGCAGATTGATCCTGATCGGATCGGCCGGGTTGTCGGGCCGCACCTCGTCGAGCAGGACGAAGTAGCCGTTGGATTTGCCGGCCACGGGCTGGATGAACAACAGGCTCCGGCCGTGTTGGCCGGCCGCGATCGCCCGCCCCGAGGTGGTCCGCCCGAACTCCATGCTGCCGCCGGTCAGGCCGTCGGTCAGGCCGCCACCCTCGTAATTGACGTGATCCATCGAGCTGCCGATGAGCACGCTGTTTTGCAGCCACGCGCGATCCCACTGGCTGCCGTCGGGCGCCCAGCCGGGATAGCTGGGCTGATAGGACGCGCCCGAGTTGAAGAGCAGGTGCTGGCCATAGCCCACGAGGTGAAGGCTGTTGGTGTCGTAGTGGTTGTGGCCGCGGTTGGCACCCAGCGCCGCGCCGCTGTCGCTGCGCGAAACGAGCGTGCCCATCAGCGCGTTGCGCGAATCCGTCCGGTCCCACAACGCCGCCCCATAATCGGTCATCAGCGCGGAGGCGGGCATCTTGGCGACAATGCCGGCATCATCATCCGGCAACGTCGCATAAAGCATGAACGCCGAACCGTAGTCAGACACCAAGGTCGCCGGGTGACTGCCGCCATTGAGCAACCACTTGCCGCGGCTGGCGGCCTGGCTGGAGTAGAGCCCCATTTTCGAAAAAATCGTCTGCTGGCTGGCATCCTGCACCCCGCTCAACACTGAGTCCCCGAACAGTTGGACGGACCCGCACGGGGTGTACATAAAGCTGCTCAGAAAGGTCATCAACCCCTGCATCCGCGGTTCCGAATACCACGGGTATTGCCCGGTGAACTGCAGGATATCCATCGGCCAGTGCTTGGCATTGCGCCCCGATCCGGTGCGCGCCGACAGATAACTCGCGGCTTGGTCATACGAACCGTCCGGCTTCATGTCATCATCGAGCCACACCGAGACATAACTGTTGACCGCGCTGGTGATGGCGGTCGGATTGTTGCCTTTGTACAGCTCCCACGATGAGATCAGACCATATTTGTTCTGCCCCCAATTTTGATTGACGTGGCGATACCACTCGATGGCCTCGCTGAGGCTGTTTTCCGCCTGGCTGAGTTCGGCGGCGGTCAGGTCGTCGTGGATCACATCCAAGGCCAGAATCATGTTCAGGAGCGGATTGCCCAGCGGAACCGTCGTTGACCAACTGGTGGTATCCAGCATCGCCAGATCGTGGTCGTGAAATGAGGCGATCTGATCGAGAATCGCCTGACGATACTGCGCGGGTGTGCCATGGACCGCGGCCGTGTCCAAAACATATCCAAGGGTGGCGCAGCTCAGGCTCTGCGCCTGGATCCCCCAGGCGCCCGGGCTCAGCTTGCGGTTCCAATTGGGCTCCAACGGGCTGCCTTCATTGTGACTGTAAATGGTGGAAAACGGTGCCGTGCCCACCTTGGCCCGCAGCGCGTCATAGCGGCCGCGGGTCACCAGCAGCCGGGGATGCGTGACCAGAGCCGAGACCTCGCCGGCGGGGATGCGGCGGATCTGGGCGGCATTGATCAGACTCCCGGGTTCCAGATTGATCGATACGCCTCCGCCGTTAGGGAGTGAGCCGGTGGCGGTGAATGATCCCAGGAAATAGGAACCAAGTCCGCCGGGCACGCCCGCGTTGTTCTTGGATAACTTGATATCCCCGGTGTTGGTGAGGTAAGAGCCGTTCTGCAAATAGCGAAGCCCATTGCCCTCCCCCTCCTTCAGGGAGAACGTGCTGGCGGCATAGGTGCCGCTGTAGCTCGAATCGTTGAGCCACAATTGGATCTCATACTTTTCGCCGGGGATCAGGTTGGTGAACGTCAGGTAATTGATATAACCCGTGTCGCGGCGGGTGCCCTCCCGCAGCAGCGCCTGATAGGCCGGCGACAGGCTGGCAAAGGGCGCGGCGGCGGACCCCAGACCCGCGACCGGCACCTGATTGGCTCCCTGCACGCCGATGAATACTCCGTGAATGACTCCGTCCGCGCCGGCCGCCAGGCTTTTGAATGGCACACCGTTGACCCAGGTCAAGCCGCCGGTCGCGCCGCCGAAATTCACCGCCTCGAGCAATACCCCATGGGTGCTCACATCCGCATCACCGGCAATCGCCACCGTTCCCGCAGGCGTGGCGGCAGTCGAGTAGTTGGTGATGTTGTCAACCGTGATGAGCTCCGCCCGCGCGCTCGCCGCGCAC
>JBAXBG010000209.1:0-5605 GCA_037142115.1 Verrucomicrobiota bacterium | reverse complement strand
CCCGCGGCCCAGCAGCTCCGGCAGCCACGGCAGCGCCGGCGGGGCCCAGCACAGCAGGATTCCCGCCAGGAACGCATGCCCCAGCCAGCCCGCAACCAACAGAAAGCCGGTTAGTTTGGCGATTTCCGCTCCGCCCAGCCCCAGTTGCCCGTAGAACCGCATCCGGATCGTCCCGCCACCCAGAACCGTGCCGCCGCCATTCATGCTGAAGGAACTGGCGATCAGGCCGGTGCCCAGCACCTTGCCGACCGGCAAGGCCCGTCCCAGCCAGCGCAGCGCCACCAGATCCAACGACGCGTTGCAAAGCAAACTCAAGGCCGTCAGCGCAAGGGCACACCCCAGGTGCAAAAAGCCGATGCGGCGCAAGGCGTCATCCAGGTCCGACAAGCGAAAGCCGCCCCATTCGCGATGCAACGACCACACGGCAAAGGCCAGAACTGCGATCCAGGCCACCGAGGCCACGACGGCGAACAGTCGTTTGGTTCGCTCATGTTGAATCCAGGGAGGCATGCGTGGGGGCAAGTCTACACGCGTCTTCACTCTAATCTAGCCAAATGACATCTGCCCCGCGGTTAGGCGCTTTTGCCGTCGGCTTTGGGCTTGCGGAGGGTGGGTGCCACGGGTGCCCGGGTGGGCACAACTTTTTCGAGCCACTCCACGGGCAGCCAGCCGCGGGTTTGGCTGGCAAAGGCGACATAGGCCCAGCGTCCGGACTCCTCAATCACCTCGCACAGCGAGCCGGGTGGGGCATCGATGACTTCCGGGGAGGTCCGCGCGGCATCGGCATGCAGGATGGCGTGCTCGCCGATGATGACGGCCTGGCGCCCCAGCGGTGAAAACTCGGCGTCGTTGGGAAAAAACCGCCACCCGAGGCCGCCGATGGCCAGGCACATGGGGCCCAGGATCAGGGCCGCGGCGGCCACCACGCGCACCCGGGCACCGGGCCGGGTGGCTGGAATCACGAGCGCGGCGAGGACGATCATCCAGATTCCGGCCCACAGCAGTCCCTGCCAGGCGGCCAGCGGCCAGCGGGTGAGGGCGTATTGATAGTCGGGCCGGTGCACGGTGATGGCGCCGCATTTGCGCTCGATGAAGCGGAGGTTCTGGCGGGATTCCGGGTGGCCGGGGACGCGGGCCAGCGCCCGCCGGTAATAGAGTGCGGCGTAGCCCGGGGAACCCGCGCGGTAACAGGCGTTGCCGATGTTGTAGAGCGTGTCAGCGGTGAGTTCATCATAAGCCCCGGCGTGCAGCCACAGGCTGATGGCCGTGTCGTATTTGGCGCAGTCGTAGGCTTCCAGCGCCTGGCCGGCCAGGTCGCCGGCATGGCCGGTTTGTCCCAATCCCGCAGCCAATCGCGCAGGGATTGTAGACATTAGCCTATCAGGCAGGTTGGCGGAGCACAGCCGTCCCGGCTGTGAGGGAAGACAGGCGTCGCGCCTGTCGTGAGCGGGATTCCCGGTTCCCCAACAGGCGGGACGCCCGTTGGCCGAAACAGCCGAGACGGCTGTTTTCCAATCAGCAGGCCGGCCGGTGCCCGTATTGACCATTGCGGCGAGCAGCCACAGCAGGGCGGTTTTGCGCAGCAGGTTGAGGATCGCCTTGCGGCGTTTGGGATCCAAGATCGGGCCGGGCGATTTGTCCTGCCGGAAGCACCAGGCATCGCGCTCGGCGAGCACGGCTTGAATCTCCGGCGACAGGTGTTGGCCGAGACGGCGTTCGATGAAACGTCCGGCCAGCATCAGGAACCCGGCGTCGTCATTCAGGGAGAGCTGTTGGATCTCGCGGAGTTCCTGCCGGCGGGCGTCCCGGTCCGGGTCTTGGCGGAGGCGATGGCCGTGACGCAGCCACAGGGCTTTGGCGATCAACCCCAACGCGGCCAGGCCGCACAGCAGATGAATCCACCCGCCGTGCCAGCGCGGGGCACCGCTGCCGGTGAGCGGGGCCGTGCGCAGCACGCCCAGGATGTCGGTCATGCGTTCCAGGGGCGCCGGCAGGGCTGCGGGCGGCGTGGTGACGTCGGGTTTGGGTGTTAGACCGGGTGTCATCCGCAGCGGGATGGGTTCGGTGATGAGCGACTTGTAGGCGGCGGCCTTGGGATCGAAGTAAACCAAGCGGAACGCCGGCACGGCCGGCTTGATTTCGAGCGGTCGCAGGAATTGGTGGAACACGGTCCGGCCGGTCAGTTGGCGCCGTTCGTCGCCCCGCGCTTCGGGGGTGGCCTCGTAGATTTTCCAGCCCGTGGCATCGATGGGTTTTGGCGGGTGCAGGGTGTCGAGGTTGCCACTGCCGGTCACCACGATATCCACCGGGATCGGGTCGCCCTCCTGGGCATCGGGGCTGGCGGTGCTGACGTCCACTTGGAACGAGCCGATGGCATTTTCAAATCCTGCGGGGGCACCCTTGGGGAGGGGGATTGCGTCGAGTTGCAGCGGCGCAACGGTGAGGTTCAATTCCTGGGGGATGCGTTTGAGGATGCCATCCATCACCACTTGGGTGGTCATCAGGCGGATGGTGGCCGGACCAATCCCGATCTGGCCGGTGCGCGTCGGAGTGAGGGTGCTCGGATAGGCGACGGCGACGTAGGGCAGACCGAGCAGGTTGATCTGGCCGCGCATCGCGGAGGGTTGGAAGCGCCATGAGGTGACTCCGTCGCGCCGGGCGTCCGGGATCCCCCAGTCCTCGACAAACAGATCGCGCGGCACGAATATCTTGATTTCGATCGGCGTGGTTTCGCCCTCGTAGGGGTGGGGCGTCATGACCCGGAACGCGCTGGCGTAACGGATCTTGGTGTCCCCGGCGAGCGTTTCGGACCATTGGAGTTCGTCGGGGTTGAAGACGGTGAAATCGAGCGGTTCGGTGTGCGATTTCACCCCGTCGGCCAGCACCGTGATGGCCGGGATCGTATGCCCGCCAGCGGCATAGCTTGAGACCAGGTATTCGAGCACATATTCGCGTTTGCGGCCCGGCAGCGGTTGCAGCCGCGGAACCCGGCCGGCCTGGCGGATCTCCACGCCCGCCACCACCGGAATCTCGGGCCACTCGGCGGGTTGGACATCGGCCACGGCCACTTCCAGCAGGGCTTGTTCGCCGCGGGCGAGAAACCGGGTGGAGAGCCGGCTGACGGCCTCGGCCCCCGAATCAGTTAGGGCGAGCAGCGATGCGGCGAGCACGGTCAGGAGTTGTCGGGAGTGATGGATTCCGCTCATGATATTACCAGTCTTTGGTGGCCGGGAGGAATTCGCGGCGGCCGGGGGTGAGCGGGCCATGTTCGAGATCCGCGTTTTCCTTGAGGATTCTGCGGGCCCGTTCCGCGGGGGTTTCGTTCGGATCGGCGGCTCGTTTCCCGGCTTCCTTGTCGTCGTTCTTGCCCGACTTGGGGGCGGGTGGAGGCGGGTCGGCGTTAGGATGCGGGTCCGGGGGCACCTCACCCTGCCCCTGGCTGCCCGGCGGCTTGGGTCCCGGGGTGTCGCCTTCCTTGCCCTGTGACTTGTCCTTGGGCTGCCCGGGTTCCGGTTTGCCTTCGCCGGCCTGGGGTGGCGGGATCGCCTGCTCGGTTTGCTGCGCGTCTTGGGCGAGCAACTCGCGCAGCCGCTCCAGATAGATCCGGGTGGTGGTCCGGTTGTTGCCGGCCTGCGGGTTGGCCGCATCCACCGCCAGCGCCGACTCGAAGTGCCGCACCGCGTCGGTCCAGTTGGTCACCAGCGCATCGAGTCCGGCGAAACCGGCGGCTTCGCCCCGGGCGGCGGGCGCGGCATCCCGGAGCTTTGCCAGGCGGGCTTTGACCAGGGCGTCGAAGCGCGGCAGGTCGGGCGCGGCCCGGGCGTCCCCCGGATAGGCCTCGCCGGCCAGATTCTGCCAGCCGATTTGAAACAGGGTGTTGCCCAGACCGACCAGGCTGGGTGCCCGGACCGCCGGGTCCGCGCCCAGCAGCGCGCGGCTGAAGGCGGCGCGCGCGTCCTGGTAATCCTTTGCCTGATAGGCGGCGTTGGCCTCGCCGAGCAGGAAGCGCGCCCGCCGACCCGGCAGCGTGGCGCTTTCGGCCAGTTCCTGATAGGCGGCGCGCGCCTCCGGGTAGCGCCGCGCCCGCAGCGCCTCCTTGGCGTCGGCGACGGCGTCGGCGCGGGCACCTGCCGGGAGCAGGACCATCGCGCCGGTTAGAACCGCGGCCCGCACCCCCCGCCAGCGCGAGCCGGCGAGCACCGCGCCGGCGAGCAGGACGACCGCCGGCAGCACCAGCCATTGATAGAACTCGATCGGGATGGCGCGCGCGCGGCCGTCCAGCTCGAAGGCGTCGAGGTCCTTGCAGGCACCCAGCACCATGGCCGGGATGTCCACCCCGGACCCGGCGGCGGCGTAGCGGCCCTTGGTTTCGGTGGCAAGCTGGCGCAGCACCCCGGGTTGCAGCCGGCTGAGGACCGGCTGGCGGGTGCGCCCCGCCAGCCGGTGGTCCGGCACTGCGGGAGTCGGCACATAGTCGCCATCCTCGGTGCCCACGCCGATGGTTAGGATGTAGATGCCGGAGCGTTCGGCTTCGATGATTTCCTCCTCCAGCTCACCCTCATGAGCTTCCCCGTCGCTGAGGATGACCAGCGCGTTGTGGCTCTGGCCGGTTTTGTGCAGCGTCTCGATGGCGAGGTGGACCGCGGCCGCCAGGTTCGATCCGCCCACGGGCGGCCAGGTTTCATCGATTTGCTCGACGGTCTCGCGCACGGCCGCGTGATCGATGGTGAGTGGGGCATAGAGATCGGCAGTGCCGGCGAAACCGAGCAGGCCGATGCGCTCGTTAGGCATGGCATCCAACAGCTCGTAAATGACCATTTTGGCCTGCGCCAGCCGGTCGGGCTTGACGTCGCGCACCCGCATGCTGCGCGACAGATCCAGCGCGATGAGGAGGTTGCGGCCGAGGGTTTTTTCGCTCCGGGTGGCGTCCTCGCCCTGCGGCCGGGCCAGCGCGCCGAGGATCGCGGCGCAGGCGGCTAACAAACACAGCAGCCCCAGCCAGCGGGGCAGGGGACTGCCGCGCTGCAGCAACGCGCCGCCCAGGCGCGGCGCGAACCACACCGCCCAGCGGCTGCGCCGCAACCGGGCCGTGACGATCGCGCCACTGCCCAGCAGCGGGAGCAGCACGAGCAGGATCAACCAGGCGGGGTGGGCAAATTTCACCGGGTCAGGGCGCGGGTGGAGGATTGAGCGAGAGCACGGCGGCCGCGGCGAGCGCGGCCAGCAGGGTGAGGCCTAGAAACCAAGGAAACAACTCGCTATCCTCGATCACGAGGAAACTTTGCGCATCGGATTTTTCGAGTTGATCGATGGTGGTGAAGGTTTGCTTGAGGGATTCGAGGTCCTTGGCCCAGTATTGCTCGGCACCGGTGAGGGCGGCGATTTTCTGCAGCGTCGGGAGGTCGAACTCCTGATAGGGAAAGCGCATGATGCTCTGATCGACGCGGCCTTCGGTGGTGCCGATGGCGATGGTGTAGATTTTGATGCCGAGGGTTTTGGCCTGTTCGGCGGCCTCCAGCGGCGAGATCTTGCCCGAGTTGCTGGCACCGTCGGTGATGAGCACGATGATCTTGCTTTTGGCGTCGCGGGCGTCGAGGCGGGTGGC
>JBAXBG010000208.1:0-5649 GCA_037142115.1 Verrucomicrobiota bacterium | reverse complement strand
TCGATGAAATCGTCGATGTCCATCGAGAGCGACACGTCGAAGGCGATCATGATGTCGATGCCGCTGGCGGTGCGGCTGCGCAATTCGTTGCGCCAGACCGGGCGGGCCAGGGCGAGAATGGCGGTGAGGAGTGCCAGGAAGGCCAGCGGCAGGCCGACGCCGCCCACCGTGCGGCGGGCGCGTTGGCCGAGGCTGATCAGCACGGAGAGATTGGGAAATAACACCGCGGCCTCCGCGCCGTGACCCCGGCGCAGCAGCAACAGTAGCAACGCTGGCAGGAGCAGCAGCAGCCACCCGGCCTGGGCAAACCGAAAATGTTCGAACCACGCGTTCATGCCGCGAATCCGTGGTGCAGGGTTTCCAGCAGGGCGCGCGCTTCCGCGATGACCTGCTCCACCGCCACCTCTGCCGGTCGCGGCGCGTATTTCAAGGCCGCCAGCCGGCTGAACCCGAGCTGCGCGGCCGCACGCGCATCCGCCGTGACCGCCTGCAGCGCGTCGTGACGGGCGATGAATTCCTCGTGGGTTTCATACAAGGCGGGATCGCCTGCGGCGGCCGCCAGATAGGCCCGCAGAATCAGCGAGGATTGCACGGCGGCATCCCGGACATCGGTGGCCGTGGCCGCCGCCAACGCGCGAAGCGCCTCGGCAAAGGCGGCGTGGCGGATCGAGTGGCGCTGGGCGGAGGGTCGCCGGTTTTTCAGAACCACCCGCAGCGCGAGGACCACCAGCACGCCGATGGCGGCAGCCGCCAGCAGCCACGGCCACAACCCGCCATCCGGCAGCAAGGCGTCGGGGGAGGCGGGCTCCAGCAAGGTGAGTTTTTGGGTGGGTGGGTCCATCGGGTTCAGCGCGAGCGTTGGCGGCTGCGGCGTTTGAGCAGGCGGTGCAACGCGGCCAGGGTGTCACCCTGAGTGGTGAGATCGGCGGAGTCGATTCCGTGCTTCTTGAACAGGGCGCTCACTCCTTCCTGTTGCCGCTGCATGAGGGTGGCATATCCCATGCGCAGGTTGGCATTGTCGGTGTTGATTTGGGTTTCCAAGCCGGTCTCGGGGTCGATCAGCACGACTTTGCCGGCTTTGGGTAGCTGGCGTTCCAGCGGGTCGAGCACCCGCAGGGCTACGGTTTCGTGTTTGCGGGCAAGCTTGCCGAGTGGGCGGTCCAAGGGGTCCGCGGCAAAATCCGAGATCAGGAACACCAACGATTTGCGGTGCAGGGTGCGGACCAGAAAATCGCAGACGCCGGCCACCGAGGTGCGGGGGTTGGCGGGCCGGGCGATGAGGATTTCGCGGATCATGCGCAGCAGGTGGCGGCTGCCTTTTTGCGGCGGAATGAATAACAGCGGCTCGGCCGCAAAGATCACCAACCCCACCTTGTCGCCATTGTGCAACGCGCTGAACCCTAGCACCGCGGCGATTTCCGCCGCCACCTCGCGCTTGCTCAGCGCCACGCTGCCATAGTCCGCCGAGCCCGACACATCGACCGCCAGCACCACCGCCAGCTCCCGCTCCTCGTGGAATTTCCGGACATACGGCTGGTTCATGCGCGCGGTGACATTCCAGTCGATGAAGCGCACCTCGTCGCCGTGCTGATACTCGCGGAAATCATCAAAATCCAGTCCCTGGCCGCGGAACGACGACAGATACTCGCCCGAAAACGACTCGCGCACCAAGCGCCGCGCCTTGAGCTCGAGCTTGCGCACCCGCCCCATCATTTCCTCAATCTGTTCGTCCGTCGGCACCGGGGATTTTGAATTTTGAATGTTGAATGTTGGATTTTGAATTCAAAATTGAGAATTTAAAATTCAAAATTCTCCCCTCACGGCACCGGCACCTTGTTCATGATGCGCTCGATAATCGAATCGGTGGTCATTTCCTCGGCCTCGGCCTCGTAGGTGAGCAGGACGCGGTGGCGCAGGACATCGAGGGCCATGTCCTTGACATCCTGCGGGGTGACGAACGCGCGGCCGTGCATGAACGCCAGCGCGCGCGCGGTGAGGGCCAGATTGATCGTGCCGCGCGGCGAGGCACCGGCCCGCACCAGGTTCTTGAGCGGCGCGTCCACCAGCCCGGGGAAGCGCGTGGTGTGGATGATCTGCACGATGTATTTGCGGATCGCCGGGTCGATATACACCGCGTTGACCAGTGCCCGCGAGCCCGCGATCTGCTCGGAGGTGGCGACCGTCTGGGTCCGATAGGGCGGGGTCGAGGTCGCCATCCGGTCGAGAATGAGCAACTCCTCGTCCTTGCTCGGGTAGCCGACGGTGACTTTGAGCAGAAACCGGTCCAGCTGGGCCTCCGGCAGCTGATAGGTCCCCTCCTGGTCGATCGGGTTCTGGGTGGCGAGCACCAGAAACGGCTCGGGCAGCGGATACGAGCGGTCGCCCAGCGTGACCTGGCGCTCCTGCATCGCTTCCAGCAGCGCCGACTGGACCTTGGCCGGGGCGCGGTTGATCTCGTCGGCCAGAATCAGATTGTTGAAGATCGGCCCGAGCTTGGGCTCGAACGTGGTCGCCTGCGGGTGATAGATCATGGTCCCCACCAGGTCCGCGGGCAGCAGGTCCGGCGTGAACTGGAACCGCGCGAACGACGCGTGCAGCGACCCTGAGAGCGCCTTGACGGCCAGGGTTTTGGCCAGCCCGGGCACCCCTTCCAGCAGGATGTGGCCGTTGCACAGCAAGCCGATGAGCAACCGGTCCACCAGCCGTTCCTGTCCGACGAGCACCCGTCCCATTTCATCCTTCACCGCTTGGATCCAGCCGCTGGATTCTGCGATACGCTCTTGCAGGTTTTCTGTTGTCATGGAGTTGCCCGGGCATTCTGCCACGCCGTGGCGTCCGTGCAACCCGCAATCCACTGCCAAGTAGCCGCATTCGTGAGAATGCGCCGGGGGGCGTTCCCACCGCGCGCTGTCACCAGCGCGCCTACTGGCCCCTCAGTGGTGCGGCACGACGGCCCAGCCGAGGCGCATGCACAACCACATCAGCGAGTAACCGACCACCAGGGTCAGCGGCAAGGTGAAGACCCAGGCGGTGACGATGCGGCCCATCATTTTCCAGCGCACCGCGCTCAGGCGTTTGGTGGCACCCACGCCCATGATCGACGAGGAAATCACATGAGTGGTGGACAGCGGCATGCCCCACAGGCTGGCGATGTTGATCACCGCCGCGGCGGTCGCCTGGGCGGCAAAGCCGTGGGTGGTTTGCAGCCGCACCAACTTGGACCCCATGGTCTTGATGATGCGCCAGCCGCCGGAGGCGCTGCCCGCGCCCATCACCAGCGCGCAGCTCGCCTTGACCCAGAAGTCGATTTCAAATTTGGGAGTGTGCAGGAACGCCAGCCAAGCGGGCAGGTGGTCGAGCGCCCCGGCCTTGGAGCCGGTGAACAGGGTCAGTGCGATGATGCCCATGGTCTTTTGCGCGTCGTTGAGACCGTGACTGAAACTCATCCACGCGGCACTGCCAATCTGCGCCTTGCCGAACACCCGGTTGAGCTTGGCCGGGTGCACATCGCGCAACAGCACGATCATCAGCCCCATGATCAGATAGCCACCCACGCAGCCGCAAATCGGCGACACTAACATCGGCAGCACCACCTTGTAGAGCAGGCCCGCGGTCTTGTGGGTGACCGGATCGGTCACCGCCCACTTGATGACGTGCCAGTTGCCCGCCGCAGTGGCCAGCGCCGAGCCGCACAACCCGCCGATGAGCGCGTGGCTGGAACTCGACGGCAGCCCATACCACCAGGTGACCAGGTTCCAGAAAATCGCCGCCACCAGCGCGCAGAAAATCGTGGTCAGCGTGACAAAGTTGCCATCCACCAGCCCGGAGGCGATGGTGGTGGCCACCGCGGTGCCGGCCATCGCGCCCAACAAGTTGAACACCGCCGCGATGGTCACGGCCTGTTTGGCGGTGAGCACCCGGGTGGCCACGCTGGTGGCGATGGCGTTGGCGGCATCGTGGAAACCGTTGACATACTCAAAAAGCAGCGCCACGCCGATCAGCAGGATGATGAAGAACATGTGGTGTTAGGCGTGTTTGAGCACGATGTGGAAGATGATGTTGCCCACGTCGCGGCAGCGGTCGAAGATTTTCTCGAGCATCTCCAGCAGGTCCTTGGTCAGCATCGCCTGAAACGGGTCGCAGCGGCTGGCGTAGAGTTGATAGAGCGACTCCAGCATCAGCTTGTCGCCCTCGCCCTCGATGCGCTGCAGTTCGTCGTTGTGGCCCTTGACCCGGTTGAGTTCGAGCCCCTTGCGCAGTTCCTGCACGATCAGCACGATCACCTCGGCCGCGCTGTCGAGCAGCTCGACGTGGCGCGACAGGTCCACGCCGTGCAGCTCGATGCCGGAAAGCAGGTAGCGCTCGCCGAATTTCTCGGCGGTTTTGGGGATCTTGTAGAGCGCGTGGGAGATCGCCTCGATGTCCTCGCGGTCGAGCGGAGTGACGAAGGTTTTGCAGAGCTTCTCGGAGAGCTGCTGGGCGAGGCGCTTTTCCTTGCGGCGCGCGGCGGTGAAGGCCTCGAGTTTCGGCTTGTCATCGCCGTCGCGCAGCAGCGCCACCAGGCTCTGGATGGCCCCGCGCGCTTCTTGCGCGCTGCCTTCCATCAGGTCGAAAAAGACGTCGTCGCGGCTGAGCAGGCGTTGCAGGGAAAACATGGGAAAGGTGGCGGTGGCTGGGGATTCGGTTTGGGCGGATGGCCTGGACGGAAAAATGAAAATCGGTATGCCGACTCTATTTAACCACTGATTGAACTGATTGATCACTGATTTCACCGCAAAGAATCAGATCTTGATAACAGTTAGTCAGTTCACCTTTTGGGTGCGTGGGCATTAAGTTGTAACTCATTCTAAATCAGTGCAATCAGCGCAATCGGTGGTTTTCATTATTCTGTCTCGGGTTAGGCGTGCGCTGACGCCGATGTTATGGGCTGTTCCATCATGAATGTTTGAGCATGATTTGCAGGATGAGGTTGCCGGTGTTGCGGGCGCGGTCGAAAATCCGGTCCAGGATCTCGTACAGATCGCGCAGCATGATCGTAGTCATCGGCTCATGGTGGCCCTGATACAACTCCACCACCGCCGCCGTGAACAGCTTGTCCGCATCGCTCTTGATGCGTTGCAGCACGTCGTTGTGCTGTTTGGCGGCACCGACGCTGACTCCTCCCCGGAGCTCGACGACCATCTGCTGGAGGGTGAGGGCGGCCTCATCGAGCATGGTGACCTGCACCGCGAAAATCCCGATCGGGATTTGGGCCGCGCACAGCAGGTGGCGTTCGGCAAAGCGGCGCACGGTCTTGCTGATCCGGTTGAGGCCCAGCGCCAGGGCCACAATGTCGGCGTGATCGAAGCGGCTGCCGCCGCGCTGGCACAGCAACACGTCGATTTGGCCCTTGATCTCCTGTTCCTTGGCGCGCGCCTGCACAAACGAGGCGAGCGACAGCGCGGGGTTCGGGCTGGTCAGCAGCTGGTCGAGCGCTTTGACCGTGGCCAGCACTTCCAGGGTAGCCGACTCCAGCAGAATCGCGAAACGATCCTCCCGGACAAATAGGCTGGCAATGAATCCCATGGTGGCGGGGCTTAGTCACATCGAATTCGCCCCGCTGTAAAGCGGATTCTGCCTCCTGCTAAGCCGCCGCATTCGTGAGAATGC
>JBAXBG010000207.1:0-5660 GCA_037142115.1 Verrucomicrobiota bacterium | reverse complement strand
TCGTCGATCCTGTCAACGTCAGGGACTTAATCGCGATACCCGTGTAGGCGGTGTTCACTGTAGGATCGAAAGTCCCATCGGCGGTGACGACCACATCGTCGCCCGCCACCGGGGCGACGCCGCCGATCCAGTTCGAGCCGAGCGCCCAACTGGTGGTGGTGGCGTTGGCGCTATTCCAGGTGATGGTGCCGGCGTGGGCGGCGTGGGAGGCAAGCATCGCGGCGGCGGAGCCGGCGAACATGAAGGTGCGGAAATGGCGGATGGAGGCGTTTTTTGGTTTCATGGATTTGGTGGGTTGGCTGGGTAGAGAAACGAGTGCTGGAGGTTTGCGAGCGGCTTATCGATGAAAATATCGGCAATCGGCGGCTGGCGTCCATCCCTCTTTTGGTGGATCATGGTTCATTTATTTTATGGGGAGGATCGTCCACAAGCGGTTTGGCTGGGCTGGGTTGGGTGATTTTGAAAGGGGTGCCACGGGTGATCATTTGGAGTTCCAGCCACGGCTGGGGGCCTGGCTCCGGGTTCTCAAGCCAAACGTCCACGGCGGCTTGTGGCGCCATCCAATTTTCCGCCGTGCTTTTCAAGCCACGCAGGAAATTCCAGTTGCGGTCGAATACCTGGATGCCGTCCTTTGGGGTGAACGTGAGGTATTCGCTCGTATCCAGCACGCCGTGGACGCGCAATGCGCCAGCACCCATGTGGATGACCGGATCGCAGAGTCGCCCGGGGAGATTGTCGAGCAGTTCGATGCCGGTGACGGTCACCTTGGGCGAGCCGCCCGGCGGAATGTAACCGAAGCCGAGGCGCGCTTCGGAGAGTGTCCCTGCATAATCCATGGAATGGGCATCAAATCGCCAGCCCCAGCAAGCGGCGGACCAGGACACCTCGCCATTGGGAATCACGAGGCGTCGCGGACCGGTGAAGTCGAGCTTCACCACATAGTCGCGGGTTCCATGGCTCGCCAGCTGCAACAGCAATACCGCACCGCTGCCGTCGCCGATGACATCGATCCCCACTCCGCGCCGTCCCAGCATCGGCACCCGGCAGGACCAGGACGGCAGGCTGTTTTCTTCCCAAATGGCATCGGTGGTGGGATTGGTGGCGGTGAGTTCGATTTTACCATCCACGAGCACCGCGCGGGTGTCGCCTGCGGGCCTGATGCCGGACGCCTGCGGCCAGAGGGTCGCGGCTGGCTTCACCGGGCTGGCAACCGCAATGTCGGTTGCCGGCCTGGAAATGGTGCCCGTGTTGTAGGCGTCGCGGGTGGTGTCGGCACCACTTGCGGGATTGGCCGCCCGGGCGGATGCTGGATTTTTAGAGCCGCGGTCCAGAGCGGGGAGCAGGTGAAGAATCAGGTCCGGAGCTTGAGGCGCGTGAGGGTTGGTGAGGGTGACTTTTTGCCCGGGTTGGAGATACTGGCGCGGGCCGACGGGGCCGAATTCCTGGCCTGAGAGCCAGGGTGCGTCGAGGCCCTCGCGCAGCATGACACGCGTTGGGACGAAATAGAAGCCATCCTCGCGTTTGACCATGACCGGCACGTCATAGGACTGTGAGTGGTTGCCACGTTGCCGGAGCTTGCTTTGCACCGGGGTGAGCGATTGGCGCAGCCAGGCGATTTCGCGCTCGCCGATGCTGCCGATGGTTTGCATCCAGTTGCCGGCGAGCTCGGTATAGCTGGGAAGGAGTCCGTGTTGATCCAAGACCTTGGTTTCGATTCCAAAAAACGGCTCAGGCTTGGTGAATCCCACGCGGCGGGCATTGCTCAACAGCCGCGATCCGACTTCAAAGTGGGCATCCAGCCATGACGAGGCATTGCGGTGGCCATCAAGGAGCATCGGGATGCTCACCGCCCAATACCCGAGTTCTTTGAGATCCCGGATGGTGCTGAAATTCAGCTCGAAATTCCATGCCGACGGGCGTCCGCCGGAGGTGCTGCTGGTGGTGGCGCGGTTGATTTTTCGCGCCACGAGCCACGACAGTTTTGCGAAGCCCCACGGCTCGAGGTGACAGTGGATTTCAGCGCCATCGTAATGCTGGTGATCCAGGCCCACCTCGTTGATGAGGTTGGCATAGCGGGTTGCCATATCTTCCAACAGGTCGCTGTTGTTGTCCGGGATGAAATTCTGGCCGTATGCCGAGAGCAGTCCGGTCATTTCAACCCCTGCGGCATGGACCGCGCTTGGTCCGGTCTTGCCGCGATTGACCGGAATCAAGCGCCAGACGGGTCCATCCACATCCTCCATTCCTGCGACTGACACGATTTCGTTGCCGATGCGGAAGCGGCTCAGTCGCCAATTGGCGGCGAGGCGCAAATGCGGGAAATCGGCCGCCGGTGACGGGCGGAAATAGAAAACATGATCGTCCGCGCCGACCGGTTTTTCCAGTTTGCCAGTGACCCAGGTTGCGAGTCGTGAATCGATCTTGTCGCCGAGGATGAATTCCGGATCGTCGGGACCGATGCCGGCGCTCACATTGTGCAGGCGCAGCAGCATTCCCTTCTTCTTCAACTCATCACTGTAGGTTTTCAAATCCTTGCGGCCCCCCGGAAACACCTTCGGATTCACATCCACGAACGAACGTTTTTTGGGCCAGTATTCCTCACGCCAGGTATCCGTATGCAAATAGACCCTGCGGATCCCTGTGCCGTGCAGCCAGTCGGTCAGGCGATTCAACTCCTGGGGATTTGATGCCGAGAGCGTGGTTTCGCTCAGGCCTGCGAATTTCGCGTGATAGGCGGTGACCCATTGCTTGACGGCCTCCCGGGTCCATGGTTTGCCGGTTGCGGGATGAGGCAGCGTCCCCTCGGCCCAGATGGCCGCGAGGCTTTCATCACGCGCGGCATCGGGACCTTGTTTGATGACCGCGAACGCGCCACGCGGATCGGCGGGGTTGGGATTCCACAGATACGGCCACAACAGCCTGAGACCCGATGCTGGAGATTCATTGCGGACCATGTAATCCAGGCAAAACGCCTCCGCGCCATCCTTCTGAGACGAGCGGAACAGCAAACTCATGTCCCGGCCTGAAAAGTCGCCCTCCGCCTTGGCCATGCGCAGCACGATGTAATCCGGATTCTCCTCGATGCGGAAGGTGAAACGCGGCGTCGGACGGTCTGGAAATCCGACTTGAAGATTTTCGCCCTTGTGAGAAAGGATCTGCAACGGTTGCTCGATCACGGATTTCCCGTTGAAATGCAGGAGCACGAAGCCCGCTTGCGCCGGTGCGAGGAGTTCGGCCAGGGTGAACCCCAGCCCGGCCGGGCGAGTGACGATGGCCTCAGCCGCAGTGGGGGCGGCGCGGAATGGCGCTAACGTAACAAACGTTGAGGAGCATGGAGAACAGAAGATTCCGCCTGAAGGCGGTACTACATACCTCCTCATGAACGCTGATTCCAGCGTAGGTAGTCCCGCCTTCAGGCGGACTCTTCCATCCCAAATCAGCCTTGAGTTAGAGCCATTCGGGGCGGCGCACGCTTGGGGGCTTCCAGCCAGCACGCCCATGAGGCAAAGCAGCCAGAGGTTTGTCTTCGGATTGATGAAGCTGCGGATCATGGCGTGGATGGCTTAAAGTTGGGTGCGGATGGAGATGCCGCCCGCTGGCCCCTGGGGTTTTGGCCTCCCGAGCGATGTCCAGTATGCCCGGACTTCCGCCGGACCGGACACCACCTCGACGCCGGTGCCAGTGGCCGCGACCCGGGCGGATGGCGCAAGCGTGGCACGGAAACAGATGCTGGCATCGCGCCCGCGTGGCATCCCCTCAACCCGGACCAGATCGAGGAGGACCTGGCCGCTCGTTTCCTTGAGAGTGAACTCCAGGCGCGGGAACCCGTTAGGCCAGATCACGCGCAAGCGGTCGTGGTCGAATGTCACCTTCTCGCATGCGATTTCCTTCACCCGACTCCCATCAAACCACAGCGCGGAAAACCCGCAGCGTTGATTGGTTTGGCGCAGGATATCGGACCCGCCGACGCGCAGGTGAGCGAGGGTGCCGTTGGCTAAAAACACGAGTGGCACACCGGTGCCGAAGGCGGCCGGGGTGCCGCCTAACAGCAGCGCGGCCGCCAGCCCGAGCCAGGGCAGGCGGTGGCATGGCTGGATGAACGCAGATGGGTCTGAGGTTTTGAATTTCATAAGGATGTCATTGGCTGTCGTATGCGCCGCCGCGGTTCAGCAGCCTGGGCCGGGACGATACCCTTGGCCCTCCAGCTTGATGAAGCTTGCGGGACGGCAGGAAATTCACATGCCCGCGTTGGTATGGGGCTCCGGTTCTCTGGCCATTCCAAGGATACGCCCGGATTCCAGAGGTCCGTCCAGGGTCAACTCGATCACGGTCACCGGATTGTCCCGGTCCTTGGCGGCGACTCCCACCACCAGTTCATTCGCACTTTGTTGGAAAGTGGCGGGCGCGCCGGCGAGGGTGCGGGCGGCGAGCACCTTGCGGGGGAGCGGGTCGAAGGCGAGGCCCGCAGCCGGCCACTGATAGACATGCAGATAGAGTTTGTCGGCCTTGTGGCAGGAGCCGCCCCAGGAGCCGTTGGGATACGGCCCGCCGCGGGTGCCGTAAACGGCGTCGCCGTATTTCTTGAGCCAGCCGCCCATGGCGCGGGCCACCTTGGCTTCGCCCTCGGCAAAAGTGCCATCGGGCCGCGGGCCGAAGTTTAACAATAGGTTGCCACCGCCGGTGGTGCAACTCACGAGCATCTTGATGCAATCGTCCGGTCCTTTGAAGCCATCCTCGCCCCGGTAGGACCATCCCTGGCCGACGTGGATGCAGGATTCCCAGTCCTTGGCGATGTCCATCGCGCCGATCTTGCCCTCAGGCGTGTAGTAGTCGCCCTGGGTCATTTTCGCAATCCCGGGGTTTGCCGGCGCGCGATCCTCGGGGGTTTTCGGTCCGCAGAATTTAGCGGCGCGATCGTTGACGATGAGGTTGGGATGAAGTCCATACATCATGGAAAAGAGTTCATCGAATTTCCACTTGCCCCAGTCCCTGCCGCCAACGTGATCGAACCACATGACGTCAACGGCTCCGTAGTTGCTGAGCAGTTCCTTGACCTGGGCGCGATACCACGCGTCATATTTCCGGTTGTCGCCGACGAGGTAATCCGGGTGATACCAATCGCGGGTCGAATAATAAAGTCCGAGTTTCATGCCCTGCTCGTGGCAGGCGTCGGCGAACTGCCTGACGATGTCGCGGCCGTAGGGCGAGGCGGTGATTTTGTAGGCGGTGAGCTTCGAGTCGAACTGGGAGAATCCGTCGTGATGCTTGGCGATGAGCACCATGTATTTCATGCCGGACTCCTTGGCGAAGCGCACCCATTCCCGCGCATTGTATTGCGTCGGGTTGAACTGTTTGTATAAATTGTCGTACACCGGGTCGCTGGTGCGCGGGGTTTGGCTCCCGTGGATATCCCATGGCTGGTGCGCCTCGCGTCCCCAACCGATTTCTTTGGCACCGACCGAGCAAGGGCCCCAGTGGATGAACATCCCGAACTTCGCATCGCGGAACCAGAGCATGCGCTCGTCGCGCTGTGCCGTCGTTTCGTGGAGCTGCGGCACTTGCGACAAATCCACGGCCCCCACCCCGCGGGACGTCCAAGCCACCGAAATCAGGAGAATGCATGCCAGTCGTTTCACGAGGCGCATCATAGCGATGCCCTG
>JBAXBG010000206.1:0-5670 GCA_037142115.1 Verrucomicrobiota bacterium | reverse complement strand
GCTTTGGCGCCGGGCAGAATGCCCGGGCCACCGTGGCGCGGGCATTCTGCCCGCCGCCTCTTTTCTTTCTGGATCGTTCGATTTCCGGGCAAGTGAGGCCGACTGGGGTCAGAACGTCTTGCGCAGGTGTGAGGGCAGGATGCCGAGTTGCTCGCGGTATTTGGCCACGGTCCGGCGGGCCACGGTGATGCCCTGCTTGGCCAGCGCCTTCATCAGCACCTCGTCGGACAGCGGCTTGGCGGGCGGCTCGGCGGCCACTAACTGTTGGATCGCCTCCCGCACCCCGGCGTTGGAGACCTCCGCGCCGTCCTGCGTCTGATAGCCGGTGGCGAAGAACACCCGCATTTCCATCAGCCCCTGCGGGGTGTGGATGTATTTGCCGGCGACGGCGCGCGAGACGGTGGTGCCGTGCATGCCGAGTTCCTCGGCGATTTCGTTCATGGTCAGCGGGCGCAGGTGGCGCGGGCCCTTGTTGAAGAAAGCGCTTTGGTGTTCGATGAGCTTGTGGGCGATGGCCAGGATGGTTTCCTGGCGCAGCGAAATCGAGCGGATCAGGCTGCGGCCGTCGCGGATCTGGTCGCGCAGGAACTGGCGCGCTTTGGGGTCCACGCCGTTGTGGCCGATCATGTCCTTGTAGAAATCGTTGATCCGCAGGTTCGGCAGATGCTCGCCGGTGAGCCGGGCCTCGAGCTGGCCGTCGTCGTTGCGCTCAATGACCACGTCGGGCAGGACGTAGGGGTTGCCGGTGGGATCGAAGTCGCCGCCGGGGTTGGGGGTGAGCCGGCCGATGCGCGAGGCGGCCTCGGCGATGCGCTCGACGCTCGTGCCCAACTCCTTGGCGATCTGCGGGTGGCGCTTGCGGGCCAGGTCCTCGAGGTGGTCGCGCACGATTTTATACTCGATGGTGCCGGTGCCGTCCTGGCGTTCCAACTGTAGCAGCAGCGATTCGGCGATGCCGGAGGCCCCGACCCCCGCCGGATCAAACGACTGGATGAGCTTGAGCGCGGCGTTCAGGTCGGCGCGCTTGATCCCGAAGCGGATCCCCAGATCGATGGCCGGCAGGTCGAGGAACCCGCGGCCGTCCAGGTTGCCTAGCAGGGTCTGGGCGGCCTCTCTCACGTCCTGCTCGACCATGGCCAGGTCGAGTTGCTGTTGCAAATGCTGCGGCAACGTCACCGGTGCCACGATCGAATCGTAAATCCTCTGCCGCCGCTCCTCGTCGTCCTGGGTCCAGGGCGCGCTTTTCCCTTCCAGAATCGCCTGGTCGCGCCAGTCGTCGTCGGTCTCGTTCATGTAATCCAACGAATCGGCCTCGTCCGCATCGGGGCCCTCCTCGTCCAGCGAAATCGATTCGGTGATGTCTTCCAGAACCGGATTCATCTCCAGCGCCTGGGTGATGATTTGCGAGAGCTCCATCGTGCCGGCTTGCAGGATCTCGAGACTCTTGCGCATTTGCGGCGCGAGCGTCTGCTGCTGGGAGAGGGATTGCTGGAGGTAGGCGTTGGACATCTGCGACAAGCGGGTTGCCGCGGCCAACTTAGGTGAAATTCACCCGTTGTGAAGCAAAATACGTGCCATTGTGGCAATTAATTGGATGGCGCGAGCGATCCGTCCTTGGACGCGGCTTGACGACTGTTATCACGTTCAAGACATAAGGCGACTAGCTTGGCCATTTGACTAGGGAGCGCGGGCTTCAGCCCGCCCGGATTCGGCGGGCTGAAGCCCGCGCTCCATGGTGCAGCCAAAGCGACTCCAGGATTCAGCGCGGCGACTCCCGCCTTCAGGCGAAATAGGCGACCCCTGCGCTGAAGATCGGCTGGTGCTTGGTGCCGGGGATGTTCTTGGCAACGTGGGATCCGGCGCGCTCGGAGTGGGCCATCTTGCCGAACACGCGGCCGCACGGGCTGGTGATGCCTTCGATGGCGGCGAGCGAACCGTTCGGGTTGACGGCGACGTCCATCGAGGGCGCGCCCGCAGCATCGCAGTATTGGGTGGCGATCTGGCCGCTGGCAGCGAGGCCGGCGATGAGCTCCGGGCCGGCGAAGAACTTGCCTTCGCCGTGCGAAACCGGGACGGTGTGGACGGCACCGATGATTGTGTTAGATAGCCACGGCGAGAGGGTGCTCACGATGCGGGTGTGGGCATAACAGGAAACGTGGCGGCCGATGTCGTTGTGGACGAGGGTCGGGCGGGCGGATGGATCGTGGATAGAGGATTGTGGATGGTGGCTGGAACAATCCACGATCCTTCCATACGGCACGAGTCCGGTCTTGATGAGGGCCTGGAAGCCGTTGCAGATGCCCAGGATCAGCCCGTCGCGGTCCAGCAGGTCCATGATGGCGTCGGCCACGCGCGGGCTGCGGATGATGGTGGCAATAAACTTGGCGGAGCCGTCGGGTTCGTCGCCGGCACTGAAGCCGCCGGGGAACATCAGGATCTGGGAGCGGCGGATGTGTTGGGCGAGCGTGGCGAGGGACTCCTCGATGTGGCGGGTGGTGAGGTTGCGGAAGACCAGGATCTGCGCCGCGGCCCCGGCTTGGCGGAAGGCCTTGGCGGAGTCGTATTCGCTGTTGGTGCCGGGGAAGGTCGGGATCACGACCTGCGGCCGGGTGATTTTGAATTTTGAATTTCGGATTTTGGCGGCAGAGGTTTCTTTAACCGCCAAGACGCCAAGCTCGCCAAGGGTGGACGGGGGGGGGGGCTTCGTCGGATAGACCGGTTCCAGGGTCGACGTCCAGGCGGCTTGCAGGGCGCTGAGGGCGTGGGCCTCGCCATTGAGCGTGAGCACCGGCGCCGCGGTGGTGTGGCCGATCGTGGTGGCGCCGAGCAAGGCGGGGAGGGGGGCGGCGTGCTCGATGAGGAAGCAAAAGCGCCGCTCCTGATAGATGGCGAGCGGGGTAGTGATCTCCGCGCCGATGCCGTTGCCGAAAGCCATCTTGGCCAGGGCGGCGGCCAGGCCGCAGCCGCCGACGTGGTGGAGCGCGAGGACCAGCCCGTCACGGTTGAGCTGATAGAGCGCCCCGGCGACCTGTTTGAGTGCTTTGAAATCCGGCAGGTTGTCGGCGTCGCGCGCGACCTCGACGAGCGAGACGAGCGAGCCGGGTTGCTTGAACTCGGGGCTCAGCGCCAGGCTGGCCAGGCCGGGGGCCAGCGCGAAGGACACCAGCGTGGGCGGCACGTCGAGGTCGTTGAAGGAGCCGGACATCGAGTCCTTGCCGCCGATGGCGGCCAGCCGCAATTCGTGCTGGGCGTGGAACGCTCCTAACAGAGATGCGAACGGCAGCCCCCAGCGGGCGGGGTCGGCACCCAGTTTCGGGAAGTATTCCTGGAGGGTCAGGCGGATGTCGCCGAGACGGGCACCGGCGGCCACCGCCTTGCAGGCCGACTCGGTGACGGCGTGGACCGCGCCGTGGAAGGGGGATTGCTCCGAGAGTTCGGCATCGAAGCCCCAGCTCATGTAGGTGCAGACGTCGGTGTCGCCATCTAACAACGGCAGCTTGGCCACCATCGCGTCGGGCGGGGTGAGCTGGTGGCTGCCCCCGAAGGGCCAGAGCACGGTGCCTGCGCCCACCGAGCCGTCGAACAATTCGCCGAGGCCCTTTTGCGAGCAGACGTTGAGGGAGGAGAGGGCTTCGATGAGGGAGGTTGGGATTTTAGATGAAGATGCGGACTGAAGTCCGCGCTCCATGGAAACATGAACCCTGGCAGTCTGTTGGACGCCGTTGGTGTCGAGGAAGGCGCGCGACAGGTTGACGATGGTTTGGCCGCGCCAGGTCATCACCAGGCGGCCGCTGTCGGTGACGTTGGCGACATGGACGCACTCAAGGTTTTCCTGGTCAGCGGCGTGGATGAAGTAGGCGATATCGGCCGGATCGACGCAGACCGCCATGCGTTCCTGGGATTCGGAGATGGCGAGTTCGGTGCCATCGAGGCCGTCGTATTTCTTGGGGACGGCATCGAGGTTGATCTCAAGCGAGGGGGCGATTTCGCCGATGGCCACCGACACCCCGCCGGCACCGAAGTCGTTGCAGATTTTGATTTTGCGGGTGAGTTCCGGGTTGCGGAACAGGCGCTGGATTTTGCGTTCGGTGGGAGCGTCGCCCTTCTGGACTTCGGCGGAGTTGGCCAGCGCGGTTTCGGTGTGTTCCTTGGACGAGCCGGTGGCACCGCCGACGCCATCACGGCCGGTGCGCCCGCCGATGAGCAGGATCACGTCGCCGGGCGCGGGCGTGCCGCGCAACACCTGCGAGCGCGGCGCGGCGGCGACCACCGCGCCGATTTCGAGGCGCTTGGCGACGTAGCCGGGGTGGTAGATTTCCGCGACCTGGCCGGTGGCCAGGCCGATTTGGTTGCCATAGGACGAATACCCGCGGGCGGCGGTCTGGCAGATTTTTTGCTGCGGGAGTTTGCCCGGCAGGGTCGCGGCAAAGGGCGTGAGCGGGTCGCCGGCACCGGTGACGCGCATGGCCTGATAGACATACGACCGGCCGGACAGCGGATCGCGGATGCAGCCGCCGAGGCAGGTGGCGGCCCCGCCGAACGGCTCGATCTCGGTGGGGTGGTTGTGGGTCTCGTTTTTGAACATGACCAGCCACTCCTCGGTGGTGGCAGAGGGTTGAACCGCCAAGTCGCCAAGTGCGCCAAGCGAAGAGGGGGGATTGTGGATTTCGACGGGCACGACGATGCAGGCGGCGTTGACTTCCTCGGAGACCTCCAGGTTGTCGAGCTCGCCCGACGCGCGCAGTTCGCGCATCCCGATGAGCGCGATGTCCATCAGGGTGACCGGCTTGTCAGCGCGGCCGAGTTGCTGGCGGGTGTCAAGGTAGGTTTGCCAGGCGCGCTGGACGGGCTCGGTGCCCGCGGCGAAGGTGACGTCCTCGATCTTTGTTAGAAAAGTCGTGTGCCGGCAGTGGTCCGACCAATAGGTGTCGAGCATCTTGATTTCGGTGATGCTCGGGTCGCGCCGTTCCTGGTCGCGGAAATAGTCCTGGCAGAACGCGACATCGGCGGTGGACATGGCGAGTCCGAACTCGGCGCGGATGGCCGCCGGGTCGTGGCTGGTGAAGCCGGTGAGGATGGCGACATCGGGGGGGGCGGACGAAGAGCGACGGTCGCAGACCTCCGCTACGGGGACCTCATGGGAATCCACGGCGTTGATGACGTAGGCCTTGATCGCGGCGACTTCCGCCGGGGACAGCACCCCTTCTAGCACGATGACCTTGGCGGAAAACACGGCCGGGCGCTCCTTGCCGGTTAGGATCTGCACGCACTGGGCGGCTGAGTCCGCGCGCTGGTCGAACTGGCCGGGCAGATACTCGACGGCAAAAGCAGCCTCGTTGGCCGACAGGCTCAGCGCGTCGGCCAGATCATCGACCTGCGGTTCGGAGAGAATGCGGGTTGCGGCCTGGGCGAACTCGGCGGCGGAGACGCCGTCAATGTCATAGCGTTGGACCACGCGGACGCGGTGCAGGCCGGGCAGGCCCAGCGACTCGTGGAGGTCGTGCAGGAGGTGGCGGGCCTCGGCGTCGTGGCCGGGCTTTTTTTCAACGAAAATGCGGTTCATCAGCGGCGGAGCGTGGGAAAGCGGCGGATGGTAAAGCTCCGGGCCGCAAGGGCAAGCGGAATGGCGCGGTGCGCACGGCGCTTGATGCGGAGTCCGCCTGAAGGCGG
>JBAXBG010000205.1:0-5683 GCA_037142115.1 Verrucomicrobiota bacterium | reverse complement strand
AAAGCTGCGAAAGCCGCCAAGGCTCCGAAAGCCGTCAAAGTCGCCAAAGCCCCGAAGGCTGCCAAGGCGTCTGGCAAGATGGGCCGTGGTTCCCGTTATACTCCCGAGAAGAAACAGGAGATCATCGACTATGTGATCGCCTACAACGCGGCCAACGGCCGTGGCGGCCAAAGCAAAGCCGTCGACAAATACAAGTTGTCGGCGATCACTTGCGCCTCATGGCTCAAGGCCGCTGGCGTGCCGACTGGCAAGGGTGCGGTCAAGACCAAGGCCCCGAAGGTCGTCAAGGCTAAGGCCCCGAAGGCCCTCAAGATCGTGAAAGCCACCAAGCCATCGGCTGCGCCCGCAGGGCTGGTCGCCAAGGTTGCCTCGCTGGTGGAGCTCAACGAGCAAGTCCGCAAGGCCGAGACGGAACTTGAAAAGCTCTACGCCAAGCATGACTCCTTGATGGCGTCGATGAAGGGCTGGTAAGCCAAAGCATTGTCTGTCTTCCTCAAGCCGCTTCCGCAGGGAAGCGGCTTTTTTTTGCTCTCCGGTCATCCGCCGCCGCTTGCCGCCACTAGTCCATGAGTTTGGCCAGTGGCTGGCCAAAGTGCCCGCAGGTTTCCCTCTGTCCTCTGTCCTCTGTCCTCAGGACGCGTAGGCTTCCACGCTCTCGCAGGTGCAGATCAGGTGGCGGTCGCCATGCACGTTGTCGATGCGGCTGACGGCGGGCCAGAACTTGTGCTGGCGCAGATAGGGCAGCGGGAAGGCGGCCTGCTCGCGGCTGTAGGCGTGGGGCCAGTCGTTGCCGCAAACGGTTTCGGCGGGGTGCGGGGCGTTCTTGAGCGGGTTGTCCTTGGCATCCAGTTCGCCGCGGCTGACCGCGAGGATTTCGCCGTGGATGGCAATCATCACCTCGCAGAAGCGGTCGAGCTCGGCTTTGGACTCGGATTCGGTGGGCTCGATCATCAGGGTGCCGCCCACCGGCCAGCTCATGGTCGGAGCGTGGAACCCATAGTCCATGAGCCGCTTGGCGACGTCCTCGACGGTGATGCCGCTGAGCTCGGTGAGCGGGCGGACATCGATGATGCACTCGTGGGCGACCAGGCCGGCATTGCCGGTGTAGAGGATCGGATAGAAAGGTGCCAGCCGTTTGGCGATGTAGTTGGCATTGAGGATCGCCACTTCGGTGGCCTGCTTGAGACCGGCGCCGCCCATCATGGCGATATACATCCAGGAGATCGTGTTGATCGACGCGCTGCCCCACGGCGCGGAGCAAACCGCGCCGGTCGTGGCGGCGAGTTCGCGGTGGCCCGGCAGGAACGGCACGAGTTGTGCCGCCACGCCGATCGGGCCGACGCCCGGGCCGCCGCCGCCATGCGGGATGCTGAACGTCTTGTGCAGGTTGAGGTGGCAGACGTCGGCACCAATGAGTCCGGGACTGGTCAGACCGACCTGTGCGTTCATGTTCGCGCCGTCCATATAGACCTGGCCGCCGGCCTGGTGGATGATCTGGCAGATGTCGCGGATGGTGCCCTCGAACACGCCGTGGGTCGACGGATAGGTGACCATCAGCGCCGCCAGGTTGTCACGGTGCTCGTCGGCGCGGGCGGCGAGGTCGGCGACGTCGATGTTGCCCGAGGTGTCACATTTCACCCCGATGACCTGCATCCCGGCCATCGCCGCGGAGGCCGGGTTGGTGCCGTGGGCGGACACCGGAATCAGGCAGACGGTGCGGTGGCCGTCACCGCGGGATTGGTGGTAGCGGCGGATCGCCAGTAGCCCGGCGTATTCGCCCTGGGAGCCGGCATTGGGTTGCAGCGAGACCGCGGCGAAGCCGGTGACTTCCGCCAGCCAGCCGGCCAGTTGGTCTAACATCTCGCGGTAGCCCTGGCTTTGGTCGGCCGGCGCGAACGGGTGCATGGCGGCGACTTCCGGCCAGCTGAGCGGCAGCATTTCGGAGGTCGCGTTGAGTTTCATGGTGCACGACCCCAGCGCGATCATCGACTCGTTGAGTGCGAGATCCTTGGACTCCAGGCGCTTGAGGTAGCGCAGCATTTCGGTTTCCGAGTGATAGGAGTTGAAGACCTGCTGGGTCAGGAACGGCGTGCTGCGGCCCAGACCGGCGGGCCAGGCGGTGCCGGGAGTGGCCGCCGCCAGCGAGGCCCCGAATGCCTGGCAGATGGCGGACAGGTCGGCGACCTCCGAGGTTTCATCCACGGCAATCCCGAGGTGGTCGGCATCGATGAGGCGCAGGTTGATGCCGTTGCGGGCGGCTTCCTGGCAGACTTGCGCGGCCATGCCGGGCAGGTGCGCGACCAGGGTGTCGAAGAACGCTCCGGCTTCGAGGGCGACGCCGGCGGCGGCCAGCGAGGCTGCCAGGCGCGCCGTCTTGGCGTGAACCTCCAGCGCGATGTGTTTCAGTCCGGCGGGGCCGTGATAGACTGCATACATCGCCGCCATCACGGCTAACAGAACCTGGGCGGTGCAGATGTTGGAGGTGGCCTTGTCCCGGCGGATGTGCTGCTCGCGGGTTTGCAGCGCCAGCCGGTAGGCCGGCATGCCGCGCGAATCGACCGACACCCCGATCAGGCGGCCGGGCATCTTGCGCTTGAGCGCGTCGGAGCAAGCCATGAACGCGGCATGCGGGCCGCCGAAGCCCATCGGCACGCCGAAGCGCTGCGAGGATCCCACGCAGATGTCGGCGCCGAATTGGCCGGGTGGCCGCAGGACCGTTAGGGCGAGCAGGTCCGCAGCCACGATGCACACCGCGCCGGCGGCCCTGGCCCGGGCGAAAAACCCGCTGAAGTCATCGATGCGGCCGCGGGTGTCGGGGTATTGGACCAGCACGGCACCCACGCTGCCGTCGGCGGGCAGGGTGTAGGTTTGCCAGTCGCCGAGGATGACCTGGATGCCGAGGGGTTCGGCGCGGGTGATGACCACGTCGAGGGTCTGCGGGTGGCAGCGCTCGGAGACGAAGATCGCGCGGCTCTTGGGTTTGCCGGCCAGCGCCAGGCTCATGGCCTCGGCGGCGGCGCTGCCCTCGTCGAGCAGCGAGGCGTTGGCGACGTCCAGCCCGCTGAGCTCGGTGATGAGCGTCTGGAAATTGAGCAGGGCTTCGAGGCGGCCCTGGGCGATTTCTGCCTGATAGGGCGTGTAGGCGGTATACCAGCCCGGGTTTTCAAACACGTTGCGCTGGATGACCCCCGGGGTGTGGGTGCCGGAGTAGCCTTGGCCGATGAACGACTTGAGCAGGCGGTTTTTGCCGAGGGTCGCCTTCAAGGCGGTCAGCGCCTCGTGCTCGGCCAGCGCGGGCGGGAGCTTCAGTTCGGACTGGCTGCGGATCGCGCACGGCACGGCGGCGTCGGCCAGGGCCTCGAGCGTCGGGTAGCCGGTGTCGCGAAGCATTTGATCGCGGGCAGAGCCCACGGGGCCTAGGTGGCGGCTGCAAAAATCGAGGCGTGCGGACATGGGAGTAGGAAGGTATGGAGCGGGATCAGGAGTGGAACGGCCAGCGGACCGCGCGCGCAGCATAGCGGGAACGCCCCCTAGGGCAACCCCCGCGCGCTTGAATTTTTTGTCTATCTGGCAATCCGGCGCGATGTGGCGGGTTGGATTGATCAAGAGTCCGCCTGAAGGCGGGGCTACTTGCGCTGGAATCCGCGCTTCCTGGGGAGGCATGTGCCGCCTTCAGGCGGGATTTCCTGTCTGTCAGACTCACCAACGACCGTTATGTTAGCGCCATTCATACCAACCCCATTTATGTCAACGAGGGGGCTAGCCCCTTCGTCATCCTGATAGCGTCCCGCTGGAGTTTGCGACGCGACGCATCGAGCGTCGCCCACAGCCCGGGGGCGAGTTGCGGCGTGAACCCGTGGCGCTTGAGCCAGACGGAGAGGGTGGCGAGGTCGTTCTCGTCGCCTAACAATTCGGCCAGTTCGTTGAGTTGAGGATCGTGGGGGACCATGCCCTCGGGCAGGAATCCGATCGCCCCGAGCCAGGCTTTCAGCGACTTGCGGGCCTGGTGAAAGTCCTTGTCGGCGCGATGACCCAGCTTTCGGCAGCGCTTGAAGGTTTTGTGTTCGAGGGTCTTGAGGCCGTGGGCGATTTGGTCGGCCAGGTGTTCCGCGGGCATGGCCTGCAGTTCCTGTTGGGCGGCGGTGATGTGATCGAGGCACCAGGCGATCGCGGGTGGCGGCGGGCGGTGGGAGGCCGAGTGGGTTTGCTGATCGAGCAAACCGTGGATGGCCGCGGCGACCCGCGGGTCGTCATTCCAGCCGAGCCGGTTCCAGGTGTTGAGGCGCGAGACCGCGTCGCGGCGGCCGGAGAGGAGGCGGCCGATCGCCTGGATGTTGAGCGCGGGGGACTTTTTGAGAGAAAATAACGAGAACCCTCCGCGCACGGATTTGCCGAGCTTGCGGATGGCGTGGACGTTGGCCGCCACTTTGCCCTGCGCCTTATTGAGATCGACGAGCAGTTGATGCAGGTTGAAGCAGCCGCTGGCCAGGCGCTCGCGGATGAATTGCGCGTCGGCTTCCTTGGGTAGATCCATGGACGGATGAAATCATGGATCAAGATACTTGTCAGTGGCGATCCACGATTAACAGTCGAGAAGGATCTTTTTTTGTTTTCTGAGATTGATGAAAACCCTGGTGGGCGGCTAGGTGCGTCCAGCGACAATTAAAAAGGTGAAGCAGCGCCAGCGGCTGTCCGGATTTTTGTCGGGATGCTGTCGGTGCTCATGGGGTTGATAGGGGTGCTGCGCTCAGGCCAAGTTCCCGTCTGGTGGCGTCACTCCCGGACAGACCAGCGGCACGGTTGGGAAATACGACCGATAGCGCGCCTGATCGCGGGTGAGGATCGGCATCTCCTTACTCGCCGCGGGTGAGGTTCATGATTTCATCGGTGCTCATCCGGCCTTTCCAAATGCCCGCCACGTGGTCGAATTTGCCTGGCGTCCCGGTCGGGGGGCCCGAGTCCGCGCCCAGCACGTCACGCGAAAGAATGGCCCGCGCTTCCGCTTCCATCGAGCGCCCGTGCAGCGCGGCTCGCACTCGCAATTTCTGCTTCACGGCCGCATCCAGGTTCCGAATGGTCAGGGTGGTGCTCATGACGGCAGTTTATGCAATGCTAGCGATGCTGTCAATGCGCGCTCTCTTCTTGGTGGCCTTGGGGCAACACGGGTTGTTCCAGTAGCAACCCTATTGGCCTCTTGCTTGATGCTTTTGAAATAGTGATAAATATATTCATTGAAGACACCTGTTACTGGACTGAGACTCTTGAATCCTTGGTTAGTGCAAAGTCTTGTGCTTGAAAGAGAGTTGCATGTCAGTTGGAGACACGTTTGATCCCGAGGCTGGCATATTTGAAATTGAGAAGGAGTGCGGTTTTGAGGCCGGTGATGTTGAGGTAGCCAAGCATCTGAGCGAGGTGACTGTCATTGAAACCGGTGACGATCTTGGCATCCACAATGACTCGGTCTTCAACAATGAGGTCGGGAATGAGTGTGCCGATGAGCTGGCTGTCGTAATGGACGGGAAATTGCTTTTGAGGATCGCAGCGGAGACCTTGTTTGGTCAGTTCGATGACGAGGGCGCGTTCGTAGAGTTTTTCATCGAGGCCTGGCTTGAGCGCGAAGAGCACCTTGTGGGCTGCTCCGATGATTTTTTCGGTGAGTTCGTTTGTTTCCATGAGATTATTT
>JBAXBG010000204.1:0-5696 GCA_037142115.1 Verrucomicrobiota bacterium | reverse complement strand
TGGATGAAAAAGGCCGCGTCAAGATGAGCCGCCGCGCCTGGCTGCGCGACCAAAAAGTCGCCGAAGCTGAAGCCGCCCAATAAGCGTCCCAAACGAACAAAACCAAGGAAGGGCGATGTCCGATCGCCCTTCTTCGATTCCCAAGCCGGGGCCCTCACCAGGGGCCCCGGCTTTTTTGCGGGCCGAACTCATCTGGACGCGGTTGGAAGAGGGATTTGGCTTGGGTGGATCAAGAGCCGAAAGGGTCACCCTTCGACGAATGATGGGCTTGGCACGGGCGGCGCTCTCGTCGAGAGCGCGCCACCTGGACGTCGTTGCTTCCGACACATCGCGGTTCAGAGTGACAACCCCGAGGCTCTCAGGCCGTGCTGTTGGACGAGCCAGATGTCGCCAAGCCGCGACGTGCCGGCGTCTCTTGGGCTTTTCTGAGTCCACCCTTTGGCGGCGGCCTCACCGAGGCCGCGCCGGCGTGGTCTTCTTCGCAATTCGGTGCTGGCCTTGCGGGGGCCGGTTGTTAGCATCGCCCCCGACTCATGGAGACGACCGTCCACCCGTTTGGTTCGCTGTTTGATGATGCCGCGGTTTGGCAGGTGTTTGCCTCGGGCCAGGCGGAAGGCCATCTCTCAGCCATCGCCGACCCGCACGGCCAATCCAGACTGAGGCTCGATTATGATTTTCATGGCGGCGGCGGTTTCGTGGTGATCCGGCGGCTGCTGCGCTTCACGCTGCCGGAAACCTTTGAAATCGGCTTCCAGCTGCGTGGCGAGGGCCCGCCCAACCATTTTGAGCTCAAGGTCGCGGATCCGGGCGGTGCCAACGTCTGGCGCCACTTGCGTCCGGATTTCCGATTGCCCACGGAATGGACCGGGATTGATTTCCACGAGCGCGATCTACCCTTCGCCTGGGGCCCGGCTGGCGGCGGTGCTCCATCCGAGGTCGAGGCGATCGAGTTGGTCATCGCCGCCGGGCCTGGCGGTCGCGGCTCGCTGGAACTGGGGTGCCCGTATCTAGTCGATCAAACGCTCGGCGCGCCGCATGCGATCCACGCCTCCAGCCAGCAACCGGGATTTCCGCCGGCCGCGGTGTTCGCAGCGGGCACCCCGGCCGAATGGCGGGCGGCACCCGACGACGCCCACCCGTGGTGGTCGGCGGATTTCGGCCGCCGGTTGCGTTTCGGCGGGCTGGTCATCCAGTGGCCGCAATCCTTGGCACCGCGCGAGTGTGCCGTGGAACTCTCCGACGATGGCAGCGAGTGGACCCGCGTGTTTCATGCGGCGGCCGCCCTGGGCTCCAGCAGCTATATTCCGACTCCCGGCGCGGAGGCGCGCCAGCTGCGGATCTCGTTCGGCAACGCCGCTTGCGCCGCGCTGCTCTCGCTGACCCTCCGGCCCGACGCGTTCTCCCGCACGCCCAACGAATTCATCCACTGCGTGGCCGCCGATTTCCCCCGCGGCTGGTTCCCCCGTTACTGGCTCCGCGAGCAATCGTATTGGACCCCGGTCGGCAGCCCGCAAGGCAAGCGCCGGGCTCTCATCAACGAGGAGGGCATCGTCGAAGTCGATGAGGCCGGGTTTTCGTTGGAACCGTTTATTCTAACAGGCGGGCGGCGGCTCACCTGGGCGGACGTGACCGCCACCGTCTCACTGCCCGAAGGAGGCGCGCCGATGCCAGCGGTCACCTGGAATGCTGCCGGCCTGCAGCTTGAAATCCTGCCTTGGGTCGATGGCCAGGATGACCGTCTCACGCTTCATGTGACGTATCGCCTGCGATGCCGCCAACCCGTCCCGGACACCCGGTTGGTGGTCGCGGTGCGCCCGTTCCAAGTGAACCCGCCGTGGCAGGCATTCCGCAATCTCGGCGGCCGCAGCCCGATCCATCACATCCGCGGCGACGCCCGCGGCATGACCGTCAACGACCGCGAGCTGAGCGTCACCCCGACGGCGGATGCCTTCGGTGCGGCCGCGTTCGAAGAAGGCGGCGTGCTCACGCTCCTCGCCAGCGGGACGATGCCTCCGCACAACCAGGTCGATGACGAGTCGGGCCTGGCCTCCGCAGCGCTGGCGTGGGTGCTCCCGCCCGGCCAATCGACCGTGGAAATCACCGTGTCGGTGCCCTATTTTGGAATCTTCCAACCGTCAGTGACTGATAGCCGGGCCAACGCCCTGGCCGATTGGCGCCAGACGCTGGGTGCCGTCCAATGGCGCGTGCCGGCCTGCGCCGCGCCGGCCTTTGATGCCTTCCGCACCGCCGCCGGCCACATCCTGATCAACCGCGACGGCCCGGCCATCCAACCCGGCCCCCGCCGCTACACCCGCTCGTGGGTCCGCGACTGCGTGATCATGGGTGCCGCCCTCGCCAAGGCCGGCCTGCCCGCCGCCCTGCGCGAGTTTGTCATTTGGTATGCGCAGTTCCAGCGCGCCGACGGCTTCGTGCCCTGCGTGGTGGACCGCGACGGCATCGATTGGCTTGTCGAGCACGACAGCCACGGCCAGTTTCTGTGGGGCATCCGCGAGGTGTTCCGCGACGGCGGCGACCGGCAGTTGCTGGAAACCCTGTTTCCGCACGCGCGGCGGGCGGCGGACTATCTGATTGGCCTGCGCGCCGAGCGCCAGACCGATGCCTATCGCACCGGCGAACACTCGGCGTGTTTCGGGCTGCTGCCCGAATCCGCCAGCCACGAGGGCTACCTCGCCCACCCGGTGCATTCCTACTGGGATGACTTCTGGGGCGTGCGCGGCCTGCAGGCCGCCGCCGACCTCGCCGCCGCGCTCGGTCTAACCGCCGATTGCGCGCGCTGGCAGCGCGAGGCCGGAGATTTCCAACACGACCTGCTGGCTTCGCTCAACCAAGTCATCGCCGCCAAGAAACTCACCTACATTCCCGGCTCGGTCGAATGGGCGGACTTCGACCCCACCGCCTCCGCCAACGCCATCGCCCAACTCGACTTCGCCGACGTGCTGCCGCGCGACCCGCTGCTGACGATGCTCGACACCTACCTCGACGGGTTCCACCGCAAACACCGCGGCCAAATGCCATGGCTCAACTACACCGCCTATGAGATCCGCATCATCGGCGCCTTCACCCGCCTCGGAAAACGCGACCAAGCCAACGAACTGCTCGAGTTTTTCCTGTCCGACCAGCGCCCGCCCGCCTGGAACCAATGGCCGGAAATCACCTGGCGCGACCCACGCTCGCCCGGCCACCTCGGCGACGTCCCCCACACCTGGATCGCCGCCGAGTATTTGCTGGCCCTGGCCGCCATGGTCGCCAGCGAACGCGAGGCCAGCGCGTCGATGGTGCTCGCCTCCGGCATGCCGTGGGCCTGGATCTCCCAGGAATCCGGCTTCGCCGTGACCGGCCTGCCGACCCGCTTCGGCACCCTCGATTTCGCCATCTCCGCCAGCGGTGAGCAGGCCATCCACCTCGAAGTCGGTGGCACCCTCACCCTGCCGCCCGGCGGCCTGTCGATCTCCCCGCCGCTGCCGCCTGACAGGTGCATCGCGGCCGCCATCTGCTCTAACGGAACCAGCCTGGCCATCGGCCCCTGCGGCACCTCGGTCATCGTGCCGATGCTGCCGTTTCTGGCGGAGTTGTCCCTCGCCGAGCGCGTCGTGTAGCGCCACTCACAGATCGTAAGCGTCCTGAAGGGCGAACCCGATATCTGTTAGTTCGAATTAATCCTTTCGGTGAAATCAGTTAAAATCAGTGCAAGCAGTGGTAAAAATAGCCGCATGACCTGGTTAGATTTTCCGGTTTAGGCTTATGGGTTCCTCAAGGCGTCGATCGCCTTGAAGAACCGGTCGCCGGCCTTGCCCTGGCGGATGATTTCCGACCACAGGCCGTAAACGGCGGCATTCCAGCCCATGTTGGGTTTGGCGGGTTTGCCGGTCACGGTGTTGATATACTCATGGGTGGTGCCCCCTGCGGCAAACTCCAACGTGGTGCGCCAGATCATGAGGTCTTCGGCATCCTTGGCGCCGTGGAGATGCGCATCCATCAGCATCAGCATGTCATAAAGATACCATGAGCCGCCGCATTGATAATTGCCGTTCTGGGTTTGATCTCCGCTCATGGCGGATTTGGCGGTTTTGGTGCCATATTGGTCCAAGGCCAGGTAGCCGCCATCCGCCGCGCTGAAAACCTTGAATCCAAAGGCGGTTTTGGCCTTCTGCTTGAGGGTTTCAAAATGGGCCAGCACGTGAGCGTCGGGCAGCAGGGCTTTGCCCAGATAGACCTGGGCCAGCAGATCGCCCATCAGCGGATCCACCGCGAGAATCTGGTTGCGCTTCAAGCTAAGCGGATAGGCCGCCAGGCCGGGATTGTAGAGGTCCTGGTAATTCTTGAGCGCCTGGGGCACCGGGACATGGGGCTCGATTCCCATCGCTTGGGCGCACATCAGGGCGGTGACGAACAAGCCCTGGTTGTTGGTGATCGTGTCGTCCTTGTCGAAGGCCAGCAGGTCCGCCCAGCCTTGGAAGGTTCCCTGGGATTTCACGTCCGGATTGAAGCCGGAGAAATATCCGTTGGGAGCCTGCGCCTCGACAATCCGCAGGATGCGCTCGACGCGTTGTTTGTCGACCGTGGCGCCGCTGAGGGAATTGCGATACGCCCAAATCAGCGCGAAGAGCTGGCGCTCGGCACCGATGAATTTGCTGTCGTAGCGGGATTCGTGCTCAAAACAGGACTTGGAATACTCCGGCGGCAAGACCATCGAGATCCAGAACGAGTCACGCGAATATTGCTTGTTGGCATAGTCGATGGACGGCACGACCCAGAACCGGCTGCGGCCGGTTTCATTGACCCGCAGGTTCATGTAGGCGGTGCTGAAGAAGGTCGCCCCTAGCAGGTCCGTGATCCGGCCTTGCGACCAGTGCCGGCTCACGGCCAGGTTGACCAGCTGGCGGATGTTGGTCACTTGGTCGGCGGGCGCTTTGACAATGATCGCCTCCAACCGGTGCTCCTTGCCTGCGGCCAGCGCAAAATAATGCGGTTCGATCCGAAAGAGCGCGGTGCGGTCGGACTTGTCGGGGTTGGGCTCAAAGGCCGTGCCGTTCCAGACCAAGGCATTGTCCCCGGAGGAGAGCGCCAGGCTGCGCTTGGCCAAATCATAGGTCTGGGTGGTGTAGTTGTCGTAGAGGGCGGGCGTGTTCGAGATGGCGATTTCGAGCCCCTCCGGGGTTTTGAGAGCGATCAGGGGAACCGGTTGCACGACCAGGGTGTGGAAGCCATGATCCAGCGGCTCGTGAGGACTCTGGCGATAAATGGCCGACTGGGCCACCGGGCCGTTGAAGGTGACCGGCACCGAATCTTCGGCGTAACTCCTGACCAAACTCAGGTAGCACTCGCGGCCCGGTTGTTGCGAGCGAATCTTGGCGGTGAACGTCCAGTAACCGGCGGTTTTGCCCAGGGACGCGTCGAGCTCAAATCCCTCCAGGGATTTTTTAATGGTTAGGTCGGCCCCATCGGGGAGGGCAAAGCTATCGACCAACAGCGGTGCCGTGCCGGGTTGCTCGACATAGAGGTGCCATGGCTGCTGCTGGGCCTGCGCGGTCAGCGTCAGCAGGGACGGCAGCAGGCAGGCGACGAGGGATTTTAAATGGCTGATCATGGAGTTAGGGTGTGAGGTGCGAGAACGAGTGCGGCGAGTCTGGAGACTCGCGGTCCACGAGTGCGGCGAGTCTGGAGACTCGCGGTCC
>JBAXBG010000203.1:0-5730 GCA_037142115.1 Verrucomicrobiota bacterium | reverse complement strand
CATGGTGTAAGGAGCGACGACATTCTTGTCGTCTCATGATGCGGAAGAGAAGAGAGGGGGACAAGAATGTCCCCCCTCCTTCCGGCTGACCTTATTGAATCACATGCTTGGCATGGGTTGCTCAATACTTGCGGCGGCGGCGGGCTTGGAAACGATCCCGCGACTCGCGGCAGGCGGCCCTTTTCAGCGGAGAATTCCGGGGGGGGCCATGGCGCGGACCCACCTCAGACCTTCCTTCATGACCCCGATTCGCCTCACCGCCGCCCTTGTTTTGTTAGGCGCGGCTTTCCCGCAAGCCACCACCGCCGGGACCACCCCGGCCGCCACCGTCACCGCCGCCAGCCCGGGTTCCACCGGGATTGTGACCGGGCAACTGGCGGAGGGCTCGCTCTACGACCGGATTTGGTCGGCACCGTTGCTTTACAAGAACCCGCACAACCCGTGGTTGGAGGAACTGGCGGTGCAGGCCCAGCTGCAGGCGCAATACGCCCACGGCACGAGCGCCGCCGGGCAATACGGCTCGGGGGACCTGCCGGAGGCTTGCCGCTGGGGCGACACCGAGGTCCGGCGGTTCCGGCTGGGGCTTAAGGCACTGATGTTCAACAACCAGCTGAAGTTCCACAGCCTGCTCGACATTGATCCGGACTTCTCGCCGCGGGTTTATCAGCGCGTCGCGGAAATGTATTTCACCTATGCGCCGTGCGACGCGTTCAACTGGGCGACGGGCAAGACCGAGTTGAAGTTCACCCGCGAGCAGGAGGTCTCGTCGCGCGATCTGGTGCCTTTTGAGCGTTCGCAGCTGGTCAACCTGTTTTACGGCGGTGAGCTGACCGGGACCTGGGTTTACGGCAAGGGGCTGGCGGGCGGCTGGATGTATGAATTGGGTGCTTACAGCAACGAACGGGTGGACGAGTTCTCCAACTTCAATAGTGGCGGGGCAATGATCCTCGCCAAGACCGGCTACAATTATACCCAGGGGTCCGGTTTCGACTACGCGCAGGCGGAATTCCACTTCCTCCATAACACCGACCCCGGCGCGGTCGCCGACCCGGGCGGCCTCGCCTCACCCCGCTACACCAACTGCTTCGCCCTTTCCAACGACCTGACCAAAGGGCGCGCGAGCCTCGCCACCGAGTGCTTCTGGGGCGACGGCCGGGGGCGGCCCAATATCGGCGGCGTCACCGCCATGCCGACCTACTTTCTCACAGACAAGCTGCAGCTCGTGACCACCTTCCAGTTCGCGGCCAGCAGCGGGGACAACGGCATCAGCCTGCCGTTCCGCTACGAACTGCAGGTGCCGGGCGGCAGAAACATGAGCGGCGACAGCTACCTGGCCGGCTATGCCGGGCTCAATTATTACTTTTACGGCCACAAGCTCAAAGTCATGTCCGGGGTCAAATACTCGCGCATGACCGGCGGGCTGGAGGACTTCAACGGCTGGACCTGGCTGGCGGGTTTCCGCACCATGTTCTGACCGACTAACTGTTGGTGAGCACGATCCGGTGGCGGGCCTTGCCGGCGCGCAGGTGGTCGAGCGCGGCATTCACCTCGTGCATCGGGAACGTCTCGATGACCGGGGCGATCCGGTGGCGGGTGCAGAACTCGAGCATCTTGGCGACGGTGGCGGGCGAGCCGAGCGGCGAGCCGGAAATCGACTTGCGCCCGCCAATCAGCGAGAACGCGGCCACCGGCACCGGTTCGAGCACCGCCCCGACAAAGTGCAGGCGGCCGTCGGGGGCCAGCGCGGCGATGTAGGCGTCCCAGTCGAGCGGCACATTGGTGGCGACCAGGATGAAGTCCAGCGAGCCGGCGAGTTGTTTGATGGCCGCGGGATCGCGGCTGTTGACCACATGGTGCGCGCCCAGATTTTTGGCTTCCTGGGTTTTGGCCGGGTTCGAGCTGAAGGCGGTGACCTCGCAGCCCCATTTGTTGAGGAATTGCAGCGCGAGGTGGCCGAGGCCGCCGATGCCGATCACGCCGACGCGGTCGGTGGGTTTCACGCCGCAATCCACGATCGGGCCAAAAACCGTGATGCCGCCGCAGAACAAGGGGCCGGCGCTGGCCGGGTCGAGCGCCGCCGGCAGCCGGATCGCCCATTCCCAATCGGCACGGACCCGGTCCGCGAACCCGCCATGACGCCCGACGATGATCTGTTCGGCGCTGGCACACAGCTGGTGCCTGCCCGAGAGACAGGACGGGCAGGCCAGGCAGCTGCCGGAAAACCAGCCCAAGCCGACCCGGTCGCCCACCGCCAGGCCCTTGGCCTGCTCGCCCACCGCTTCCACCACGCCGACGACCTCATGGCCCGCAACTAACGGATAGGTCGAGTTGCCCCAGGAGTTGTCGAGCATCGAGAGGTCCGAGTGGCAGATGCCGCAGGATTCGACCTTGACCTGGACTTGAGCCGGGCGCAGCGGCCCGGCATCATAGGAGGTCAGTGCCAGTGGCCCGCCGGCGGTGGTGGCCGCCCATCCATGAAATGTTTGCTGCATGTCCGCACTATCAGCCGGAAGCGACTGTTGGCAAATGAAATCCGGGGCTCACGGGCGTGCGGCCGGGGGGATCCATTGGGGCACCGGGCAGAATGCCCGGGCCACGGGAGTTAGGCCCGTTTTTGCTGGCGGCAGAGCAGGCACCGGGCAGAATGCCCGGGCCACTGGAGTTAGGCACCGGGCAGAATGCCCGGGCCACGGTGGCGCGGGCATTCTGCCCGCCGCCTTTTTCCACCCGCCGTGGATGTTAGAAAAATCCGGGCCTGGCCTGTTGCCATCGGCGGGGAATGTGTATAGCGTCACGGCAATGGGCCGCAGCATGCCTCAACTGGAATTCCGCTGGCCGTCATGGCTCCGAGTGTGGACCTCCACCCCCCCCGCGCCAAGCCGTCCCCGCAAGGAGGACGGGGGGCTCACGGCGTGGTGCGCGGAAGCCTCTAACGACCTTGCTCTGGCGGAGTTGGGGCGCAAGGTCCGGGTTTGCTGGAATCCGCGGATGCAGACCACGGCCGGCCGGGCGTGGTGGCCGGACCGGTTGATCGAGCTCAACCCGAAGCTCAAGGACTGTGAGCCGGAGGAGCTCTGGCGCACCCTCAAACACGAGCTCGCCCATCTCATCGCCTATGAACGCTGCGGCCGCCGGCGCATCGATCCCCACGGGCCCGAATGGGCCAGCGCCTGCGCGGATTTGGGGATTCCGGGCGAACGGCCCTTCCACACGCTGCCGTTCAAGCGCCGCCAGATGAAGCGCAACCACGCCTACGTCTGTCCGAACTGCCTGGCCACCATCCACCGGGTCAAGCCGATCCAGCGCGCCGTCGCCTGTTACGATTGCTGCCGCAAATTCAGCGACGGAACCTACCATGACCGCTTCCGCTTGGTCAAAAAGAAGCCGCTTTAGACGAAAATCGGCGGATTTGCGACTTTGGGCTTGCAAGATCCGCCAGATCCCGTAATTCCTGCGCCCCGAATTATGGCTAAGAAAAGTTGGATTGCCCGCAACGAGCGCAAAAAACAAACCGTTGAAAAATTTGCCGATCTCCGTCTCAAGCTGAAGGCTCAGAAGGATTACGTCGGCCTTTCGATGCTGCCGCGTGACGCGAGTCCGACACGCCTGGTCAACCGCTGTGAGATCACCGGCCGCCGCCGCGCATTTTTGCGCCGCTTCAGCCTGTCGCGGATTACCTTCCGCGAGCTGGCCAGCGCCGGCATGCTTCCCGGGGTGACCAAGTCGAGCTGGTAAAGCGGCGCGGTTTCTGCTTTTTAGCAGCGTGGGACGGAAATCGCCCGGCCCGCGCCCCGATCATGCCCATTTACGAATACGTTTCACAAGCCCCGGATGATCCCGGGCTTTCGTGTCGTGTCTGTGCGCGGGGTTTTGAGCTGCGGCGTCCGGTGGACCGCGCGCCGCTGCTGGTCTGCCCGCTGTGCAAGCGCCCGGTGCGCAAGGTGGTTTCGCGCGTCAGCACGCCGACGATCACCAAGCCGCTGTCGGTGAGCGACGCCAAGCAGGCGGGGTTCACCATCCTGCAGCGGCGCGACCAGGGGGTATACGAAAAACTCTAACGCCGTGATTGCTGATTCCTCCCTCAATCTGTTGGCCATGACTGGCGAGCACGACTTCCCCACCTTGGGGTCGGCGCTGCTCTACGTCCTGGGGATCGTGTTTTTCCTGTTGCTCAACGGTTTTTTCGTCGCGTCCGAGTTTGCGATCGTCAAGGTGCGCGTCAGCCAGATTGAGGCCCAGGCCAAGGAGAAGGGCGGCAACCCGAAGCTGGCATTGCACGTGGTCAACCACCTCGACGGTTACCTCTCCGCCAATCAGCTGGGGATCACCATCTCCTCGCTGGCGCTGGGCTTTTTGGGCGAGCCGTTTGTCAAAGCGCTGGTCTATCCGCTGCTGGCCTACACCGGGATGCCGCCCGGTGGGATTTATTGGGTTTCGCTGGTCCTGGCCTACTCATCGTTCACGTTTCTGCATGTGGTGGTCGGCGAGTTGGTGCCCAAGTCGCTGGCGATCCGCAAGTCGCTGGCCCTGACGATGGCCCTGGTCGGCCCGCTGCATCTTTTTTACAAGAGCTTCCAGTGGGTGATCGTATTCTTCAACGGGACCGCCAACTGGCTGCTCAAAACGATTTTCCACATCGAATCGGTTAGCGAGATCGAGCACATCCATTCTGCCGAGGAGCTCGCGCTGCTGGTGACCCAAAGCGGCAAGTCCCAGGAAGTGACCGAAACCGAGCGTGAGATCCTGATCAACGCGCTGGGTCTCAACGAGCTGTGGGTGCGCGACGTGATGACCCCGCGCAACAAGGTGATCATACTGGATGCGGACGAGCCGTTTGAGAAAACCCTTGAGATCGCGTTGCGCAGCATGCACACCCGGTTTCCGTTAGTCAAAGGGCACCTCGACAACGCCATCGGGCTGATTCATATCAAGGATCTTTTCAAGCTGATCAATGACCCGGATCCGGACCTGATGCGCATCAAGCGCGAGCTCAAGGTGGTGCCGGACACGATGCCGCTGGACATGCTGCTGAAGTTTTTCCTGCGCGAGCACGCCCATCTGGCGATGGCGGTGGATGAATTCGGCACGCCGGTGGGGGTGGTGTTTCTCGACAACATCATGGAGGAACTCGTGGGGGACATTCAGGATGAGTTCGACAACGAGCGCTCGGCGTTCACCCGGATCAACGACGCCGAGTTTGTGGTTGAAGGCACCATGACTCTCAACGACCTCGGCGGGTACATTCCGGACCTCGTCCTTGATAGCGGCGAGGTCACCACCGTGGGCGGCTACCTGACCCAGCAACTCGGGCGGTTCCCGCAAGTCGGCGAAACCCTTGAAGTGCTCGGCTATGAAGCCCGTGTCACCAGCACCGACGGTCGCAGCGTCGGCCAGATCCACTTTCGCAAGCTGACCGCGGCGCAGATCGAAGGCGAGGACGAGGGCGCGGTGATCTAAGGTCCGCTCAATCGTGTAGCGGGAGCGTGACGGGCGCGGCGCGGGGAGGGAGCACGCCGGGTGAGCTGTCATTGCTGGTGAATGGCCGGTCGTCACTGACGGGCATCGGGCGGAAGGATTCCGAGTGGGTGTCGACTCGGAACTCGAGTTTCATGAGGTCGCGGTTAGTTTCGGCCAACTGGTCGAGCAGGTCACGGTTCTGCGTCTGGAGGCTGTCCATTTTGGTGATCAGCGCCTCATAGAATTTTTTCTGTTCGGCATTGGGAGCGGGGG
>JBAXBG010000202.1:0-5740 GCA_037142115.1 Verrucomicrobiota bacterium | reverse complement strand
CCTCTGACCTCTGACCTCTGACCTCTGACCTCTGACCTCTGACCTCTGACCTCTGACCTCTGTCCTCTGTCCTCTGTCCTCTGACTTCTGTCCTCTAACTCCACCACCCCCATGCCCCACATCTTCCGCGATTTCGACAACACCATCCGCCAACTTCAAGAAGACCTCTTGACCATGGCCACCCTCACCCGCCAGAACCTCGAACAAGCGATGCAGGCGCTGTTGCGTTCGGATACCGATCTGGCCAACACCGTGATCGCCGCCGACTCCGATGTCGACGACCTCGAACGCAAAGTCGATCAAATGGGCATGGAAATCCTGGTGCGCTTCCACCCCGTCGCCACCGACCTGCGCCTGATCATCGCCTCAATGAAAATCAGCACCAATCTGGAGCGGATTTCCGATCACGCCGTGGGCATCGCCAAGCGCGCCCGCAAAATCAACCTGGGCCAACCCATGCAGGAAGTGCAATGGCTTGAACCGCTCTACGCCCAGGCCTACGGACTGTTGCGCGACGCCATGGATTCCTACACCCAGCACGATCCCGTGCTCGGCGAGTCGCTCCAGGCCAAGGACAAGGAACTCGACCGCCTCCACAAACAACTCGCCCGCACCCTCAGCAACCAGCTGGAAGTGGCCAACGGCCGCTCCGCCGCCTGGCTGCACCTGATCTTCATCGCCCGTTCCCTGGAACGCATCGGCGATCTCTCGGTGAACATCGGCGAGGAAACCGTGTTCCTCGAAAGCGCCAAGGATATCCGCCACGAATACCGCAAACAAACCCAGGACCCCAATCCACCGATCCCATGAGCCACATACTTGTCATCGAGGATGAAACCGACATCGCCGATCTCGTCGCCCTGCATTTGCAACGCAACGGGTTCACCCCGATCCTGGCCCACGATGGCGTCAGCGGCCTGGCCCTCGCCAAGTCCGAGGGGCCCGCGCTGATATTGTTAGACCTGATGCTCCCCGGCATGGACGGGGTGCGCGTGTTCAAGGAGCTGCGGCGTGACCCCCGCACGCTGCACACCCCGGTCATCATGCTCACCGCCCGCGCCCAAACCGAAGACCGCGTGGCGGGGCTGGAACTCGGCGCCGATGACTACGTCACCAAGCCGTTCTCGCCCAAGGAGCTCATGCTGCGCATCAAGTCCGTGCTCAAGCGCCGCGATGCCCCCGCGCCAAGTGAAACCCACACCACCGGCATCTTCCGCTTCGATGCCGCGGCCCTCCAATGTTATGCGGACAACCAACCGCTGGCGCTCACCCAAACCGAATACAAACTCCTGCAATACCTCTGCGAGCACGCCAACCAATCCTGCGACCGCACCCAGCTGCTGCGCTCGGTCTGGGGCTACAGCGATGCCGCCAACACCCGCACCCTCGACACCCACATCAAACGCCTCCGCATCAAGCTCGGCCCCCATGCCGATCACCTCGAAACCGAACGCGGCACCGGCTATCTGTTACGAACCACCGCCCGGCCATGACCGACACTCTCGTCAGCCTCGCGCTCCTGGTCCTCACCCTCGGTCTCGGCCTGCTCGCGCTGCACCAGCGGCGCGCGCTCATCCGCATCCGCCACCCGCAAAAAAGCCAGCACGCCCAGGACCTGCGCCTGCTCGCCTCCGCCCGCAGTGAACGCGACAGCCTGCTCAACGCCTTCCCCGAGGCCTTCCTCATCGCCGACTCCCAGGGCACCATTTCACACTGCAACCAGGCCGCCACCGAGTTGTTAGGGCCGGCTCCGCTCGTCGGCCGGCCGGTGGTGGAATGCCTGGGCGATGTCCGCCTCGCCGGGCCCTATCTGGAATGCCGGGTCAGCGGCCACCCCACGGCCACCCGCGTCCATCTGCCCGCCGAAGCGACTCCCGCCCGCGGCACGGACCCGACCCTGGGCGAGTCGGTCTGGCTGATTGATGTGGCGCCGGTGGCCCAAGCCGACGGCGAGCCCCACATCCGGATCCTGCTGCGCGATCTATCCGCCGAGCACCAGCTCGAGCAAATCCGCCAGGACTTCGTGGCCAACGCCTCGCACGAACTGCGCACGCCCATCACCTTGGTGGATGGCTATCTGGAAACCTTCCTGGAGGTTCCCGAGCTGCTGGATGACCACCCCACGACCCTGCGCTTTCTGGGCATCATGCGCAAACACACCCGGCGCATTGCCTGCATCATTGAAGACATGCTGCTCATTTCCCGCATCGAATCCAGCGATGCCTCCACGCTGCGCATGGAAACCTTCCCGCTTGCGGAGTGCATCCAGGACATCATCGAGCGCCTGGAGTCACTGATCCGCACCCAGAACGCCAACGTTCACCTCGAACTCCACGATCCCGCCATCGAACTCCACGGCGACCGCTTCTACTGGACCCAAATTTTGTTCAACCTCATCGAGAACGCCCTCAAGCAAAACCCCCAACCCGGCCTGCAAGTCACCATCCGCAGTGAACCCAGCCACGGGGCCCTGCGTCTCGAAATCATCGATAACGGCATCGGCATCCCTGCCGCCGACTTGCCGTTCATCTTCAAGCGGTTCTATCGGGTGGAAAAGCACCACTCCCAAAACCAGATCAAAGGCACCGGCCTCGGCCTGTCCATCGTCAAGCGGGCCATCGAAGCCCACGGCGGCATCATCACCTGCCAGTCAACCCCCGGCCAGCGCACCACCTTCCAAATCACTCTCCCGGAAGGCGGCGGGCGGCGAACCACCCGCGGCTAGGCGAGCCAACAGGCGGCCTCATCGAGGCCGCACCACCTGATTCGCAATTCACACGGCCCGCCGATTGACTTTTGCTCCGCCTACGGCCATACCCCGGCCATGTCGCACGCGTTGCCTCCCAAACCCCGCATCATCGGACCCAAAGTCCGGATCTGCATCGTGGCATCCAAATACAACGAACAGTTCACCGATGCCTTGGTCGAAAACGCCATCGCCGAACTCGGTGAGTTGGTTCCCCAAGGCAGCGTCGATCTGATCCGCGTGCCCGGCGCCTTCGAAATCCCGGTGATGGTGGCCTCCGTGCTCGACCGCGATCCGCCGGCCTGCATCATCGCCCTCGGCTTGATCATTCGCGGGGCCACCGAGCACGCGGACTTGGTCGGCCGCTCGGTGACCGACGCCCTGCAACGCCTCGCCGTCGAATGGATGCGCCCGGTCATTCACGAAGTGCTGGTGGTTCAGGATGAAAAGCAAGCCTATGCCCGCTGCATCGGCGCGCAGCTCAATCGCGGGCGTGAGGCGGCCCGCGCCGCCGCCGCGATGATTGATGTTTTCCAGGAACTCGACCGCTCGATGCCCCGCAACTCCCAGTTCAAAAAACAACGACATGCCTAGCCGCCGCCAGGTCCGCGAGGCCGTCGTCCAGTTCCTCTATTGTGCCGATCTCGAAGGCGGTGCCGAACCCGCCGCCCTGCGCGATCCGTTCTGGGATTTTGTCACCGAAGCCGACCGCCGGCAGCTCCAGCTCGCCATTTTCCGGACCGTCCACCACCTCGCCCACGGACGGGCGGGGCGCCTCACGGAGTTCGTCGAACGCCAGGCCACGGCGACCGCCCTGCTGGCCGCCTGGCCCGAAGCCGAGTCGTTGAAACTCGGCCTTAGCCGCATCGCCGAGCTCGAATCCGGGTGGAGCACCGCCCTCGCCAAACTCGAACGTCTGCCCAAGGATGATGACGCCGCCGCCGTCGCCGACAACTTCGGCGCGGCCCTCGACGAACTCTTCCGCATCGACCGCGACCTGTCCGCCACGCGCCTCCGGTTTGTGGCAGACCTCGACGATTTCCCCACCCTGCGCGGCCCGCTGGAAGCCGTCGCCGCCTCGATCCGCCGCTTGCAGCGCGTCTCCGAACGCCTGCGCATGGTCGAGCACCCGGAAAAATTCCCCGATCAGGCGGACCTCGCCCGCCTGCGCGAGTCCAAGACGGCCATTCTCACCCTCCGCTCCCGCGCCGATGCCCTGGTGGACGCCATCCTGGCCAACAAACCGACCATCGACGCCGCGCTGGCCGCAGTGGTCGATAACTACGCGCCGGAACGCATCGACCCGGTGGACCGCGCGATCCTGCGGCTCGCCACCCATGAAATCCTTCAAGCGACCACCCCGCCCAAGGTGGCCATCAACGAGGCCATCGAACTCGCCAAACGCTTTGGCACCACCGACTCCAAACGCTTCGTCAACGGCGTGCTCGATCGTGTTGCCAAGCTCCCAACGCCGCCCTCGGCCCCCAGCGCCCCCATCTGAATGGCGCAAGTCGACCTGAAGGCGGGACGACCGGCCCGCCAGAAACCTTGATTCCAGCGTAAGTAGTCCCGCCTTCAGCGGACTCTTCATCAATCCCGCAAGCGTCACACCCCATCCCCGATGCGCTATCCCACCCGTTTTCAACAAAAAACCCTGTGGAACGCCGCCACCGGCGTTGCCATGCTGGTGCTGGGCATCCTCCTGATCGGCTTGATCTGGCTCACCGGCAAGATCTTCGGCTTCCTCCAACCGGTGCTCATCCCGCTGATCGTGGCGGGCATCATCGCCTACGTGCTCGATCCGGTCGTCAGGCTGCTGGAACGCCGCGGCCTCCGCCGGCTGTGGGCCGTGGTCACGCTGTTCATCTCGATTCTGGCGCTGGTGACCTTGCTCACCGCCGCCGTGATCCCCGGCATCCAACGCGGCCGCGGCACCCTCCAGCAACTGTTCCCGCCCGCGCCACAACCCACCGTCGAAACCGACGAAACCGAACAACTCGGCACCGCCCTGACCCGCGAACTGCGCGATCTCCAACAACACAACCCCACCGGCCCGCTCGCCTGGCTGCTCACTGAAACCGACGACCAGGGCGTGACACTCCCGCCCGCTGCACCCGCCGCCGCGCCGCGGATGCTCGATTCGTTCGCGCGCAGCCGTGGCGGGCGGATGCTCTTCGAATACAAGGGCATCATTTTCAACACCATCCGGCAGTGGACCCTCGCCGGCTCCAGCAAAATCCTCGGCCTCCTCGGCCTGGTCCTCGGCCTGATCATGGTCCCGGTCTATCTGTTTTTCTTCCTCAAGGACTCCGCCGCCATCCGCACCCACTGGCACGATTACGTCCCCCTCAAAGCCTCGCGCTTCAAAACCGAACTGGTCGCAACCCTCCAGGAAATCAACGGCTACCTCGTCTCGTTCTTCCGCGGCCAAGTCATCGTCGCCGCCATCGACGGCATCCTGGTGGGTATCGCCCTGACGATTTTTGGCCTGCCCTACGGCCTGTTGATCGGGGTCTTCATGGCCATCCTCGGGGTGATCCCCTACATCGGCAATATCCTGTGCCTGATCCCCGCCTGCATCATCGCCTACCTCCACGCCCAAGGCACCGCTCCCTTCGGCATGTGCCCCTGGGCCTACGTCGCCTGCGTGCTGGGCATCTTCCTCACCGTTCAGCAGATCAACTCGCTGGTGACCGCCCCCAAGATCGTCGGCGATTCCGTGGGCCTCCACCCGCTCACCGTCATCTTCTCGATGCTGTTCTGGTCGCTGGTGCTGGGAGGCTTTGTCGGCACCTTGTTGGCCGTCCCGCTGACCGCCGCGGTCAAGGTCTTGTTCCGGCGCTTCATCTGGGTGCGCCAACTCCAGGACCTGCCCGCGGACCTCTAAGCCGTGAAAGGAACATGAGAACCACTGATTGCACTGATTAAACTGATTTGGAATGAGTTACAACTTAGCGCCCGCTCACTCAAAAGGTGAACGAGCTGACTGTTATT
>JBAXBG010000201.1:0-5742 GCA_037142115.1 Verrucomicrobiota bacterium | reverse complement strand
AAAGTTGAAAGTTGAAAGTTGAAAGTTGAAAGTTGAAAGTTGAAAGTTGAAATGAGGAACCGCCGGCGGGCGATCAATCGGCGAGTTCGCGTTCGATTTGCTCGAGGGATTTGCCCTTGGTTTCGGGCAGGCGCAGCCACAGCGCGACAAAGCCGGCGGCGCAGATGGCGGCGTAGATCCAGAACGTGGCGGCCACGCCGAGCAGGGTTTTGAGGATCGGGAAGGTATAGGTCAGGATGAAGCACGCGATCCACAGGCAACCCACCGCGATCGACATGGCGGTGCCGCGGATCCGGTTGGGGAAGATCTCGGAGATGAGCACCCACACCACCGGTGCCAGCGACATCGAATAGGTGGCGATGGCGGCCAGCACCAGCACCAGGAACCAGGCCGGAGCCACCGCGGCACCGCCGGCCTTGAGGTGATAGCACCAGCCGATGGCCACATAAATCGCCGCCAGGCCCGCCGCGCCAAACAGCATCAGCGGCCGGCGGCCCAGACGGTCCACGGTGAACAGCGCGACAAAGACAAAGACCAGGTTCACCACGCCGGTGGCCACAATGCTGGTGAGGGCGTCGTTCATGTTGAAGCCCGCCTGGGTGAAGATTTCGCCCGCATAGTTGAAAATCACATTGATGCCGCACCACTGTTGGAAAACCGCGAGGAAGATGCCCAGCCCCAGCACCGCCAGCACCCGCTTCTCGATCAGCTCGTGAAAGCGCACCCGCCGGTCCTCGTGGACCAGCGTGCCCTGGATCTCGGCAAGCGCCGCCGCCGCATACGCCGCCCCGCCGATGCGCGCCAGCGTGCGCTCCGCGCGCCGGTTCTCACCCGCCTTGCACAACCAGCGCGGGCTTTCCGGCACCCACAACGAGGCCACGAAAAACAACAGCGCCGGCACCGCGCACATGGCGAACATCCAGCGCCAGCCGCTCAGCACATTCCAGCTCAGCGCGAACGCCTCCGGCGTGATGCCCGCCGGAACCGGCCGGGCAATCCGCCAGTTGACCAGCTGCGCGGCCAGGATCCCGATGACGATGGTCAGCTGGTTGATCGCCACCAGCAAGCCGCGGCGCCGCGCCGGGGCGATCTCCGAGATATACAACGGGGATATGTTAGACGACAGGCCGATGCTCACGCCGCCGAGGATCCGCCACCACACAAACGCCGGAAAGGAGGCCGCCAGCGCGATGCCCACCGAGGACAAGACGAAGTTGGCGGCCGCGGCGACGAGGATCGGCTTGCGCCCGAAACGGTCGCTGAGCGCGCCGGACACCAGCGCGCCCGCCAGGCAGCCGAGCAGCGCGCAGCTTTGCGCCCAACCGATCGGCGACACGGCATTGGCCACCAGCTTCTGCCACAGCGTGGCATCGGCTGACAGGCTGATGGACGTGTCGGTGAGATGGAAGAACGCCTCGTAGAATTTCGCCGCCCCGCCAATGACGACCCAGTCGTAGCCGAAGAGCAGGCCGCCGAGCGCGGCGACCAGAGCGATCATCCAGACATAGGTGTTGTTGACGGCCGGTTCGACGCCCGCGGGAGAAGGAGTGTTGCCGCTGGATAGAAGGATCGCCATGGGGTGCTGGGTGGTTTTGGAAGCTCCATAACACTTGCCACAAAGGCGGCCGCGCGAACATGGAAAATCCGTGGATTTGAATGGACAATCCGCGGATTTTCGAGATTCTCACGCGCGATGCCCTCACTCCCACCGGAACCGCGCCCCGAAGGCTTCCCGGGCCAGCGGCTGGTGATCATCCCGCCGGCCATCGCCGTCCAGGCGGCGCGCCAACCGATCACCCGCGACCTCTGCGTCACCCACATCGGGCAGTTCTCGGCTGCCGGCGGGCATTACGTCCAGCGGCCGCGCGGCACCTCGCAGCACATCCTGATCGTCTGCCTGGCGGGCAACGGGTCCTGCACCCTGCATGGCCGGCAGTGGAACCTGGAGCCCGGGCAACTGTTATTCCTGCCGCCGCGCGTGGCCCACGTCTACCGCGCCAACCCCCAGGCACCATGGACGATCTTCTGGATTCACTTTCGCGGCCAGCGGGCCGGCGATTACCTTGCGAGCCTCGGGGTTTCGGAGTTGCAGCCGGTGGTCGCGGTGGACGACCCGGAGGTGATGTTCGAGGCGTTTGAGGACACCTTCCGCCACGCCACCCGCGGCTTCAGCGAGGCCGCCATGACCGGCCTGGCCACCGCCTTCGCCAGGTTGTTAGGACTGGCCAAGGTCCACCAGCGGGTGGCCGGCGCGCGTTCGCGCCGCACCGACCACCGGCTGCTCAAGGTGCTTGGCGAGCTGCGCGAGGACGTGGCCCACCCGTGGACCCTCGCTGAGCTCGCCAGCCTCGCGCACCTCAGCGTCCCCCATTTCACCGAACTGTGTCGGCGCCAAACCGGCCTGCCGCCGCTCGGGCTGCTGATCCGGCTGCGCCTGCAGCGCGCCATGGACCTGCTCCAACAGGGCAACCACAATGTCGCCGAAGCCTCGCGCGCCGTGGGCTACGACGACCCGTTCTACTTTTCCCGGCTGTTTCGCAAACACATGGGCATGGCTCCCTCCGCGTGCCGCCAGGGGCCATAGGACTTATAGGACTTATAATTGCCGCCCGCGACTTGCCATTGACTGCCGCCCGCCAAGCACAGATCGTCGCATCATGTCCCCACTGGAAGATGACTTCAGCTACGTCCTGCGCAAGGCGCTCATCGGCCAGGGCCTGGCCCCGTCCGATGCGGCGGCGCGGGCGGGGCTGCCCGAGGCCGACGTGCTGGCATTGCTTCGCGGCGCGTTCAGCGCGGCCACCGCGCGCCGACTCGCGCCGGTGCTGGGCCTGGACGCGGACGCCTTCGCCGGCCACGCCGCCTATCACCCCGCCCCCTGCATGGTGCCGGGCATCACGCGGCTCGACCTGCCCTTCGGCAAGGAGCAGGTCAACGCGTGGCTGGTCCGCGTTGGGGATGTTATCATTCTGTTTGACGCCGGCTATGAACCCACCGATCTGATCGACGCGATCGCGGCGATCTGCGGCCGCCTGCCCGATCTGGCCTGCATCACCCACGGCCACCACGATCACGTCGGAGCCCTGCCCAACCTGCTTCAGGCCGGGCTTCCGGTCCACGCCGCGGGGATCGCCGGGACGCTGCCCATGCACCCCGGAGACACGCTGCGCCGCGGCGCGCTGAGCGTGCGCGCCTGCGATCTATCGGGCCATGCCACGCCGGCGCTGGGCTTCCACCTCGGCGGGCTGGGCCAGCCGGCGCTGGTGGTCGGCGACGCGCTGTTTGCCGGGTCGATGGGGGGCTGCAAGTCGCCCGCGCTCTATCAGCACGCGCGCCGCCGCCTGCGCGAGGTGCTAGGCCCGCTGCCGGATGAGACCGTGCTGCTGCCCGGTCACGGCCCGGCGACCACGCTGGGCGAGGAGCGAGCGGCCAACCCGTTTTTGTGAGGGGGCGCGGGCAATTCAGGCATTGCGGGGTTGCGGATGCTGTTCCATCGTGCGGCACGCCACCGCCACCGCGCGGCCGCCACGCGCCATGATCCCCACCGCCTCGCTGCTAGCCGATTTCCCGATCCTTGACCAGTCGATCAACGGCCAACGGCTGGTCTATCTGGACAACGCCGCCACCACCCAGAAACCGCTGGCCGTGCTGCTGGCGTCGCGCCACTTCTACGAGGCGATCAATTCCAACATCCATCGCGGCACCCACCAGCTCGCGCGGGCCGCCACCGCAGCATACGAGGACGCGCGCCAGACGGTGGCCAGCCACCTGCACGCGGCCACCAGCGACGAGGTGATCTTCACCTCCGGCACCACCTGCGGCATCAACCTGGTGGCGAACATCCTCGCCCTATCCGGCGGGCTGGCGGCGGGCGACGAGGTGCTCGTTTCCACCCTCGAACACCACTCGAACATCGTGCCGTGGCAGATGCTCTGCCAGCGGACCGGGGCCACCCTGAAAGTCATCCCCTGCCACGACGACGGCACGCTCGACCAGGATGCATTCCGCGCGCTGCTCGGCGGACGGGTGAAACTCCTCGCCCTCACGTGGATCTCCAATGCCTTCGGCACGGTCAATCCGGTCGCCGAAATGACCTGCGCCGCCAAGGCCGCCGGCGCGCTGGTGTTGATCGACGCCGCCCAGTCCGCCGCCCACCTGGCCATCGACGTGCAGGCGCTGGGCGCGGATTTCGTGGTGTTTTCCGGCCACAAGCTTTACGCGCCCACCGGCATCGGCGTGCTGTGGGGCCGCGCCGCCGTGCTCAACGAGCTGCCACCATGGCAGGGCGGCGGGGAAATGATCAAGGAGGTCACCTTCGAGCACACCAGCTACAACGAACTGCCATTCAAATACGAGGCCGGCACCCCTAACATCGAGGGCGCCATCGCCCTGGCCGCCGCGCTCGACTACGTCAACGGCCTCGGCCTCGACGCGATCCACGCCCACGAGATGAAGTTGATCCGCGCCGCGGCGGTCGCGCTGGGCGACATCCCCGGCATCCGGCTCTACGGGCCGGCGGATCGCTCCGGCTCGCTGTCGTTCGCCGTCGAGGGCCTCCATCACTACGATATCGGGACTTTGTTAGATCAAATGGGGGTGGCGGTGCGCACCGGCCACCATTGCTGCCAGCCGTTGATGGCCCGCTTCGGAATCACCGGCACGGTGCGCGCCTCGTTCGCCTTCTACAACACCGCCCACGACGTGGAGGCCTTGGCCGCCGCCACCCACAAGGCGGTCGCCATGCTCCGCTAGAAACACCACCACCCCACCCATGACCATCCTCCTCGGCATCACCGGTTCGATCGCAGCCTACAAGGCGGCCGACCTCGCCTCCCAACTCGTCAAGCTCGGCCACGACGTGCACGTGGTGATGACGCGCGCCGCCACCGGGTTCATCGCCCCGCTGACCCTCCAGACGCTGACGCGCAACCGGGTGCTGGTGGCGCTGGAGGATGAAAAGCACTCGTGGAAACCCGGGCACATCGAGCTCGCCGACCAGGCTGACCTGTTCCTGGTCGCGCCAGCCACCGCCAACGTGCTAGCGCAGTTCGCGCACGGCCTGGCGCCCGACCCGCTGTCCTCGATCTATCTGGCGCTGCCGCGCACCACCCCGGTGCTCATCGCGCCTGCCATGAACGGCAAGATGTGGCTCCATCCCGCCACCCAGCGCAACGTCCAACAACTCCAACAGGACGGCTGCGCCTTCGTCGGCCCCGCCGTGGGCGACCTCGCCTGCGGCTACGAGGGCATCGGCCGCCTCGCCCCGCTCGAGGACATCCTGGTGTGCGTCGCCGCGCTCTCGCCCGCGTAACCGCCGACATCAAACCATGCACACCCCAGCCCACGAGACGGATTTCACCGGCGCGGTCGAGCGCGCAATGCGGATTCGCACGCTCTACCACGAGCTGGAGCAGCACCACCACGGAAGCCCGTGGACGAACCAGGAAGACGTGCTGGGATTGGTGCATGACGTCGGCGAGTTGGGACGCCTGGTAATGGCGACCGAAGGCCGATGGGTGCATCAGGGGGATCTCCATCAGGATTTGGAAGCCAAGCTGGCCGAGTGCCTGTGGTGGATTCTGGCGCTGTCCGAGCGACTCGGCATCGACCTCAACCGGGCGTTTGCCGCCAAGATGGCCGAGTTGGAAATCTCCCTCGTGAAGGGCCGCGTATGACCAGGCGCTGGCCGCCGGAGCGATTCCCGTGGCCCCGCCGGCGACCAAAGCCTGGGGGCCGCGCGGC
>JBAXBG010000200.1:0-5819 GCA_037142115.1 Verrucomicrobiota bacterium | reverse complement strand
TGAGAGCGAGGTCAATGAGAGCGAGGTCAATGAGAGCGAGGTCAATGAGAGCGAGTCTGGAGACTCGCGGTCCGGGGCGGCCTCAGGGACGGGCCGCATGAAAGCGGGTGGAGATCCCCTTTCCGGCGACGATGCCGGCGAGGCGTTCCGGGTGGCGGCCGTGGGCGATGTGGGTCTCGATGCCGGCGTCCACCGCGAACTTCACTGCGGCGAGTTTGGAGGCCATGCCGCCCATCGAGAAGCGGCCCTTGTCATCGCGGACGTGGCGGAAGACCTGGTCAATGTCGGTGACTTCCGGAATCAGCTCGTTGGTCTCCGGATCGAGCAGGCCGTCCACGCTGGTGAGCAAAATCACGCGCTTGGCCCCGGCAAGTTGCGCCACCAGCACCGAGAGCATGTCGTTGTCGCCGAATTTCAGTTCCTGGATGGCGACCGAGTCGTTCTCGTTGAGGATCGGCAGGATCCGCGGCTCGGCGAGCAGGCGGCTGAGCGTGTCCGAGACATAGCCGGCGCGCTCCGGCGTGCCCAGGTCGGCGGCGGTGAGCAGGACCTGGGCGATGGTGACCTCGAAGTTGGAAAACAAGCTGCTGTAGGTCTGCATCAGCCGCGCCTGGCCGACGGCCGCGCAGGCCTGGCGGGTGGCGATGTCCTGGGGATACTCGGCCAGCCCGAAGGCGGAAACGCCGGAGCCAACCGCGCCGGAGGAGACGAACAAACAGCGGTGGCCGGCATCGATCAGCCCCGCGATGGCCGCCACCAGATGTGCCAGCGCCGCCCGGTCGAGCGAGCCATCGACGGATTTGGTCAGCACCCCGGTGCCGGCCTTAATGACAGTTAGATCGGAAGTCATGGGAGAATTGCGCCGTGCGGCGTGCCCGGACATAGCGGGGTTTTGCCGGCTGTGCCAGTGCAAGCTGGCGCCAATCCCGATTTTGCCGGGACCGGCGTGGAGGGCCCTGAATTTCGTTTGACGGCGTCGGCGTGCGGGATCCACACTTTTTGCTAGCAAGTCATTGCGCGAGGGTGTCCGCCCGAGTTGCGCAGCGTTTGTCAAACCCCACCATGAAATCCCTGACTTATTGGCTGATCGCGTGCGTCTTCACCTCGCCATTGTGGGCCGAGCCCGCCCTCAAGCAGGCCGCCAGCAAACCCCTCTACCTCAACGCGTTCACGACCGATTTGCCCAAGGATCTGGTCGATGGCGATGTCACGATCCAAAACGCCCCCGCCGGCGAGGGCAAATTCCTGCGGCTGGCGGCAGCCGATGGCTCCACCACCAGCTTCGCCGTCAACCGCCTCCCGCTCGTCCGGCTCACTGAACTGGAGGTGCGCTTCAAGTACCGGTCGACCTCGGCCACCGCCTCGCGCGACCGGGGCAGCTGGGTGCATGTCGGATTTGGCAAGAGCGATGGCTCCGCGGCAGGAACCGCCGCCATCATCTGTCAGCCCACGACCCAGTGGAAGGATTTCTCACAGATCGTGCCGGTTCCGGACGGGGCCGTCCAGTGCGGCCTGTCGTTCCGCATGCAGCAGCTCAGCGGCCAATTCGACATCGCAAAATTATATATCGGCGAGCCGCTTAAAGGGCCTGCCGCGGTGAACACCGAGGAGATCGACTACGCCAAAGCCTGCCGGGCGAAGGCCAATCTGATCTACAAAAAGACCGCCGCCGCCGCGACTCTCGCCGGCCAGGGGCTCACCCTCAAACCGCTCGACCTAACCGAGCCCTACGGCTTCGTGCTGCCCGATGACCTGTGTGACAACCCCGAGCTGACCTACGAGGTGGAATGCACCTTCAAACCGAAGTGGAGCTCCAAGGAAACCTCCAAAGCCAACATGCTGTTCGCCTTGGGCAAGAACATCCAGGGCGGCGACCCGGACTCCTTCAACCTGACTTTTTGGGGCGGCACCAGCCTGATCGCGCGGATCAAAGCCTCCGATGCCGCGGTGGGCACCCAGGTCAACACCCCGGTCAGCGTCACCGCCGGCCAACGGTTCCTCGTCAAGGCGCGCTGGTCGTCTAACGAATGCACCCTATGGCTCAACGGCCAGGCCGTGGACCGCGCGGTCATGCCCAAGCCGTTCGTGTGGCACAAGGGGCGGACCTTCTATATCCTGGGCGAGGGCCCGGGCAGCGGCCTGCTCAATGCCGAGATCGAACAGTTCGCGCTGCGGGTCTATGAGCCCAAGGTCAAGGCGGCGTTTCAAGGCAGCCCGTGCGACCTGGGCTACTTTACCGGCGCGGGTCCCTTTGCCACGGCGTTGTTTTTCCCGGCCAAAAACGCCAAAACCTTTGCCAGCACCATCGCGGTGGTTGACCTCCAGGGCAAGAAGATCGCCGCGATCCGGCCGAGCGCGGTGACGGCGGAAACCCATAACTACCAGCTGCCGCCGCTGCCGTTCGGATGGTATAAGCTGGAAGCCACCATCACCGGCTCCGGCGCTGAAAAAAAACTCCAGCTGCCCATCAGCATCACCGCCGCCGCCGCCACCCGCGAACCCGCCGCCGCCTCGCTCTACGGCATCACCGAGGAATGGGGCTTCGGCCGCGACAGTTTCGATGCCGCCTCGGCCGATGCCTTGCTCTATCGCCTGTCCCAAATGGGGATCCGATGGTTCCGGGTCTGGGTCAATTGGGACTACATCGAGGAAACCCCCGGCGCCTACTACTGGGATGGCCTGGACCAATGCCTCGCCATCGCCGAAAAGCACGGCATCACGCTCTACCCGTGCATCATGGGCGGCACCAAACCGTTCATGGTCACCCCGCCGGCCCAGCGCACGCACCGGTTCGAGGTCTCCGCCGGCTTCTGCCTGCCGCCCGACATGGCGCTCTGGAACAACTATGTGAAGGCCTTCGCCACCCGCTATCAGGGGCGGATCCCGTTCTATCAGATATGGAACGAGGCGGACACCCGCCAGTTTCTCTATCCGTTCAAAACCGAGGCCTACGCCGCGCTGCTGAAACAAACCGCCGCGATCATCCGCGCCGCCGACCCCAAGGCCAAGATCTGCCTGGGCGGGTTTTGCGCCGCCTACACCAACTTCACCAGCACCCGCCACACCGACCAGGATAACGCCTACGGCCTGCCCGAGTGGTATGCCCAGAAACCCCAGTCCGATTACGACGTGATCGACTTGCACCTCTACAGCGCCGGCGGCCCGGCGCAATCGTGGGACGCCACCGTGCCGATGATGGGCCCGCTGCGGCAATTCTTCGCCGCCAACGGCGACGGCAACAAGCCGGTCTGGAACAGCGAAACAAGCTTCCAGTCCACCGACAATCCGAAATTGGTGGGGGTGGCCGGCGGCATCTTCAACGTGCCGCTGCTCAGCCAGGAGATGCATGCCGCGCGCGTCGTCCAGTGGCACGTGCAGTCGAAGGCGCTGGATATCAAGCACAACTTCAATTACTCGGTGCGCGGCGGCGGCGGCCCGCTCAACAGCGACTTCTCTCCCAAGCCCGCCTACGTGGCGCATCTCGCGCTGGCCAGCACCCTGGCCGGGCTCAAATACCAGCGCACGCTGCCATTGAACCGCAACATCCGCGCCTATCAGTTTGGCGACGCCACCCGCTGCGTCACCGTGCTGTGGACGTTGTACGGGTCCGAACTGGTGGTCGCCAAATGCGCCGCCACCGACAGCCCGCTCACCCGGCTCGACCTCTATGGCAACCGCGCGGATGGCGCCGGGGTGCTGGTTCTCGGTGAAGTGCCGGTTTATTTGGAGTCCCGCCACCCGCCGGTGCTGCAGGAACTCCTCGGGCTGCGCCTGCCCGAGTTGCTGCTGGCCGGGCGTCCCTATCAGGCGCAACTGACGGTGCGCAATCCGTTCGCCAGCGACCTGCTGTGCGCATTCGAGGCGCGGGCGGCCGGCAAGTCGGAAGCCCGCAAATCCCTCACCATTGCCGCGGGCAAGGAGCTCACCGAGACCATCGACCTATCAGGCACCGGCTCGCCGCTGACCATCGAGGGCGCGTTCTCCGGCGCGGTGGCGCGCGAGTTCGCCTTGGAAGTGCCGGTCCCGTCCAAGAAGGCCCTGGAGGTGAGCGGCGCCATCCCCGCCCGCTTCGAGCTGGCCGAGGCCGCGCTGGTGCGCGTCGGCGGGCAGGTCATCGACGGCCAGAACCGGGTCATGTCCGGCGGCAACTGGAAAGGCAAAGCCGACTTGAGCGCCACCGGCACGGTGACCTTGCGCGAGCGCGCGGTGACCGTGGTCGTGCAGGTGACCGACGACGCCTACTTCCCCGAGGCCACCGGCAAAACCCCCTGGGCCGGCGATGGCGTGGAATTTTTCTTTGATCTGCGCACCGACGCGGACAAAATCGCCAACTCGCTGGACGGGGTGGTTCATCTCAGCGCGGGTGCCACCGGCAGGTCTGTCATTGCCCGCAAGCAGGTGCTCAAGGATCTGCGGGTGCTGGCGCACAAAACCAGCGACGGCTACACCCTGACGGTGAACTTCACACTGCCGGCCCATATCAGCGGTCAATTCGGGTTCGACGTGGCGCTCGACGACGCCGATTCCCCGACGGCGGGCCGCAAGGTCCAGATGGTGTGGAACGGCACCGCCAACAACAATGCCAACGCCGAGTCCTACGGCGTGATCCTCATCAAATAAGGCCCCGGCCCACGTGCGAATCCCGGCTTTCCCTCCGGCATTCGCGTGCTAGGTTCCACGCGAATGAACGCCACCACCGATACCGCCGACGCCGCCCTGCTGGGAGTTTTGCAGGAAGCCATGCCCTTCACCCGGCGACCGTTCGCCAATCTCGGCGCGCGCTGCGGACTCACCGAAGCCGCCACCCTGGCGCGCGTCACCGCCTTGAAGCAGGCCAAGGTCATCCGCCAGATCGGCGCAATCTTTGACACCCGCAGCCTCGGCTATGCCTCGAGCCTGGTTGCGGCCAAGATCGCCCCGGAACTGTTGGATGCCGCCGTGGCCGCGATCAACTCCCACCCCGGCGTGAGCCACAACTACCTGCGCAACCACGAGTTCAACCTCTGGTATACCATCGCCGTGCCGCCAACCAGCCGCCTCGGCCTGCAGGGCACCGTCGACCTGCTGCACCGCCTGTCCGGCGCGCAATCCACCCGCCTGCTGCCCACCCTGCGGCTGTTCAAGATCGGCGTTCGCTTTGATGTCGAGGGCGACGCCAAGCCGAGCGACCAGGCGGCCCCCGCCTACACCGAAGCCAACCGCCAGGATGCCGGACCGCTAAGCGACCAGGAAATCGCCTTCGTGCGGGTGATGCAGCGCGACCTCGCGCTGGTGGCCGAACCGTTCGTGGCGGTGGCCGCGGAGCTTGGCCTGCCGTTTGAGGAAGCGGCGGACATGCACCAGCGGTTTCTAACCACCGGGCGGATGCGGCGCTTCGCCGCGGTGCTCCACCACCGCAAGGCGGGCTTCGGCGCCAATGCCATGGGCGTGTGGGCCGGGCCGGAGAACGATCCGGCCGCCTTGCAGCGCCTCGGGGAAACGATGGCGGGCTTCCGCGCGGTCAGCCATTGCTATCAGCGCCCGAGCTATCCGGAGTGGCCGTACAATCTCTTCACCATGGTCCACGGCAAGAGCGAGGCCGAATGCGAGCAAACCATGGCCGCCATCGCCGAGGCCACCGGCCTCGCCGGTCACCACTCGCTGTATTCCACCCAGGAGTTCAAAAAAGTCCGGGTGCGCTACTTCACCGACGAAGAGGCGCGCTGGGAGGCCGCGCAGTAGGCGCTTGGGTCACAACGCGTTGTTCTGCATGGGCCTCCGCGCAGTCACCCGTGCCGCCTACACGTCACGGCGCGGCGGCTTAGGCCAGAGCCTGCCGG
>JBAXBG010000199.1:0-5821 GCA_037142115.1 Verrucomicrobiota bacterium | reverse complement strand
CGCGGGGTGTGGCTGTGTCGGTCCATCCGGGAGCAAATACGGGTTTCGACAACTTAAGATCAACGAGTTGTGAAAATTCGTATTCGGAGAAAGACAGCAGGCGAGGATTAGGGTATGGGTTGCCGCGATGTCTGAGGACGACGAGGAAAAAGCAGGGGATGAGACCCGGGACGAGGTGCTGACGCAGGCCTACGCAAAAACGCGCAAGAGTTTGATCGCGCGGCTGGACAATTGGGAGGACCAGCGGACCTGGGACGAGTTCTATCAAACCTACTGGCGGCTGATTTATTCGGTGGCGGTGAAGGCGGGTTTGCGCCAGGACGAGGCGTTTGACTGCGTGCAAGAGACGATTTTATCGATTGCCAAGCAGAGCAAGAAGAAGCTCTACGATCCCGACCAGGGGTCGTTCAAGACGTGGTTGATGAACATGACGCGCTGGCGGATCAACGACCAGTTTCGCAAGCGCAAGAAAGACACGGCGATGATTTCGGGCGAGTGGGAGAATGACCGCAAGACCTCGGTGATCGACCGGATCGAGGATCCCGCGGGTGACGTGTTGTCTCGGCTGTGGAACACCGAATGGCAGAAAAACATCGCCGACGCGGCGCTGGCCCGGGTCAAAGCCCAGGTTTCGCCCAAGCAGTATCAGATATTTGATTGCTACGTCATCAAGCAGTGGGAGGCCTCCAAGGTGCAGAAGCAACTCAGCGTGAGCATGGCCCAGGTCTATCTGGCCAAGCACCGGGTGGGGGTGGTGCTCAAGCGCGAGCTGGCCAAACTCGAAGACCAAGACCATGCGGGGTAGAGACCGTCCAATTCCCTCGATCCCGGATCACGAGGTGCTGCGTAAAATCGGTGGCGGGGCGTATGGCGAGGTGTGGTTGGCGCGCGGAGTGACCGGGGCGCTGCGGGCGGTCAAAGTGGTGCGGCGCGAAGACTTCGAGGAGGAGCGCGGCTTTGAGCGGGAGTTCGAGGGGATATTGAAGTTTGAGCCGATTTCGCGCGACCACCCGGCGCTGGTGAATATTTTGCATGTGGGCAGGAGCCCCGACGGGGTGTCGTTTTATTATTACGTGATGGAGCTCGGCGACGACGTGCGCACCGGGCGCGACATCAATCCGATCGAATACGAGCCGCGCACGTTGCGGGCGGATCACCACCAGGCGACGGGCGTGCCGTGGGAAACCGCGGACAGCATCGACGTCGGGCTGCGGCTCGCGGAGGCGTTGAATCATCTGCATGAAGGGGGCTTGGCGCACCGCGACGTGAAGCCCTCGAATGTGATCTTCGTCAATGGCAAGGCCAAGCTGGCCGACATCGGGCTGGTGGCGGCGCGTGGCCAGCGGACGTTTGTGGGCACCGAGGGGTTTGTGCCGCCGGAAGGACCGGGCTCCGCGCAGGCAGACGTCTACAGCTTGGGCAAAGTGCTTTATGAACTCGCGACCGGCAAGGACCGGATGAATTTCCCCGAGCTGCCCGATGAAATGCCGACGGGTGGCGAGCGCAAACGCTGGCTGGAACTCAACCGGATCATCTGCGACGTGTGCGAGCCGCGGATCTCCAAGCGCAAAATCTCCACCGCGGGCGAACTGGCCGTGGCGCTGCGCCGGATTCAGCGCGGGCAGCGTCGCCGGCGGAGTGCGGCGGTGGTGGTGCTGCCCTCACTGGTGCTGCTAGGTTTCGCCGGCTGGGCGGGTTGGCAAGGACTCAAGGATACGGCGTGGGCCCGGCAGTGGACGTCGCGGCTGATCGCCCCGGCACCCTCGGTGGGTCAACTGCGGGTTTTCAGCACGCCCGAGGGGGCCGACGTGCTCGATGCCACGGGCGTGTTGGTGGCCACCACCCCGACCCCGACGATGACGGCCGCCATCGACCAGGACGTGACCTTCACGCTGCGCAAAAAGGGCTACCGGTCATTGGACGTGAGCGGCAAGATGACCGTTGCCGCGACCCGCGAACCGATGGCTCTGTCCGGCGAATTGCAGGTCTTTTGCCCGCCCCAGGCGGGCGAGCGCTGGGCGGATCATCTGGGGCTGCTCTATCAGGCAGTGGACGACCACCATGTCAGTGCCGGCGCGGTGACCAAGGACGTCTGGTCCCAGTTTGCCAAGGTCGCCAAACTGGCGGATTCCGCCGTCGAAATCCTGCCCCGCGGCCAAGCGGGGTCGTCACCCGCCCAGGACGTGGTGCTCACCTCGGCCGACGCCGCGCTGGCCTTCTGCGGCTGGTTGCGCACCGGCGGCGTCAAGGCGGGCTTCCTCACCGAGGATCACGAGGTGCGGCCGGTCCGCGACCCGGTGCCCGCCACCGTCGGCCTCAGCGAGCGGGCCCGCCGCGACGATTGGCAGCCATTCCGGGTCAGGATCCGCCAGATCGTCTATGGCCGGATCTATCTGACCAGCCAGCCGCCGGGTGCCGAGGTGTATGTCAATAATCTGTTAGTCGGGGCCACGCACGTGCCGCTGCTGGTGCCGAAGGTGAAACCCGGGCCGATCGAGTTGTTGTTAGTTCTGGAGGGTTACAAGCCGTTCCAGAAGAAGCTCACGCTCAAGGAAGGCCAGGCGCTGGAGGAAAGCGTGGTGTTGAAAAAGAACCAGGGGGTGGTGTTCGGGCGGGTTTGGGACAATGGCATCGGCATGCGCCTGGCACCCATCGGGCAGGAGTTGATGGCCGCGGTGTGGGAAACGCGGGTCAGCGATTACGCGCTCTTTGTCAAGGAATCCGGGCACGCCGCGGCCCGCCCGGCCTATTTTCCGCAGGAGTCCGACCACCCGGTGGTCAATGTTTCGCGGGAGGACGCGCAGGCGTTTTGTGAATGGCTGACGCGCCGCGAGCGGGCGGGCGAACGGATTTCCCAAGCGCATGTGTACCGTCTGCCGACCGACCTGGAATGGAGCCAGATGGCGGGCCTGCAGGAGGAGGAGGGGATCAGTCCCGGTTGGCGCGATGCCCGCAAGGAACGGGTGTTCCCGTGGGGCGTGAGCTGGCCGGACAACGAAAAAGTCGGCAATTTCGCCGACCAGTCGGCGGTGCGCGCGGGGGCGATTTCCAGCGACCGGACGATCACCGGCTATGACGATGGTTTTGCGTTCACGGCGCCGGTGGGCTCGTTCCCGCCCAACGAGTTCGGCTTGTATGACCTCAGCGGCAATGTCCAGGAGTGGGTGGAGGACGAGTATTCGCAGCTTGGCAGCCACGTGCTCGGGGTGCTGCGCGGCGGCGGCTGGAACACCTGCCAGTTGGAAAACCTCGTCACCGGCTCGCGCAACGCCGTGCCGCCCACCTATCAGGATTCGATCTACGGCTTTCGCATCGTGCTTGCCAAGGAGCCGCCGAAATCCGATTAGGCCGCGCCATTCCTCACGCCTCACATCATGGTAGAAATCAAACTCGCATACGAAGGCGACCTGCATTGTTCGGCACTGCACACGCCCTCCGGCAACACGCTCGTCACCGACGCCCCGCTCGATAACAACGGCCTGGGCCAGGCATTTTCCCCGACCGATCTGCTGGCCACGGCGCTGGCCTCCTGCGTGGCCACCGTCATCGGCATCGTCGCCAAACGCCAGGGGATTTCCGTCAAGGGCATGACCTTGCTGGTGCGCAAATTCATGTCCAATGACCTGCCGCGCAGGATCCAGCGGCTGGAGGTCGATCTCCATGTGCCGTTGTCCGCCAGCCACCCCGCGCGCCGCCTGCTCGAAAGCGCCGCTGCGGGGTGCCCGGTTCATCACAGCATTCATCCGGATATCGAGGTGGTGATGTGCTGGCGGTGGCAGGACCCCTGAGCGGGGCGGGCGGCGCGTGCGTGAATTTTCCCGCAAATTGGGTTTTGCGTGGCGGGCCTGGCTGGCCATACTGCGCCGGAGATTGCACCATGATCACCTACACCAAGCCACCCCACCCGCGCGAATACCGGCTCATTTTCAAGAATGTGGACCGGGTGGGCTGGGATCCGTCCATCGAGTGCTGTCTGCGCGACGGGGGCTATGAGGATTTGAAGAAGGCCATGGCCATGCAGCCCAAAGAGATCACCGATGAGGTGAAGAAGGCGGGGCTGCGGGGGCGCGGCGGGGCCGGGTTCCCGACCGGGATGAAGTGGACCTTCATCCCGCCCCACAATACCAAGCCGGTCTATCTGATTTGCAACGGCGACGAATCCGAGCCCGGCACGTTCAAGGACCGCTACATCCTCCACCAAGACCCGCACCAACTCATCGAGGGCATGGTGATTTCCGCCTTTGCCGTGGGCGCGCACACCGCCTACATCTACCTCCGCGAGGAGTTTCCCGAGGCGGCCCGCCTCGTCGAACAGGCGATCGAGGAGGCCCGTCGCCACAACTTCGTGGGAGCAAACATCTTGGGGTCCGGGTTCGATGTGGAGATTTATGTTCACCGCGGGGCAGGTGCCTACATTTGTGGCGAGGAAACCGGGCTGATCGAGTCGCTGGAAGGCAAGCGGCCGTATCCGCGGATCAAGCCGCCGTATTTTCCCGCCGCACTGGGGCTCTACATGTGCCCGACCATCGTCAACAACGTTGAGTCGCTCTGCCATGTGAAACACATCATCCGCATGGGCGGCGACGAATACGCACGCCTCGGCGTGCCGCGCAACACCGGCACCCGCATCCTCTGCGTTTCGGGCGATGTGGTCAAACCCGGCTATTTCGAAATCGAGGTGGGAAAACTCACGATGCGCGAGTTGCTCTACGACCTCTGCGGCGGGCCCAAGGACGGGCGCGAGTTCAAGGCCGTCATCCCCGGCGGCTCGTCGTCGAAAATCCTCCGCTGCGATGAATCGTTTAAGCTTAAAAACCCCGACGGCAGCGAGCGACTTCTCGAGTTCTGGGACATCCCGCTCGATTTCGACACCCTGGCTGCTTGCGGAACCATGGCCGGCTCCGGCGGAGTGATCGTGCTCGATGACTCGCGCAAAATGTCGTGGGTGCTCAACAACCTCAACGCGTTCTACGCCCACGAATCGTGCGGCCAGTGCACGCCCTGCCGCGAGGGCTCCACCTGGATGAAAAAAATCTCGGACCGCATCGTCGCGGGCGACGCCAGCCCGCAGGATGTCGCCACCTTGGAGAGCGTGGCCTATCAGATCGACGGCCGCACCATCTGCGCGTTTGGCGAGGCCTCGTCCTGGCCGGTGGAGGCGATCATCGCCAAGTTTCGCGAGGAAATCCTGGCCGACACCCAAGCCGTCAACGCCGCCAAACCCCACAACCCGGAAGCCCTGGCTCAGCGCCGCTATCTCACGGCTTGAAACACCGGCCTCAAGGAGAGTGGGCGTCCCGCCCACCCGTCCGCGGATGGCGCAAGCCTGGTGCTTTCAATCTTCCCTTTCTCACTCCACCGACTTTGCGGACGAGACGTCCGCGCTCCTTATGAACGCGCTTTCAGGCATCGCCCGGGTAGGGTTGGGCTGCTGGTTTCTCTACAGCGGCGGGGTCAAAGTCTTTGGCACCGGCCTCGACCGGTTCACCCGCGACATTGCCAACTACCGGATGGTCGCGCCGCCGCTCGATGCCATTGCCGCCTACACCGTGCCGTGGTTTGAGATCGTGGCCGGCCTCTGCCTGATGGTCGGCATCCTGCGCCGCGGCGCGATCCTCACCCTGGCCGGTCTGGTGGCGGTGTTTGCCGTGTGCATCGGCTGGGCGTGGGCCCACCAACTCGACATTACCTGCGGTTGCCATGGCGGCGACGCCCCGATCCAGTATTGGTCCAAGGCGGCGGAATTCGCCGGCTATTGGCTGCTGCTCGCCGGGTTGTGGCGGCGCGAGCGTGCCGTCACTTGATGAAATACCCGGAAACC
>JBAXBG010000198.1:0-5841 GCA_037142115.1 Verrucomicrobiota bacterium | reverse complement strand
GGCTTCCCCGACTATCGGGAAGCTTCTAAAAACCCAGGGAAGGAGTGATCGGGGTATTACTCTATCAAGTTTCCCCCGCGTTGCGGGAAGTGATTTCCAACCCCCGGATGAAATCCATGCTGTGGGCAACGCCCAGCTCGTCGGTTTCCTCAAACAGGATGCTGATGCCCGGCTTGCGAGTGGCGGCCGTGTCTAACAACAGCCCGTGATGGAAATCCCCCATGCCCATGGGCACGGAAGCAACGGAGCCGTTTGTGATGATAAAATCCTTGGCATGGATGACGGCCATGCGGTCGCCGAACAGATCAAACGATTCGCGGATGATGCGGTCCTGGTCGGGATGATTCTCTGAGGAAAGCAGGTTTACCGGATCAAACACCACCTGGACATTCGGCGAGCGGAGGATGTCCAAGGCGGTTCGTATTCTTGAGGGAGTGGAGACCGCATGGTGCGCGACCCCTTCAATGCCGACGACCACACCAAAGCGCTCCGCCTCCGCGACCAACGTGGCAAGGCTGGCGATGGACTGTTGGAACGCATGCTCGCCATGGTTGTCGCGATGCGGCGAGTAGTCGGCGTTCAAAGAACCCGTCTCCAACGCCACCAGGCCGCAGCCAAAATCACGGGCGAAGCGCAGGTGTTCCTTGAACCAATCCAACAGCTTCGTCCGGGTGGCGGGATCCGGATGGAGCGGATTGATGTAGCACCCGAGAACGGCGATCTGCACGCGGTGGCGCAGAAATGCCTGGCCGATGTCAAAGGCGAGTCCCGGATTCAATTGGCCCGGTTGGAGGTTGAGCCCGGCGATGGCCTTGGTCAGGGCGAGTTGGGTGCAAACCAATCCTTTGGACGCGATCTTTGCCGCCAGTTCCTCGGCAGGTAGCCTGCCGAAATCATGGGCACGGACTCCGAGCCGGAACCGCCCGCCGGATGGATACGATTTCAATTCCTGGGTCATCATGAGGTGGTTTTCAGAATGTGAAGGTGGAAGCGCCTGGCGTGGTGTCAGGAACGGCGGATGTCGTGTTGCCGGAAACCAGCCACGCGAGAAACCGCGCCTTCTTCTTGGCCGCGTAGCTGCCGGGAGAGACGGGTCGCCCGGCGAAGGCGCCGGTGGTTTCATGGTCGGTGCCTTCCCAGCTTTTCCAGACGCCGAGGACTGGCGGATTTTTCGCGTCGAGCACGTCGGCACGCGCGGTGACGCGGGTGTCGGTGCCGGTTTGTTTTTGGAGTTCGCCCAGCGCCAGGATCATGGCCATCCGGGCATTGGCACGGGCGCGCGCCATCGCTTCACCGGTGCCCGACGAGCGCAGGGCGATCGAACTGATAGATAACAGGCCGACGGCGATGACCGTGAGCAGTATCATCAAGCTGAGGGTGACCACGAGCGCGAATCCTCTTCTTGAGGCTCTGCGACAAGCTGTGAATGGATTTACGGAGGACATCGGTGAGGCGATGTCGGGCTCAGGGATGGTGACGCCTGCAATCGCGATGTTGACGGTGGTGAGCTGTTCGTCAGTCAGGCCGTCCTGCACGCTGTAGCCGGTCATGGCGAGATTGCCGGATGCGTTGCCCGTGGTGCCGGTGTTGAACGTGACGGTGAACTCGTTGTGGCTGCCCGATGCCAGGCCGGATCGCCTTCCGGCATGGCGCGCAAAGCCTCCTCCGGCCCCACTTTTTCGCTGATCGCGAAACGACTGAGGCTAGACCAGCGGTCCATCTCGATGGCCGCGAAAAGCACGGCGAAGAGGCCGTGGGTGTCGTTGTCATAGAGCGGGCGCGCCACATAGAAATCGGGGTCCTCGGAGCACATCGTGCCCTCGCAGATATTGTGGACGGTGCCGTCGGGTTCGATCTGGGATTCGATGGCCTGCCAGCCCTTGAGCGCCACCTGCGAGAATTCGCCGGCGTCCAGCCAGCCCTCGTTGAGTCCACGGGCGATGGCCATGGTGAAAATGGCGGTGCCGGAAATTTCCCGGCTCGAATCCGCACGGTCCAGCACGTTGAGCCAGAATCCGTCGTCGGTCTGGAAGCGCACCAGCGAGCGGGCGTGGCGGCGGAAGTGATCGAGGAGGGCGGCGTGTTTCGGGTGATCCTCGGGCAGGTGCAGCAAGACCTCGCTCATCGCCCAGATCGCCCAGCCGTTGCAGCGCGACCAGTGCGGAAATTTCACGTCGCTGCCGGAATAGCGGGCGTGCATGTAGAGCTGCGCCTCGTCGTTCCAGACCTGGGTGTTGAACTCGAGCGCCTGGTGCGCCGCGTCATCAAGGAACTCCCGCCGGGTCTTGTCGTCATCCGCGTAAAGTGCCGCCTGGATGAGGAAGGGAATGCCCATGAACATGTCGTCCACCCAGGTCGTGTATTCAACCGGCGTGAGGCGGGTGTAGATGCCGTGGCCCGGAAGGCGCAGCTGGCCGTTGCGGGCGAAATCCAGCATTTTGGCGATCCATTGAGCGTAGAGCGGGCGGTTGGCGAACAGCCGTTGTTTTCGCAGCCGGTGGATGAACGGCAGCGAGGGTGCCAGCGTGAAATCCAGCAATGGCGAATCGATGATGAAATGATTGGCCGAGTTGACCGAATTGAGCGTCTTGACCTGGTGTTCGACGAAAGGAATGCCCTCGAGGTGATAATCGCAGAAACGATCGGCATAGTCTTGATAGGCCGGCTCGCCGGTGGCCTCGGCAAGGCACTGCATCGCCCATGCGGTGCCGCCGTTGTAATAACTCCAGTGATAGAGGCTGCCCCATGGCTGCCAGCCGATGATCCCGCCCAGAACCTCGACCTTGGGGATCGTCCAGGTGACCGGTCCGTCGCGCCCGGGATACATCCGCCCGAAGACGAACTCGCGCTCGGGTGGCAGCGGCGCGGCCAAATCGCGCGCGGAGTTCTCGAACGGGCCGATGACCAGCCAGTTGCTCAGTTCCGCGACCCGCGCGTCCACGTCATCGACATCGCGCAGCCCGATCTCTGGGGCGGCGTCCGGTCCAGCCACCACCGCGCCCTTGTGGCTGGGAGGTTGCAGGAAGAAGCGCCAATCCTTGCCACAGGTTTCGGATTTCACCAGCAGGGTATTGGGTCCGCGGCGTAGTTTCAGCCGGCATTCGTTGGACATTTCGAGGCTCCGTTCGTCGAACACGAGGTTGATTTCGCGGTCGCCTGATTTCTCATACACCAGCTCGCCGTTGAGCCAGATCATGCATCCGTCGTTGTGTTCGACCTGCACGGTCATCTCCATGTCGCCGGGAGCGGTGAGACGGGTCCACGCGCAGGCCGCGGCGGGCCGTCCCAGCCCGAAGGTGCGGCCGAAATCCACCACCTGGATGCCGCCGATCGTCTCGTTGCTGAACTCGCGGTTCACCGCAGGAACCTCGAGCCGGTAGCGCATGGCAGTGTCGCGGATCAGCTTGTTGCCGATAGACCGCGCAAGTTTCAGGGGTTGGCATGTTTGTGAACTCATGGGATGGCGATGCGTCATTCGGTTTCTGTTGCGGGTGAGGGCGCCGTCGATTCGGTGCCCTCCAGCACGGCGTTGAGGGAAATGTAGAGGAGGAACGCGAGTTCGGGCGACATGTTGAGGCCCTTGCCGATGTTCGGAAGTTCCGGCGGCGTGCCGTGCAGCAATGCCAGCCCTGCGATGATGATGCCGAACACGACACAACTGATCACCTTGCACCAGACGCTTACCAGGCCGGCGTCAAACCGCAGGTCGAGCACCTTCTTGCGGAAGGCGTCCGTGAACGCGTTGGCCACGGCGTCCATGCTTGCTAGAATCAGTCCTATCATGTTCTTGGGATGTGGATCATTTCACGGGGGTCAGCCAGATGCGCCGCACGCCGATGGGCCGCACCTCGTTCATCTCGGATTTGAGCTCCAGGCTGTTAGTCCCGGCGGGCAGTTTGATGACTCCCAGTTCGACCGGGCCGAAGCTCTCAGGCCCGTCGCCGAATGGCTGGATCGCCGCGGCGATGCTGCGGCCGAAGGGCCCCGGCGCGGAAACATTGAGCCGGTTGTAGGCCGCCAGCGAGACCTCGGCGCAGACGCTCCAAAGTCCTTCAGCCGCAGTCTGGAACGAATACCGGGCCTTCCACCCGCCCGCCGCGCGGAAGGAAGCGGTCTCGCCGGAACCCTCGACGACGGGTTTCCCGTCATCCTCGCCGAAGAGCTCGGCGTCCTCGACGCTGAGAACCACCCGGCCATCCGCGCCGGCCGTGATCATCTGCTGATCGGTGGTGAGGGGGCCGGAGAAATCCAAGGCGGCCACATGGATCGGCGAGTCGTCGGGTTTCCCCGGCAACCCCACCACCAGTCCCCCGGGCGAATCCATCGCGCTAACCACCGCGCCGCCGGCCAACATCCGCCCGGCACCCGCCTTCTGGTGCATTCCTGGCAGCAGGAGTTTTCCGTCTTGCGGCCAGTCCCAGACATGGAGGAAGAGTCGCGTCCCGCCGTCAGGCAGAGCCTTGCGGGTTGTCCGCCCCCACGGGAGGCGCCGCGGAAACAGCCCGGCCTGGGTCCCATAAACCGCCTCGCCGTTGGTCCTCAGCCAAGCGCCCATGGCCTTGAGTCGCTCGATGCTGGGGCCCGGAATTTCCCCTTCGGCCGTGGGACCGACGTTGAGCAGGAAATTGCCGCCCTTGCTGGAAATGTCGCTGAGGTTGTGCAGCAGGGTTTCCACGCCCTTCCAGTGGTGGTCGTCTTTCTTGAATCCCCAGGAGTCGTTCATCGTCATGCAGGTCTCCCAGTCCTTGCCGGGATAACCGTTAGGCGGGATGAACTGTTCGGGAGTCTCCGTGTCGCCGGGCAGGTGGTCTTTTGCCGGGTCGGGCGTCATCAGGCGGTTGTTGAAAATCAATCCCGGCTGGAGCGCCTGCAGCGCGAGAAACGGTTGCGCCCGCGCCAGGGTCATGCGCCGCGGCGTGTCATACCAGAGCACGGAAACCGGACCGTATTTCGTTAGAAGCTCCCTCACCTGGGCCACGGCGGTTTTTTCCAGATATTGATCGTAATCGCCGGGCACGGGATCCCAGTGGTTTCCGGCACCGCCGGAATGATGCCAGTCCTGCGACTGTGAATAATAGAATCCGAGCTTGATGCCCTGCTTGGCGCAAGCCGCGGCGAGATCCTTGAGCGGATCGTGTTTGAAGGGCGTGGCGGCGACGATGTTGAACGGGCTCGCCGCGCTCTCGAACATGGCGAATCCGTCGTGATGTTTGGCGGTGATGACGAGATACTTCATGCCCGCCGCCTTGGCGATCCCCACCCACTCATCCGCGTTGAATTTCACCGGATTGAAATCCTGCGCCAGCTTCGCGTAATCGGCCACCGGGATCCGCCCCTGGTTCATGAGCCACTCGCTAAAGCCGGGCACCGGCTTGCCGCGCCACTCGCCGGCGGGAACGGCAAACAGCCCCCAATGAATGAACATGCCGAACTTCGCATCGCGCCACCACTCCATCCGGGCGTCACGCTGGGTGGGGGTCTCGCCCGCGGTGGCGACGCCGCACGTCGCGACGCAAAATGCCGCAAGCAGAGCGATTGGAAGCGCTCGTGGCGGACGGGCAAACGGATTCCTTCTGAACATTTCTGATGGTTGGTGGTTTCGAGGTTTCGAGGGATTTCGTATTCGGCGTTGGTGCGGCCGCAAAATCCGCAGGCACAGACATTGGGTTTCCCCTTGACAAGGTCACAACGATACCGGATCCGTGCCTCCCGCATATAGACTTTTGCATTTATTATTTTAGAAATTGAAGCGCACTTCAAACGAAAGTCCCACCCCGGCGCACCGCGATCAGCGGCTCGCGCGGGTGGCTGTTTTGGTGGAAACCTCGACCGCCTGGGGGC